>JALWDS010000033.1 GCA_027036775.1 Archaeoglobaceae archaeon | reverse complement strand
ATGCGAGGGCAATAGTTGAGGCCGTAGAACACTGGGATGAGCCGGAGGTTATTGCGGAAGTGAGCAAGGGGTTGGGAGAGGCGATGAGGGGTTTGGAGGTCTCACAGCTTGAGGTTAGAATGCAGGAAAGGGGAGTGTAACAATTTTTTGTTTTTTGAAGATTCATAACTTTAAAGCTTAAGCACTAAAGAGTTAAAATGTTTAAATTCACATAATACGTGTATGCCCAACATAACTTTATCGATACCGGAGGACATTTACAAGAAGATGAAGAAATACAGGGAGGTAAAGTGGAGTGAAGTCGTTAGAAAAGCAATATTAGACTACATAAAGAGGTTAGAAGAAAGCGAAATTGAGAAGAACACCAAAGAAATCTTAGAAGAGCTTGGACAAGATTTTAAAAAGAGTTTAAGCGAGTTAAACGTTGAGAATGTTGTTGAAGGCTACGAAAAGATGAGGGATGCGGAATGGAAAAGGTTCTCTACGATACGAGTAAGTTGATCGATGCGTGCAAAAAGAACGAGAAAAATTCACGGATACACCACGATATTTAACCTCGTAGAGTTTCCAAAAGCTTTGGAATTAGATCTCAAAGTTCTATACCCCACAAAATCCGACTACAACTTAGCTCTAAAAATATCGACGGAAATTCTGAAGATAGGAAAACCCATACCCGCCATTGATATTATCATCTCCGCAATCGCATTAAACAACGGTTTAAAGGTAATCACAAAGGATAAACACTTCCTATTTGTTAAAGAGGTCATGAAAGAATTCGACGTTCTTATACTACCTTAGCTTAAGTTGGCACGTTCAGAAGGTAGAATTTCTTTCCCAAATACTCAACTTCAACGACCTTCCCCTCTTTAACGAGTTTCTCCACAACAGAAAAATCTGCATTGTGTCTTTTCAAAATTTCTTTCAAAGCATCTTCCCTAATGGGATGAACTCTCATTATGCCGAGCAAATCCCTTTCCAAATCGCTCACTCCAAAATCGCTACCCTCAAAGTCCACGAGGAGTTCAGCTTTGACGTGTTTTGAGAACAGCTGGTAGGCTTTGTTAATTACATCTGCACTTGCCGGTTTAACTTTGAATGCGGTAGGTCTGGTAGGTATTGAGATGTAAGCCTTATCAGGTTTCAACTCCTTCAAAAATTCCGCAATCTTCTCCAACTCATCACCGTAATCTACATCTATAAGCATCGTTTCGGTTACTATCTTGCCTTCAAAAGAATCAACAAACTCCAAGATTCCGTTCAAAATCGAATCCAACTTTAAGCTTTCGTGAGGTTTGTTGATAAATCTCCAAAAGTCTTCACTCACAGCATCGATTTTTAGAGAAACGAGATCGAAGTTCGTCAAGTCCTCTTTAACGTCTCTCCTCCAGATCAACGAGGAGTTCGTTATTATCGCTATAGGATACCCCAAAGATTTGAGCATCTCCACCTCCCTTCCCAAGTTAACGTCTAAAGTAGGTTCCCCGTTTGGAACGAACGTTACGTAGTCCAAATCCTTCACGATTTCCACCCTTCCCTTGACGCACTCAAATACATCCTTCGGATCGTAAAAAGCTCTTCTCTCAACAGTTTTGTTTACAGTCACACCGATTTGGCAGTAGAGACAGGAATACGTGCAGAACTTTGACGGTAAGTTGTTAACTCCCAAGCTCTTCCCCAAACGTCTCGAAGGGACTGGGCCGAACGCTACGTTCACCGCACTTCGACAACTCTAAGTTTAAAATGGCTTGCGGTAAAGTGATAAACCCCAAGCGCGTTCTTAGAAAAATGCGGATAGCGGTTGTAGGCGTTCAAGGAGCGGTAGAGGAGCACGTTTTGATTACGAGGAAAGCTATGAAAAAGCTCGGAATAGATGGTGAAGTTGTTCCAACTCGCAAAAAGGGGGTTGTCGGGAAGAGCGATGGAGTTATAATACCGGGTGGGGAAAGCACGACGATAAGCAGGCTGATTTGGAAGGATTCGATTGCCAAGGAGGTAATAGGGAAGGCAGAAGAGGGTAAGCCCGTAATGGGGACCTGTGCAGGTCTCATACTCTTATCAAAGCACGGAGATGAGCAGGTTGAAAAAACCAAGACCAAGCTCTTAGGTCTTTTGGACGTTTGGATTAAGAGGAACGCCTTCGGAAGGCAGAGAGAGAGCTTTGAAGTTAACTTGAACGTGAAGAACATCGGTTTGTTTCCGGCCGTATTCATAAGGGCTCCAGCTATAGTCAAAGTCGGTGAAAACGTCGAAGTCCTTGCGAAGTTCGAAGATTACATAGTCGGCGTTCAGCAGGGCAACATCTTGGGATTCGCATTTCATCCAGAGTTGACGAACGATACGAGGATACACGAATATTTCCTGAAGTTGGCCGAATCAAATCGTTAATTTCCGACGCAACCGCATTAATTTATGTTTACCCAGCCCAAAGGCTTTTCGTCCACCGTAACCTTCCTCGTCTTCGGAAATACGCTCGAAACCTTTTTTGTTTTCGGATTTTTACCTAACCCGAGTTTCGTTCTCAAATACTCGAATTTGGGATGGGTCTTTAACAACAGGCCAACGGTCTTGGAATACCATCCGGTCCCCCATCCCAACCTTAAAACTATCCCTTTGCACTTCTTAACCGCTCTAAATTCGGCTTTAGTCCTTTCGGAAAATAGACGTGAAGAGATACTACACTGGAAGAGGGCCAATAGAGGCGATGGCGAGACTTGAAATGTATGCTTCCAACATGCCAAGAAGGGGTATTCTATCGACGCTTGCCAAGTAATCCTTCAAAGCCTCTCCGACATCTTCAACGAATACCGAAATTGTAAAGGAATACTTTTCACCCTCTACGAGCCTTTCAATGAAGTAGTCGTCTTTGAATACTGGAGAGATTGCAAAAGGTGAAAGCCCCTTACTGGTATGCAATTCCTCGGCTAAAATCCTGTTTATCCTTCTTAAAGTCCAGTATAAAAATCCCCTGACGTAAGCTCTAGAATACATCCAAAAATATCTCGATTCCGACGCTGTAAAGTCGATCGTGAAGTGAACTATCATTTTACCTGTAGACAATCAAAACTTAAAAAATTCACCGCTTTTTGACCGCATCGTTAAGTATATCA
>JALWDS010000032.1 GCA_027036775.1 Archaeoglobaceae archaeon | reverse complement strand
AAGGCGACAACGACGACAACTCTATCCTCTTCAACAAACCCTTGCTCGTCCAAATCCATTTCCTTCGGTTTGAAGAAGTCGATTGAAGGTTTATCTAAAAACTCCCTGCAGAGTTGAACGAACCTTGCAAGGTTGTCCAAGCTCAAATTCGCTGCGACGTTCCTTTTAGGATCGACCGGATCGACTACGAAGAAGTTACCGCCCTTTCTTCTGTAAACCTTGCGGTTTGGTACGTCTATCACCGTATCCCTTCTCCACTTTATCGCACCTCTAATTACGTTCAAAAAGGAGCCGTAAAATACTATCAGAAGTTCGCAGAGATAGCCAGAAAATCCCCTAACCTTGTATTCCGCCCCGTATATTCCGTTCGCCTTCAAAAACTGCTTTAGAAGTCTGACATCGTTCTCCTTTCCCCTGATTCTATCCTTAAGCCAGTCGTGATGGAACGGTGTTCTATCGACCGCGGACTTTATCTTATCTGGTGATTTGAGCTTGTAACAAGGAACCACATCGACTTCAACTCCTAAAACCCTTCCGTGAACGTAGGGGTGTGAGGCGTATCTCAACTCGTATTCGTCAACCACCGCTTTCCCAACCTCCAAACCCACCCTCTCAAGCTCCTCCATCGGAGTATCCTCTGGAAAGAGTATGAAGATGTCGATCTCCAAGTTGCCCCTGAGCCAAGTGTTCCTCGCGTAGCTACCGAGAAATCTGTATTCCAAATTCGGATATTCGGATAAAACGGAGCTTAGCCTCCTTCTCAACTCTTCTTCAGCCCTCTTGGCCTTTTCTATCTCATCCTCACTTGGGGTTACGAGCTTTAAGGCCTCTTCGATTACATCCTCAATTTGATCCATGCGTTTTGATGTGCGTCTGGTAATATCACTCTATCCTTCGACCAAAACGCTTATCTATTACTTAGAATTAACTTCCAAAGAGGGGTTTAAAGCAGTTTCTGAAAAGCTATAGCGAGCTATAACATTTATATACGTTTGATACTTTTTGGATAATCCATCGAAATATTTATAAACCTATTAGCTACATACTATTAGCTACATAACTAACGTGCCCCGACCGTTCCGAGACCCGTAGGAGAACTGCGGTGAGGGGCGTCGGGTGTCCGTGATGACTGTCTCCGCTACAGAAAGTTATAGTAATGATACAATATGTAGCGGAGATCCAGAACGGTGCCGTTCATCGTTGGCAACTGTTTCCCCGCCGTCACCCGTGACACTTTTTGGCACCCCTCAAATCGACCTCAATCACGTCCCCTTTTGGCTTCGTTTCCTTGAATATCTGTCCTTCAAACCTGTAAACTTCGGCGTAAAACCAGCAGTCTGGAGGCAGTCCGGCCTTTATGCAAGTTTGAGACAAAAACTCCTCTTCGTCGAAGTTGTATTCTACCGCGACTTGAGGTAGAAGCAGTCCGGAGTGAAAGCGATACTTCACCATCAACCCGTGTCTGCCTATCTCTATGTGCTTCGGCAAATCTTGGGGTTTAACGTCCAGCTTTTCCGGTGGAGTCAAAACGGTAACTTCAACGACTATCTCGTCCATCTCCTCCAAGCTCACGGGTGGAAACCTCGGGTCTTCAGTTGCCGATGCGATGGCGGACTCTATTATGGCCTCATCCAGCCTCTTGATTGGATAGGGAAATCCTATGCATCCCCTCAATTCGCCGTGCTTGGTTAGGGTCGTGAAAACACCCCTCTTCTCCTCGAAAACGCCCGACAGTCTATCTTTGATGACTCTACCTTCCGAAAGGTATGTCTCTATTGCCTTTCTCGCCAGCCTTACCGCTTTTTTACCTTCCTCCAAGGTGAGCCTTCGCATGAAATCTATTGAATTAAGTGGTCTTAGACCTTTCGATAAGTCCCACACCAAAGAAAACTGCAAAGGAAACGAAGAATACCGCTATGGAAGTCCAAGGAACCCTCAGCAGAGATAGAACTACGGCTGTAACGAATCCGGCCGTTAGAGTCGATAGTCCCGTAACCCTACCTCCGAATTTGAAGTGGAAGACACCCAGTATGAGGGGTAGCTGGCAGAGCAGAATTGTCGATGACAGAACGGCCAACTCCACTATGTATCCGGGCCTTTGAAGTGCGAAGAAGATTAGAACGACAGTTAAAACTACGACGAAAACCTTACCCAGCACAATCCTCTCCCTATCCTTCAAAACGTCTCTCAAGAGCATGGATGAAAGCGTTAGAACTATGGAATTGGCAGTTGTCACGGATGCCATTATTATGCTCAAAGCTACCGCAATGGCAAGGTATTCTGGCATCATACTCAGCAAGGTGGGAGTTACCCTGTCCCTGTAACTCACGAGCGGGAACCTACCCAAATCCGTTCCAAGCCTTAGGGAGAGACCCAAGATTGTTACGAGTGCCGTGTATATCAAGCCGAAGATTGCGAACAATATGACCATCCTCTTCAGAGCTTTATCGTCTTTGGGAACGAACATCCTCTGAGAGACTTGGGGATTCGTTAGGGCGAAGAAGAACCAAGGTAAGGTTAGGCTTGCAAACCTTAAAGGTGTCCAAAACTCGTTCGGAAAGACAGCGGAATCTGGAATACCGAAGGCTACGTTCTTCGCTGTCCATATAACAGCCACTATCGCCATTAAAAGCATGAAAACACCCTGAACTGCGTCGGTTATTGCAACGCTCTTCATACCTCCCAAAAAAGCCCAGAAGGCTATTACGAAGGCTACTATCAAAACCGCAAGCGTGTAGTCTATTCCAAGAAGGTATGCGGAACCCATTATCTGAATTGACGTGTAGGGTATGAGAGCTATCAGAGCGAAGATAGACGATAGCGTCGAAACGAACTTACCGTATCTGTCTTCGAAAACCTCGACTGGAGAGACGTATCCCTTCTCCTTTCCCATACTCCAGAACTTCGGGGCGTAGTAGCTCAGCAGAAATACCGTTCCAACGAGATACATCAACTCGAATCCCGCGGAACCGACACCGGTTGCGTAAGCCAAACCGACCAATCCGACCATCATGAATGCGGAGTAAGTTGTCGATGCGTATGTTAAAGCGGAAACGATTCCTCCAAGCCTTCTGTTTGCCAAGAAGTAGTCCTCCTGAGTTTTAATCCCTCTCTTGGCGTAGAGGGCTATTAAAGTTCCTACGACCATGTAGATCGCTACCGCCCACAGAATCATACCTTCCACCTCCAAGCCTTGTAGGCTATGTAGAGGCTTGACAGCACTATCCAGTAAACGTAAGCGAGCTTGGACTTGAATGCGAAGGGTATCAGCATCGCAACTATGACCACAACGTCTATCATCATCGAACACGTGTTCGGTAAGGTTGATATATAAGCCTTTCGAGTTTCGATGTGGATGCCAGGGAGAGGGTTCTGAACTTCGTTAAAGAGAGGGGTAGCGTTTTGCAGAGCGAGGTCCACAAAGCGCTGAATCTGTCGAAATCGACAGTAAGCGATGTTCTTAGAGAGCTCGAAAGTGAGGGATTGGTGGTCAGAGAGAGGATAGCGGGGAAGTCTTACAGGGTTTGGTATTTCGAAAAAGCTCCCAAGTTCCACAAAATCCTGAGGGTCGGTATTCTAAGAGCTTCCGAATACCCCCACGTCATCTCCGGCCTGAAGAAGCTTGGGATGAGATACGTTTTGAAGGTCTTCGACTCCGCTCTGGAACTGACGAAGGAGATTGCGAGCGGGAGGATAGATGTGGGATTTTCCCCTTTCGTAACTCAAACCGTTTTCGCACTCCTCTTAAAATCCATGAAGATACATGCGGTAGTTGCGATGAACGGTAGCGGGTTGGTTTACAAGGGTGATCTGAGGAAGTGCAGGGTTTTCGCAACGTCCGAATTTTCGGCTATGGAGGCCAACCTGAAGCTCGTCCTCGAGAAACTCAACTTCGACCTATACGATCTAACCTTCAGATACTTCAATTCCGTTAGAGAGGCTATAGATTCGTTCAAGTCGTGCGAACACGATGCTATGGCAATATGGGAACCCTACCTTCAAAGCTTCGATAGGGTTCTGCACTTCAAGGATGTCGTTGGCGATTATCCGTGCTGTTCAATGGCCTCGAACGTTGAGTTTTGGAAGGCGAAGAGAGATGTGATCGTGAGGTTGGGCAGATGCGTAAGGAGTTCGAAGAGCTTTGAAGGGGATGTTGTTGAATACATCTCCAAGATTACTGGAGTTAAGGAAATTGAAAGGTCGTTTGAAAGCTATAAATTTGTTTTCGAGTTGAATGAAAGGCATTTCAGGTTTCTGGAAAACTACGGGATAAAGTTGACGAGGGAAAATATTAAGGAGATTTCCGATCCTATCTGACGTATTTGCTCCACCAGTAATCCAAAGCCCTCTCTACGTATTCCCTTTCAAGTTTGCCGTGCGTGCATTCCGTTTCGAAAATCCTGTCTGGTATTCTCGGCTTTTTGAATCCCATATCGACCTTTAGCCTTAACTTCTCTCTGTAAGTCTCTTCTCCGTATCTTATCAGTTCTTCCTCGCTCAACTCGTAACCCAGCGGTTTGAATGCCTTACTAACTATCTCGGGCTTGTAAACGCCCCTCGCGAAGAAACAAACGACAAGACTGGACAAAACCTGCCTCCAGCACTCCTCCTTTACGAGTTGATCAACCAGCTCCTCTGGAGGTGGATAATCCTTTATCTTCTGGTCCAAAGCGTAACCGGCGTTGTCCAGATGGGAGTGCCTCAAACCTATCAGATAACCTATGTGAGTTGCGTAACCCGCATGATAACCGGGCATCTCGTTTCCTCCAAAAGCCAAAGCGAATTCCCTCCCACCGTAAACTTCGCTCGCCCTTTCAACTCCCTGTGCCAAAACCCTGTAGAAATCGTTCGGTTGCTGGTATAGGTATTCCATCGCCTGCAAATAGTTTTCCACGTTTCCGAATTCGAGTTTTACAATCGTTTCGTTTTCACCTATAAGTCCCCTCTTGAAAGCTTCGGTAGCCCAAGCTAAGCAAACTCCTGTGCTCATGGCATCCAACCCCAAGGTTTCGACCTTGTGTATAAGCCTCAAAACACCCTCTCTGCTCCCAACACCCAGCATGGAACCTAAGGAGTATATCGGTTCGTAGTCGTATGAGACCATTATCGTTCTGTAGAAGTAAGGCTCGTTTTCGTATGGAATCCTTAGAGTCGCGACGTGTATGCACGCTATCGGACAGTGGGCACAGGCTATTCTCCTCCCCAAGTTGTATTCGGCAAAGGCCTCACCGCTTATCTCATCAGCCTTCTCGAACGTCGTCGAAGTGAGATTCCTCGTAGGTAGGGCTTTGATCGTGTTTAGGGGTTTGACGTTGACGGGGGTTCCTATCAGATGATACTTCTTCATAGCATCCGATTTCAAAGCGAGATCGTATATCTCCCTGTAAACCTCCTTGTAGGCCTTTACATCTTTAACCTTGAAGGCTCCCCTCCCAATGACGACCAAGGCTCTCAGGTTCTTGCTACCAAATACAGCACCCAAACCGAGCCTTCCGAAGTGTCTGTAAGTTTCGGTTGTAACGCATGCGTATCTCACGAGCTTAACTCCAGCACCGCCGATCCTCATTATAGTTCTAATACCCCTCCCCTTCTCTTTTTCAGCTATGATCCTCGCAACTACGAGTGAATCCGCAATACCCCATATTACACGGGCATCTCTGAAGTAAACCCTATCGTTCTCAACCACGACGTAAACGGGCTTGTGGCTCTTACCCTTTATAACTATGGCCCTGTATCCTGCGTTCGCTATTGCCATAGCTGTTCTTCCACCGGCATGACTCTCACCCAAGTTTCCAGTCAACGGACTCTTGAACATCGCAACCGTTTTCGATGCCAAAGGGTAGGCGGGAGTGAACGGCCCTACTGCAAAGACGACGACGTTTTCCTCGCTCAAGGGATCGACGTTCGGCTTAATCTCCTCCCTCATCAGTTTGACAGCTAAAGCCGCACCACCTATCCACTCCTCGATATCGTCCCTCTCTTCGATCTCGTAACTGTATTCGCTTAAGTTTACCTTCAAAATCCTCATGCTTTCACCTCCTTAAGAGCTAAAACTCCGTGAGGGCAGAAGTTGACGCAGTATCCGCAGTGAATGCATACCGCAATCTTCCCATCCCTCCTCTCGAATATCGCCCCTATTGTGCACGCCTGAACGCAGTTCTTACAGCCTATGCAAAGTTCCTCCTTGTAAAGGACTCCCTCTCCTTTCCTCTTCCTCAAAGCTCCTGTCGGGCAAACCTGAACGCACGGAGGGTCTTCGCAACCCCTGCAGAATATTACAGTCGCACCCCTCTCAAAACCGCTCAAGCTAACGCTCAAGATACCAGAGTAGTCGTTTCCGGCGTATCCGAACTTACGTGAACATGCCAAAACGCACAATCCACAGCCCACGCACTTCTCCAAATCCACGGTAACGAGCCTCTTGGGCATGTGGATCAAACTATCTCATCGAATTTAGCGTTTTCCGTTTAATTTAAAAATTTATTATTTGTAATGCTTAGATAAAAACTCGAAGACCAAGCTCGTCAACTCGTCTTTTGTCAGTGCGATCTGACCCGCCCCCTGAGCTATCTCCTTCCTCCCACCTCCACCTCCCTTTATCCTCCTTCCAACCTCTCTGATCAAGTCCCTCGCATCCACATCTATCCCGCTGAAGGCTACGACCTTAACCTTACCCTCTCTGTTCATCAGAACGCCCACAGCTTTACGTTTGACCAACTCCTCCGCAATCTTAACCATCTCCTCCATGCTCGCATCGATAACCTCGCAAACGACCTTTATCGAATCGAACTCCTCCGCATCTTCAAGGAGTTTCTCCGCCTTGATCTTAGCAATTTCTCTCCTCAACCTCTCTATCTCCTTACCCCTCTCCTTCCACTCCTCGAAAAACCTCTCGACCGTTTTCGGTAACATCGAAGGTTCGACCCTCAGTATGGAGCTCGCATCTCTCAGTATTCTCTCCAAACTTTGAACGAACTCCAAGGCACTCTCACCAGCTGTAAACTCGAATCTGACGACTCCGTCCTGTATCGATTCGACTCTAACTATCTTGAAGAATCCTATCTCCCCCGTCGAACTGCAGTGCGTTCCACCGCAGGCCTGAACGTCGTCTCCTACTCTGACTATTCTGATAACCCTTCCCGGGGGAACTCCTCCCTGATACAGCCTAAAACCGAACTTCCTCTCCGCCTCTATTCTGTCCATCCACTCCCACGTTACTGGTTTGTTCTCCATTATCTCCCTGTTGACGATTCTCTCTATCTCCGCAATCTCCTCATCGCTCGGCCTCTTGTAGTGTGTGACGTCCAACCTCGCCTTTCCCTTCTCCTTCCTCGCTCCGGCCTGCCACACGTGATTTCCGTAGAGGTTTCTCAAAGCGTAGAGCAGTAGATGAGTTGCTGAGTGATGCCTCATGTGTCTCAATCTCGTTTCCCTATCTACAACACCCCTAACGACCTTACCTACCTCTAAAACCGGATTGTCAACGACGTGATAAACTACACCGCCCTCCTCCTGAACGTCCAAAACTCTTACCTTAACGCCGTCGAACTCGAAGTAACCAACATCGTTGTCCTGACCTCCAGATTCTGGATAAAAGGCCGTTCTGTCGAGTATGACCTTGTCCCCCTCAACCCCTATGACCCTTGCGGTAAACTCGAAGAGCTTGGGATCGTCGTAGTAGAGCCTTTCAGTTTTAGGATAATCCCCCTTAAGCTTCCTCTCCTCTTTCTTCTTTTCCGCCCTGATGTGCCTTTTAGCCAATTCGGCATAGAAGTCCTTCGGAAGATAGATGTCTATCCCTCTCTCCCTCGCAATTTTAACAACCATCTCTGGAGGAATCCCGTGAGAGTCGTAGAACTCTATCAAGTCTTCCTTGTCCACCCTTCCCTTCCTTACAATCTTCCTCTCAACCAAGCTGATTCCCCTCTGTATCGTTGCCCTATACTTCTTCTTCTCTATCTCAAGCATCTCCTGAATTGTTTCGAGAGGAACCTCGAACTCGAACTCCCTGAGCATTTTCCTGTGCAGTTCAACCAAATCGAAGAGATCACCTTCGAATCCAATTTCCTCGGATATTCTCAAACTCCTCCTTATCATCAACCTCGCCAGATAACCCGCTCCGGCGTTCGAGGGAACGAGACCGTCACCGAGCATGAAGAGAACGCACCTCGTGTGATCCGCCAAGGCGTAAACTTTTTCCATCGGAATTAGGGTTCTTTCGAGTTCCTCCAAATCGACTCCCATCTTGTTGGCGAGGTTCCTCCTAAACTCTGTAAGTCTTTCACCGCTCAACTCACCCATTATCCCAGCCAGCTTCGAGCTCTCCGCTATTATCCTCTCGTCGGGCTTTTCAACATCGCTGTTCTTCAGTATGAAATCTACGACCTTCGGAAAGACCGCATCGTAAATCGTTGCAACCCCCTTGCTCGCCCAAACGAACCTCTCAAGCCCGTAACCCGTATCTACTATGTAGTTCTCCATCCTCCTATACCTCGAACCCTTCACTATTACGTCCCCGTTCTCGTCCTCGACGAGGTTCATGAAAACCAGTGTAGCCAACTCTATTCCGCCAACTATCGCCTCCAAGCAAGGCCCAGCGTTTCCACCACCCGCCCAAGGCTCTTCCTTGTAAACTATGTCCTCAAGCTTGACTCCCAAACTCTGCAAAAGCTCGGTGCAGTATTGAACCGTCTCGTTTTTCCAGTAAACGTGCTTGTTCGGATAGTTGAATGCGTGGTGAGCCATCATTTCGAATAGAGATAGGTGTCTTCCAGTCCTTCCAATCGAATCCAAGTCGTCCATCCTTATGCACGGCTGTGAGATCGTTAGAGGATTGGCGGGTGGAGGAGCAACTCCAGACGTTACGAAAGGTTGAAAATCCGCTATCGATGCGATAGTTAGGTATATGTCGTCCCTCCACCTCGCAACGACCGGATACCTATCTATTCTCTCGTGACCCCTCTCCTCGAAAAATTTCAGATAAAACTCTCTCATCTCCCTAAGTTCGAACTCCCTCTTGAAGATCGGATTTCCTATGAACTTGTAGCTGTCGCACGGAGGATCCCCACAAATTACCCTATCCTCATCTACGGTCCAGAAGAACTTCCCGCACTTGGGGCATCTCTTCCTAACGAAACCGTTTTCCTTGAGGAAAGTTATGTCCAAGTATTCCTCTTCAAGTGTCATGGATTATCGAGGGGCGATCAACTTTTGAACTTTTTGTTAACAGCATTTGTGGACTGGGAGGAGTTTAGGAGGAGAAACTTGGAGAAGCTTGAAAGGGCCAAGCGATCGGGAGAGGTTGACGAGGATATAATTCAACTGCTCGACTTAATAAACTCCTTCGAGTGCTACGTAACGACTTCAAGCTGTTCTGGTAGGATAGTTTTGATCGAAGTTCCCGAGATAGGTGACAAGCTGAGGGCGAGGTTTTTGGGCAAGTGGCACAGAACTGTAAGTTCGGAAGAGATTCTGAGGTGTTTAAGGAACTTCGAAAGCAACGTTTGGTTGATATCCGATCCACCTATTCTGCACATCGCCTGCAGAGATTTGGAGTGTGCGAGGAATTTGATGAGGATCGCAAACGATTCAGGTTTTAGAAGGTGTTGCCTGATTTCTCTGAGCAGGCCAACAGTTGAGGTAACGTCGTTCGAGAGACTTGAAGCTCCTTTGGCAGTTAACGGTAAAATAGTCGTAAGCGAGGAATACGTAAAAATTTTGACTGAGTTTGCGAACGAGAAGCTTTTAAGGGGTAAGGATAAGCTTGAGAGGTTTAAATTTAAACTACTGAGCCGTAAATCTTCCTTACAAGTTCTTTGAGAATGGGTTCGACCCTCTTCAAATCTTCCGATCTGATCTCATCCCTCTTCGGACAGATATCGTCAACTATCGCTTTACCGTTCAAATCGAGAACGACAGGATATATCCTGCATCCCAGAGGTCTGTTTTCGTAAATTCTGCATCTGTTGTCTTCACTCAAAAAGTAGCATCTCCCGTTAACGTTTCTGAGCCTGTATATCCTACCTACCTTAACGGCGAAGTCCCTCCTCGAGTATCCGAGTGACTCTATCCTCTCCATGTCCTCCAAAGTTAGGGGCATCTCCGTTTCGTGACAACATCTCCCGCAAAACTTTCCGTCTATCTTGCAGTTTACCCTGATCATATCTCCTCGACGACTATCGCCTTACCCTCACAAACCTGAACGCAGTAGAAGCAGTAATTGCACCTCGTCGGATTTGCCACGACTATTTCACCGTCTATCTCCTCGAAAACACCCTGAGGACAGCTCAAACACTTTCCGCAGTTGTTGCACCTCTCGTAGTCTATCCAGATCATGAAACTCGTTTAGACCTGAGGAAATAAAAATCTACTCCACAATCTCCTCCAACTCCTTTGGGGCGTCTGCAAAGATTCTCAGGCATTCGAACTCCATGAAGTGGAGTTTTGCCAAAACGACCATGACGTGCAGTGGATCGCCGAAGTCGTAATCCTTCAGATTCTTCAACCTGTCGCATTTAACCGTGGGACTTTCGCTCCCAGCCCTCGCGATTCCAACCGCAAACAGTTCTCCAACGTTCTCATCAACTTCCGTAAGGATTTTTACCGCATCGCTTATGAGCATCGGTCTCGGATGCAGGTCTAAAAACAGCAGTGTGTGTGCGTTTATGCTCAGGTTTTGATTTATCACGTCTATTGGAGTTCTCGACCTCATCCAGCTTACCGTAGCGGACTTTCCGAACTTGTAGTTGTGCAAACCCGTTAAACCGCATACAGCATTAACTATGCTACCCGAATTTATCACCCTTGTCTTTACACCCCTCCTCTCCGCCTCGCACCTCAAAGCGGAGTGGGTTGTTGCTATCATGGGATCACCGGGTATAAGTATAGCCACGTCTCTATCTTTGGCCCTCTCTATGATCCATCCGCAGTTCTCCTCCAAGTCGCTCCTCTCGAGTTCGACAACTTTCCTTCCCAGAAACTCCTCTATCCTCTTCAAATTCGTGCCCATCAGCTTCGAAGTGTAGAACTCTACGTAAACCTCATCCGCCCTCCTCGCAACTTCCAGTCCCCTGCAACTGATATCCCTCTCGTCCCACAGTCCCATTCCGATGAACATAAGCATGTCAAAACTACCCGAATAAACGTTATTAACCCTTTTCAACACTCGAAATAGCGATGGACTTAATCGGCGAGATCAAGAGACTCGAAGAGGAGATTAAGAGGACTCCCTACAACAAGGCTACCGAGCATCACATAGGTAGGCTCAAGGCCAAGCTGGCGAGGTTGAAGGAGGAACTTGAAAGGCAGAGAAGGAGGAAGTCCAAAGGTGGTGAGATAAGTTTAAAGAAGGAGGGCGATGCGAGCGTTTTTCTCGTCGGATTTCCTTCCGTCGGCAAATCTACCCTGTTAAACGCCTTGACCAACGCCAAGAGCGAAGTTGGAGATTACGACTTCACGACCCTGAAACCCGTTCCGGGGATGTTGGAATACAGGGGGGCGAAGATTCAGATAGTTGACGTCCCGGGCTTGATAGAAGGTGCTTCTAAGGGAAAGGGGAGAGGTAAAGAGGTTCTGAGCTTTATAAGGAATGCGGACCTGATAGTCATAGTCGTTGACGTCTTCACACTTCACAACATAGACGTCATAAAGAGGGAGCTTTACGAGGCGGGTATAAGGTTGGATCAAAAGCCTCCCGACGTGGTGATAAGGAGGAGGGAAAGGGGTGGTATAAAGGTAACGTCAACGGTTCCCCTCAGCTTAGACGAAAAGACGATAGTGAGCGTTTTGAAAGAGTATAAAATACACAACGCGGAAGTTATAATAAGGGAGGACCTGACGATAGACAGGTTGATAGATGCGGTAATGGGGAACAGAGTTTACATTCCCTCCATAACGGTCGTGAACAAGATCGATCTCTACCAGCCGGATTTGCCGAAGGACGTCATACCAGTATCAGCCGAAAAAGGGACAAACTTGGACGTTCTGAAGGAGGAGATCTTCAGAAAGCTGAACTTCATAAGGATATACTTAAAGCCTCCGGGTGGTAAACCCGATTTCGAAGAGCCCTTGATAATGAGGAGGAGTTGCACCGTGGAGGACGTTTGCAGAAGGCTTCACGGTGATATGGTCAAGAACTTCAGATACGCGAGGGTCTGGGGTAAATCCGTTAAGTATCAGGGTCAGAGGGTTGGACTGAACCACGTCTTGGAGGATGAGGACATCTTGACCATCTACGCTTAACTATTTAAACAGAACAACCCTCGGTTTGCGGAGGTATGAAGGCGGTTGTGATAATGGGATCGAAGTCCGACTTCGATTACTGTAAAAAGATTGCGGAGAAGCTTAGGGATTTCGGCGTTGAGGTTGTCATGAGAGTTGCTTCGGCCCACAAAACTCCCGAGAGGGTTCTCGAAATAGTTAAGGAGTTCGAGAAAGAGGATGTAGTTTTCGTTACCGTAGCCGGAAGGAGCAACGCCTTGAGCGGTTTGGTGGATGCGAACACAACAAAACCAGTCATAGCGTCCCCACCCCCGAGCGACAAGTTCTTCATAGACATATTTTCGAGCGTGAGGATGCCGTCAGGAGTTTCTCCCCTCTTCGTAATGGAAGCGGAAAACGTCGCTCTGGCTACCGTAAAGATACTTTCAATGAGGTATCCCTCTCTTAGAGAAAGAGTTAGGGAGTATCAGGAGAAGAAGAGGAGGGAGATTTACAAAGCCGACGAGGAGGTGAAGGGATGGGCTCCGTAAAGGATTTGATAGTTATAGAGGAGCCCAAGGAAGAAAAGATGGGTTTGGCCGATATGGTGTTTTCTGACAGATTCTCCGTATTCGATTACGGTGTGATGCCCGATTTGATAGATCACAAGGGTGAAGCTCTATGCCTGATGTCCGCCTACTTCTTCGAGAGGATTGAGGAGAGGGGAATGAAAACGCACTACTTGGGCTTGGTTGAGGGAGGTAGGGTTAAGAGGTTCGACGAGATTTCGAGTCCCGTAAACGTCATGAGGGTGAAGCTGGCGAGGGTCGTGAAGCCAAAGAGGTTGAACGGTTACGATTATTCAATTTTCAAAGTCCTTAAGGGTAACTACCTCATCCCCCTCGAAGTCATATACAGGAACGTGATTCACCCCAACTCTTCGATTTTGAGGAGGTTGGAGAGGGGGGAAGTCAAACCAGAGGACTTCGGTTTGAGGGAGATAAAACCCGGAATGAAACTCGAAAAACCCGTGATAGATTTCAGCACGAAGCTTGAGGATTTCGACAGGTATTTGAAATGGGATGAGGCAAAGGAGATTTCTGGATTGAGCGATGAAGAGTTTGAAACTTTGAAGAATTTTGCGATCGAGATAGACGATGTAATCACGAGGGAGGTTTCAAAGGCCAATCTTGAAAACGAAGACGGAAAGATCGAGTTCGCCTTGGACGAGAATAGGAATTTAATCGTTGTGGATGCCATTGGAACTCCGGATGAGTGCAGATTCAGCTACGACGGATTCGAGGTTAGCAAGGAGATTTTGAGGAGCTACTACAGGAAAACGGAGTGGTATAGAAAGTTGAAGGAGCTTAAGGGTAGGGAGAATTGGAGGGAGATGGTGGGAACTCCACCCAAGTTGAGCGATGAGGTTAAAGAAATGGTATCTAAGATTTACATGGCCATGTGTAACGAGATAACGGGTAGGAGGTTTTTCGACGTTCCCAAGCTGAAGGAAATTATTAAAATTATTAAAGAGGTGGTTTCATGAAGGCTTATCTCGCCTTAGAAGACGGAACGGTTGTAGAAGGTGAGGCTTTCGGTGCGGAAAGGGATGCCATGGGTGAGATAATATTCTGCACGAGCATGACGGGTTACGTAGAAGCTTTAACCGATCCGAGTTACAAGGGTCAGATTCTCATGATGACATACCCTCTGATAGGAAACTACGGCGTTTGTAGGGAGGATTTCGAGAGCGACGGCGTTAAGGTTGAAGGCTTCGTAGTTAGAGAGCTTTGCAAAGAACCGAGCAATTGGAGGAGCGAAATGACCGTAGATGAGCTTTTAAAGGAATACGACGTTCCGGGAATTGAGGGAGTAGATACGAGAATGCTGACGAAGAAGATCAGAATTTACGGGACGATGAAGGCCGTAATAGGTGTCGGGGATGTAGATAGAGAAGAGTTGGTTGAAAGAGCGAAGAATCAGCCTTCGATAAGCGACTTGGACTTGGTGGACAAGGTCTGCGTTAAGGAACCCAAGAGGTTTGACGTCGATGGAAAATACGAGGTCGTTCTGATAGATTGCGGTGTTAAGATGAGCATAGTGAGGCAGTTGATGAAGAGGAATGTGAACGTAACGCTGGTTCCATACAACTATCCGGCGAAGGATATTTTGGATATGAACCCAGACGGTGTTTTCGTCTCAAATGGACCGGGTGATCCCGAGAGGGTTAGGGAAACTATTGAGACGATCAGATTTTTGATAGGTAAAGTTCCGATTGCCGGAATCTGTCTGGGTCATCAGTTGATAGCCCTATCTCTAAAAGCGAAAACTTACAAGTTGAAGTTCGGTCATCACGGGAGCAATCAACCTGTGAAGGACTTCGAAAGCGGTAGGGTGTTCATATCCAGCCAAAACCACAACTTTGCAGTTGATGAGAAAACTTTGCCAAAGGGAATGAGGGTTACTCAGATAAATTTGAACGACATGACCGTTGAAGGTATGAAGCACGAAGAGTTACCTCTCATGTCCGTTCAGTATCATCCAGAGGCAAGTCCCGGGCCACATGACACATACTTCTTCTTCGACGAATACGTCGAGATGATCAGAGAATATTGAGGTGTTAAAATGCCAAAGAGGGAGGATTTGAAGAAGATAATGGTCATAGGAAGTGGGCCGATAGTTATAGGGCAAGCTGCAGAGTTCGATTACTCTGGAAGTCAGGCTTGCAAGGCCTTGAAAGAAGAGGGATACGAGGTTGTTTTGGTCAACTCGAATCCAGCAACGATAATGACCGATCCAGACATGGCGGACAGGGTTTACATAGAGCCTTTGACAGCAGACGTAGTTGCGAAGATAGTTGAGAGGGAAACACCAGATGCCCTCCTACCCACTCTGGGTGGACAAACTGCCTTGAACTTGGCAGTAGAACTTCACGAGATGGGTGTTTTGGATGAATACGGCGTCGAGTTGATAGGGGCTAAGATAGATGCCATAAAGAAGGCTGAGGACAGAGAGCTGTTTAAGAAGTGCATGAGAGAGGTAGGCATAGACGTTCCGAAGAGCGAGGTTGCCAACGATGTCGATGAGGCTTTGGCCATAGCTGATGAGATAGGGTATCCGGTTGTTGTTAGACCCGCTTTTACACTGGGAGGGACTGGAGGGGGTATAGCCTACAACAAGAAGGAGCTTAGGGAGATCGTTGAGAAGGGGCTTAAGCTATCTCTGATTCATCAGGTTTTGATAGAAGAGGGGGTTATAGGTTGGAAGGAATACGAGCTCGAAGTTATGAGGGATTTGGCCGACAACGTCGTTATAATTTGCCCGATAGAGAACTTCGATCCCATGGGAATTCACACCGGAGACAGTATAACGGTTGCACCAGCCCAAACTCTAACCGATGTAGAGTATCAGCAGTTGAGAGACTACGCGATTAAGATAATAAGGGCAATTGGGGTTGAAACTGGAGGTAGCAACATACAGTTTGCTGTCCATCCAGAAAACGGTAGGATAGTGGCGATAGAGATGAACCCCCGTGTGAGTAGGTCGTCGGCTTTAGCATCGAAAGCTACTGGATTCCCCATTGCAAAAATCGCTGCAAAACTTGCTATTGGATACACTTTGGATGAGATACCAAACGACATAACCAAAGAGACACCAGCAAGCTTCGAACCCACGATAGACTACGTGGTTGTGAAGATTCCCCGCTTTGCGTTCGACAAGTTCCCTACTGCAGATTCGACGCTGGGAAGTCAGATGAAGAGCGTTGGGGAGGTTATGGCGATAGGTAGGACTTTTGAAGAGGCTTTACAGAAGGCTTTGAGGAGCTTGGAGATAGGGAGGTACGGTTTGGGTTGCGACGGAAAGGATAAAGATGTTAGTAGGGAGGAGATAGTTCAAAAGCTTAGAACACCAAATGCCGACAGAGTCTTCTATATAAGATACGCTTTGAAGAAGGGATTCAGCGTTGACGAAATATACGAACTGACGAAGATAGACAGGTGGTTCATAAGGAAGATAAAGAACATAGTCGATATGGAGGAGAGGTTGAAGGAGTGGGCGAAGAGAACGAACTACGACATAACCAAGGTTCCTTACGAGGTTTTGAGATCTGCCAAGCGTTTGGGATTTTCGGATTATCAAATAGCACACATATTCAAAACGAGTGAAAGAGAGGTTAGAAGGGTTAGGAAGAAGATGGGGATTAAGGCGGTATTCAAAATGGTTGACACGTGTGCCGCTGAATTCGAAGCCAAAACGCCCTACTACTATTCAACGTACGAGGAGGAAAACGACGCAATTCCGACGAAGAGAAAGAAGGTCATGATTCTGGGAAGCGGACCAAACAGGATAGGTCAGGGAATAGAGTTCGATTACTGCTGTTGCCACGCGGTTTTCAGCTTGAAGGAAGATGGCTACGAAACGATAATGGTCAACTGCAATCCCGAAACAGTTTCAACGGATTACGACACGTCCGACAGGTTGTTCTTCGAACCCATAACTCACGAGGACGTTATGAACATATACGAGAACGAGAAGCCAGAGGGGGTTATCGTCCAATTCGGAGGTCAAACGCCTTTAAACATAGCGAAGGATTTAGAAGAGAGCGGTGCAAGAATATTGGGGACATCAGTTGATTCGATAGATTTTGCTGAGGATAGGGAGAGGTTTTCGAAACTGCTTGAGGAGTTGGGTATCCCTCAGCCAGAACACGGTATAGCTCACAGCGTTGAAGAGGCGAAGGAGGTGGCTAAAAAGATAGGATATCCCGTTTTGGTTAGGCCGTCTTACGTTTTGGGCGGAAGGGCTATGGAGATAGTTTACGACGACGAAGAGCTCGAGAGATACGTTAGAGAGGCGGTAGAGGTTTCACCAGAAAAGCCCATTCTGATAGACAAGTTCTTAGAAGATGCGATTGAAGCTGAGGTCGATGCGTTATGCGATGGAGAGGAAGTAGTCATTGGAGGTATCTTGGAGCACATAGAGGAAGCTGGTGTTCACAGCGGAGATTCCGCATGCGTAATACCGCCCATCTCTCTACCGAAAGAGGTGATAGAAACGATAATAGACTACACGCGTAAAATCGCTTTGGCTTTGAAGGTCGTTGGCTTGATAAACATACAGTTTGCTGTGAAGGACGGGAAGGTTTACGTTCTTGAGGCCAATCCGAGGGCGAGCAGAACCGTCCCGTTTATAAGCAAAGCTACCGGTTTGCCGTTGGCAAAGATAGCTGCGAAGCTCATGATGGGTAAGAAGTTGAGGGAGCTTGGAGTTAAGGAGAGGTTGAATTTAAAGCACGTTGCGGTGAAAGAGGCCGTTTTCCCATTCCAAAAGTTGCCGGGAGTCGATCCCGTTTTGGGGCCTGAGATGAAGTCAACCGGTGAAGTCATGGGAATAGACTACGATTTTGGTTTAGCCTACTACAAGGCTCAGTTGGGGGCTGGAATGAGGTTGCCTTTGGAAGGGACGGCATTCATAAGCGTTAAGGATAGGGATAAGAACGAAAGGATCGTTTGGGTTGCGAGGAAGTTGAAGGAGTTGGGATTTAGAGTGATAGCTACGAGGGGAACTGCGGAGTTCTTGAAGAGAAACGGGGTCGATGTAGAAGTTGTTAACAAGATCAGTGAGGGAAGACCGAACGTTCTGGACGAGATAATTAACGGAAAGGTTCACCTCATAATAAACACTCCGAAGGGCAAAAGAGGAAGAGGGGAAGGGTATGTCATAAGAAGGACCGCGGTAGATTTTGGCATACCTTACATAACGACCGTAGCCGGGGCAATAGCCGCTGTGAAAGGGATTGAAGCGGTAAAGAAGAGAAAATTGACAATAAAGAGCATTCAGGAGTATCACAGAGAGGTTGAGATGGTGATATCCGATGATAAAGGAGGTTGACGACTTCGCGAGGTTAGATGTGTTTAGAGAGTTTAGAAGCGGAAAGCCAGAAGCGGTTTTGGCTTTGAACAAAACCCCGAAGCAGTTGGTTGAGATAGTTAGGGCGTTTTTGGAGCATAGGGATTCAGTTCTGGTTACGAGGTTGAATTCTGAACAGATAAGAGCCTTGAAAGAAAATTTTAGGGTAATTTACATCAACGAAGTCGGTAGGATTGCGGTAATCGGTAAAAAGGCTGAGGATTTGAGTGAAGGCAAGGTTGAAGGAATTGGAAAAACCGCAGTCTTTACCGCAGGAACATCCGACATTCCTGTTGCGGAAGAGGCGGTGACTACCGCAATGTTTTTGGGTTTGGAGGTCTTGAAATTTTACGACGTCGGAATATCTTGCATTTACAGACTGATAGAACCGCTCAAAAAGATTAAAGAGGAGGAAGTAGATTCCGTAATAGCCATAGCGGGTATGGAGGGAGCACTGCCGTCAATTTTGGCTGGCTTAATTGACTTACCGATTATAGCGGTGCCGACGTCTGTAGGTTACGGCGTCAATTTAAACGGCTTGACTCCACTGTTTTCAATGCTTTTAAGCTGTCCTTCTGGCGTTGCTGTCGTAAACGTGGACAACGGTTTCGGTGCAGGTGTTTTCGCTTACCTCATATCTCGAATTCGAAAACGCAGTGATCACGGTTAGGTTGCCTCTCAACCCTTTTAACCTTGTAAACCCCGTAGGCTTTGGCAAAACCCTTAGCGAATTCCAAACAATATTTTTCACACCAAATGCTGAAGTGTTTGTAGATCGGACACCTGCTCTTAGTTACGAGCTTACCTTTGAGTTCCGCACTGAAATCGAAGTCCTGAAACTCCTTAAGCTCTCCGAAGAACTTCTCAAATCCCCTCTTCAAACCCTCCAAACCGTCCTCAGACTTTGCAAGCTTACCCAAAAAGTATCCGACCTTCTCTATCACCGCAATCACCTCCCAACCAAACTCTTCATGAAAGCCTTAATCTCCCTCCTCCTCTTCTCCCAACTCTTCTTAACCCACCTCGAAAACACCCAATAACCCAACTTTATCGGTATGTTCTTGTATCCTTTAAAGTATTCTCTGAAGAGCTTGTCAACCCAATAGACGTCGTGATCCATACACACCGCCATGAGTTCGTAGTGGTAATCCTTCAGATTTTCCTTAGTAAAGGCTCTTTCCCTCCTCAAGGCACAGACCTCCATGGGTATGAATATGAGGGGAACTATAAGGGAGCAGTAATCCCTCAGCCTCTCAACGAGCTCTATCGTTTTAACGACGTCTGATTCCGTTTCTTTTGGCAAACCTACTATGAGAGTTGAAGCGGGAACCCATCTATTTTCGTGCATTATAGAAAAAGCGGATTCGACGACGTCGCACCACTCGTTTGGATGGAAGGGCAAACACTTGCCGTGCATGTGCATCTCCATCAGCCTCGAGCTACCGGTTTCGAGTCCCGTTTGAACTCCAAATATGCTTACCTTTTCGCCCACTCCCACCACTTCGTTTATCCTCTCCACCACCGACGGTTTGGCAACAACTGCTGCTAAGGAGCAATGGCTAACTCCTACGTATTCTGAAACTTCCCTAACAGATTTGAAGAGCTTGACGACCTTCTCTTCGTTTGGAACGAACTTGGGGTCTTTGCATCCGTAGAGTAAGACGTCTTCAGCATGCAAGATGACACCCTTGGTTTCCCTAACGCATACTTCCGCTTCCTTAACTACGTTTTCCAAGGGTATGTCCCTCTTAACCTTTAAAGTTTCACTGCAGAACTTGCAACCCCTCCCACAGCCCCTCGAAATCTCTATTAGGCCGTTTATAGACGGTCTCTTTATCAGAGGTATGTCCTCAACCTTGGTGGGCCTTCCTCTAACGACCTTTGGCAGTTCTTCACCTCTCAGAGCCCTTCTGAACACGTCCGCAACGACGTATTCTCCCTCCCCTATTATTATGCAGTCTATCTTGCTCTTCCAGTAGCTGTCCCACTCGAACTGCCAAGCCCCTGCACCTCCTACAATCACCTTAACCCTACCCCTGTAGGGCTCGATCTTCTTGATCAGGTTTATAAACTCTATACGTGTCGAGGGATCTCCCCCAAGAATTGCTGAAAATGTTACGCTCACGGGGCCGAATCCGAGGGGATCCATTACCGAAATGCCCACAACCTTGGCATCCTTCAGGTATCTCTCTATGTCGTAGGGGTGAACGGTCACAACATCGAAACCTTCATCGATCAAAATGGATTCGATCTTTCTCAAGCCGTAAGGTGCTTCAACAACCTCCCCGTTTCTGCACTTCACCTTCGGATAGAAAAACATCTTCACGAACCAAGACGGGACCACCGTTGGTGGCGTGCAAGTCCCAAATCCCAAGAACTCCTTTCCGTGGTGGTTGCTCATTTCGGTAGCTGGAGCTGTCAAAACTACATCAGCCATTCTCACCACCCCTCTTAAGCAACAACCTCTTAACTATCTCGAATGCGACCTTAACGTTCTTGTTCCTGATCTCCTTCCAGATGAACTTGGGTCTCAAGTAGAAACGCACGTAGCAGTATCTCAGAAGCTTCGAAATCTCCTTTGGAGAGAGGTAGAAGTTCTTCAAAACGGGTTTTCCGCACGTGTATTCGTCGAAGTTTTCGGTCAAGAGCCAACCCTTTTCCTTCGCCTCCTCGTATATTTCGGTTCCGGGATAGGGGGTTAGGATGGAGTATTGGGCGTAATCGGGGTTGAGCTTTATGGAGAACTTCAAGGTTTTAAGTATGTCCTCTCTGCTTTCCATCGGTGCACCTATTATGAATGAACAGACGGTCAAAATTTCGTTTTCCTTAGTTTTCTTGACCGCATCAACGACCTGTTCGAGCTTTATCCTCTTTCTGTAAAATTCGTTCAAAATTTTCGGATTTGCGGATTCAACGCCGTAGTATATGCAGTTGCAACCCGATCTCTTCATTTCCCTTATCATTTCACCGTTTATCGTGTCGACCCTTGACGAACAGCTCCATTCCACATCTAAACCCCTCTCCCTTATCTCTCTGCAGATTTCGAAGACCCTCTTCCTGTTCAAAGTGAACGTGTCGTCTCCAAACCCAATGAACTTTGCTTTAAATTTGTCAACCAACCACTCCATCTCTTCAGCAACGTTTTTTGCACTCCTCGCCCTGAAAATTCTACCCATGAACTTAGACGATGAGCAGTATCTGCAACCGAAGGGACATCCTCTTGAGGACATCATCGGAAAGTGCTCAAGCCTCTGACCCAAGATCGAATACTTCTCTAAAGGCAGAAGATCGTAGGCTGGAAAGGGTAGTTCGTCTAAATTCCTTATGAAATCCCTCCTTCCGTTATCGACTATTTTCCCGTTCTCCCTGTAGATCAACCCCTTAACTCCCTTAAGTCCTCTACCTTTGTCCAACCTCTCCGCGATCTCGAGGAGCGTGTATTCACCCTCACCAACGCAAACGCCATCGACGAAATCGTGCCTAAGAGCGGAGTGAGGCATGAAGGAGGCGTGAATTCCTCCTAAAACTACGAAGACGTTCTTGAGGGCTGACTTTATCTTTTTAGCGTATTCCAAAGCCCTGTTGAACGTTGGGGTTGTGGTGGTTATGCCGATTATACCGCAATCCTTGACCCTCCTAACTATCTCGTCCAAGCTCAGGTTTTCAACGACATTGTCGATTATCTTGACCTTGAAACCGTTTTCCCTCAGAACGGACGCGAGGTATGCCAAACCTATAGGCGGTGTTTTAAAATCGACCTTAGAAATGACTTCGGCGTTTGAGGAGGGGTTTATCAGAGCTATCATAACGATCCCCAATCTTCTGTTTATGTATCAACCAACCTTAAACCTTTCGAATTATAATTTCAAATAATTATCAAAAACTTTCAAATATATTTGCCACGACAACTATTTAAGTTCCCCCCGTTTCAAAGTTTGATTTGTGGAAGAGGTTGACGAGCTCGTTGGCGGTTTGAAATTCAGAACCACTGCGGAGATTGAGGTTCCTAAGAGGCTGATAGATCAGGTTATCGGGCAGGATCATGCTGTCGAAGCCATAAAGAAAGCTGCGGTTCAGAGAAGGCACGTCTTACTCATAGGTTCCCCGGGAACTGGTAAATCGATGCTGGCAAAGGCGATGGCCGAACTTTTGCCGAAAGAAGAGTTAGAAGACATCCTCGTTTTTCCAAATCCCAAGGATCCGAATCAACCAATAATAAAGACGGTTCCAGCTGGAGAGGGGAGGAGGATTGTCGAGAGATACAAGGAGGAGGCCATGAAGAAGGCTCAAGCGAGGAACATGATTCTTTTCCTGTTGATCTTCATGCTCATAGGTTACGTTCTACTCGTTAGGCCTCAGGACTTCATATGGGGTGTCATAGCTGCTATACTCCTTTTGATGTTTTCCCGATACGTAATGCCGAGAGAGGAGAGAAACGTTCCTAAGCTCTTGGTCGATAACGCGGATAAGGATACCGCACCGTTTGAGGATGCAACTGGGGCTCACGCTGGAGCGTTGTTTGGAGACGTGAGACACGATCCGTTTCAATCATTTAATAAAAATAATTTAGTGATAATAATCGAAGATGACGTGTGGAGGGTGGTTAAGATAGGGGACTTCGTCAATGAAATACTTAGGAGATACAGTGATAGAATTGAAGAGAAAGATATTAACGGTGTTAGATATTTGGCGGTTGATTTAAGCGATTTAAACTATTACACGGTTACACTTGAAAACGGTAGTTTGAAAAAGACTAAGATACTAAGTGTAAACAAGAGAATTGGTGCATTTGAAGTAATTCCAGTTAGATACGATAACAAGTTTGTGATACTAACGCCTGAGCACAAGGTTTACACCGACAAGGGGTTAATTGAAGCGAGAAAATACAGAGGAAATTTCATTCCAAATTCCGAATACGTGGTGTTGTCCGAAGAGGATATAGTAAAGACATACGGCCGTGGAGAACTTGAGAAATACAGGAGGTATCAGGAATGGCTAAAGTTCAAGACAAGAAACCCAACCTTAGGATACAAAAGAGCGTCTAAGCTACTAAACATCAAGGATAGCACTCTGAGATGGTGGTATGCTGGAATGAAACCAGCAAGCGTGAAAACCGTTGAAGCCCTTAGAAATTTGGGATTGATACCTTTGAGATCGAACGATCCAAGACTGCCAACCATTGCAAGGATTTTTGGATACGCTTTGGGGGATGGCAACATTGACAGGAATTTGAATACCTTTGCAGTAATCTCATCAAAGCCGAAGGTTCTTGAAAAGATAGTCAACGACTTGAAATCGATCTTTGGCGATTTCGTGTATGAGATAAGAAAAAACGATAGATCAATCGGTAACAGCTACATCTTTAGAACTACCGATCGCAAGATAATTAGATTTTTTGTAGCTCTCGGATTTCCAGTTGGAAAGAAGACAAATCAAATGCTAAAGATACCAGAATTCGTTCTGACTTCTGAAAGGACGGTTATCGAATTTATAAGAGGTCTGTTCGATGCGGATGGTAGTGTCTTTAGCTATGGAAACAAGAGATACTTGGAGGGAACATTGACCATAAGTGTCACGGTTGAGAACGATCCCAAGCTAATTGAAAACAGAAGAGAGTTCTTGGAAGACGTTAAGTTACTGCTTGGATTGTTTGGCGTTAAGGCTAACATTGTCAGCGAGAAGAGAACCGATAGGGGTAAGGTATTGTTGAGGTTACTCATAAGTCACAAACCTAAAAACGTTCAGAGGTTTATCGAGATTTTTAAGCCAGCATACAACGAGGATAAATCTGAAAAGCTCATATCTGGTCTGAACTACATACGATCTATTAGGAACAACTTTGAAGACGTAGTTGTTACTCTTAAGGTTAAAGAAACTTACAACGTAACGACGGAAACTGGTAACTTACTTGCTAACGGACTTTTGGTGAAGAATTCTGGTGGATTGGAAACGCCTGCACACGAGAGGGTTGAGGCTGGAGCCATTCACAGGGCACACAAAGGAGTTCTATACATAGACGAGATAAACACCTTGACGATAGAATCACAGCAGAAGCTCCTTACCGCAATGCAGGAGAAGAAGTTTCCTATAACGGGTCAATCTGAGAGGTCGAGCGGTGCGATGGTTAGGACTGAACCTGTTCCGTGCGATTTCATTTTGGTCGCAGCTGGAAACTTGGATGCCTTAATGGGAATGCATCCAGCCTTGAGGAGCAGAATTGAAGGCTACGGTTACGAGATATACATGAACGACACCATGCCAGACACACCCGAAAACAGGAGGAAGCTCGTAAGGTTTGTAGCTCAGGAGGTCGTTAGGGATGGAAAGATACCACACTTCACGAGAGAGGCAGTTGCGGAGATAATAAGGGAGGCGAGGAGGAGGGCTGGAAGGAGAGGTCATTTAACTCTGAGATTGAGGGAGCTTGGAGGTCTGGTTAGAACCGCTGGAGACATCGCAAAGAGTGAGGGTAGCGACGTTGTTAAGCTTGAGCACGTTTTGAAGGCCAAGGAGATTGCAAAAACGATTGAAGAGCAGTATGCGGACGAATACATAGAGAGGAGGAAGGACTACAAGCTCTTCAAAACGGAAGGTGCTGAGGTTGGAAGGGTCAACGGTCTGGCCGTAATTGGTAGTTCCGCTGGAATAGTTCTACCGATAATAGCTGAGGTTACTCCATCAATGAGCAAGGAGGAGGGAAGGGTTATTGCAACTGGGAGATTGCAAGAGATAGCGAGAGAGGCGGTAATGAACGTCTCCGCAATAGTAAAGAAGTTCACAGGTAGAGACGTATCGAACTACGACATACACATCCAGTTCGTGGGAACCTATGAGGGAGTTGAAGGTGACTCAGCAAGCATAAGCGTCGCTACCGCAGTTATTTCCGCTTTGGAAAACATCCCAGTAGATCAGAGCGTCGCTATGACTGGTAGCTTGAGTGTTAGAGGTGACGTTTTACCGGTTGGCGGTATAACCCAAAAGATTGAATCCGCAATTCAAGCTGGTCTCAAGAAGGTCGTAATTCCAAAGGACAACTTGGACGACGTTCTGCTCGATGCGGAACACAAGGGTAAGATAGAGATAGTGCCGGTTTCAAGGATAGAGGAGGTTTTGGAGCACGCCCTAATAGACTGCGAGGAAAAGAGGAGGTTGATTGAAAAGTTCAAGGCGTTTGACCAAAACGGTTAACTATAAAGAGTTGCCACTCAGTTCGATGATCGGACTCGTGTTCGGGAGAGCTACGACGACTCACTTCAGTTTTACCGTAAATCCTAACAACATACCGAAGTTCGGCGAGTTCGTCACAACGAAAAACAGGGATGGGGAGATCGTTCTTGGAACTGTTAAGGAGATCGTGAACGTCAACAAGCTCATAGAGGACGATCACTTCTCCTTCGAATACCTTTTGAAACACGTAGGATTCTCAAAGAGGTTGATAGAGCAGAACGACATAGTCATAGCCACCGCAAGGGTTCTGGGTGTCGTTGAGAACGGTGAGATAAAACCAAACAGGGTTCCGATAATGCCGAGCAGTGAGGTTAGACTTGCAAGCGATGAACTCCTGAAGGAGATTTTTAGGTGCGACGAAAACTCAATAATAGTGGGCAATTTGCTTGCAAGGGAAAACGTGGAGGTGGGATTGAACGTTAAGGAGTTGGTTTTGAGGCACTTCGCAATTCTCTCAATAACGGGTGGAGGAAAATCCAATACCGCGTGCGTCATAATGGATCAGATAGTTAGGAATTTCGGAGGAACGATCGTCCTAATAGATCCTCACGGCGAATACGTCGAATTCACGTTTTCTGACGGAAGTTGCAGAAAGAAAAGGGTCTTACCGGTAGGAATAAGGCCGGAAATACTGGAGCCTTGGGAGTTCGCATCTCTCTTGGGTGTTGGCAAGGACGCGAACGTTCAGAGGTTGCACTTGGAGAGGATGTTTACGACAGCAAAGCATGAGGGCTTCTCTGGAAAGGATTTCGTCGATAGAATTCTCGAACTCGCTGAAAACTGGATAGAGATTGCCGAAAACGATGGAGATGTGACCTTTCTCGATTACAGAGGAAGAGAAAGGTTTGCTAAGCTGTCGAGACAGAGGGATTTGAATTCTCTTCTGAGGATAAGGGATTACGTCATGAGATTTCAAAGCAACTACGAGAACCTTCTCACGAGCGACGACATACTGGCGAACATGAGAACAGGCCATTTGAACGTTGTAAACCTGAGCGGGTTCGACGAGAATCAGATGAGAATCATAGTTTCCTACATCCTAAGAAACGTTCTTAACGGTAGGATAAGGTATCTCAGAGGTAGGACGGATGTTAAGAGGTTTTGCCCGATAGTGGAGGGTCCCGTTCTGATAGTGATAGAGGAGGGACACATATTTGCACCCAAAGGGGAGGATAGCGACGTCGTTAAGTGGCTTTCGAGGATAGCGAGGGAGGGCAGGAAGTTCGGAGTTGGAATAGGTATAATCTCCCAGAGACCGAAGAGGATAAACGAAGACATACTGAGTCAGTGCAACACGAAGATCGTTCTCAGAATAGTCGAGCCAAACGACCAGAGATACGTTCAACAGGCGAGCGAGCAGATAAGCGAAGACCTCTTGAACGACATAGCTTCCTTGGGAAGGGGTGAAGCGGTTATAGTTGGTTCCGCTGTTAAACTGCCTGTTGCGGTCAAGATAAAGAAGTATGGAGGAAGATACGGAGGTAGAGACATAGAGGTGGTTGAGGAGTGGAGGAGGTTGAACGAGAGGGAGAAGGTTTTCAAAAACTTGGATCTGATAGTTTGATCACCACCTCTCCCAGTGAGTTAGATACTCTATGGGATACCTCTCCCTCCTCTTAGGTCTTTCCGCTGGATATCCTATCGGTATTATCGCCATTGGCCTCGCATAATCGGGTATGTTCAGTATCTCCATGACCTCGAACTCGTCGAACGCTCCAACCCAGACCGCACCCAAACCGAGCATGTGAACCGCCAAGAGAATGTTCTCTACTGCTGCAGTGGCATCCTGCTCGGCGTAGAGTTTACCCCTCTCACCGTAAACCCTCATCGAACGGGGATAGTTCGCACACACGACTATAACAACCGGAGCTTCAGCTATGAACATCTGCTTCAAGGCGGACTTTGCAAGCTTCAACTTCGTGTTCTCATCTCTAACGACTATGAAGTCCCTTGCCTGAAGGTTTCCGGCTGAAGGGGCGGAATTTCCGGCCTCCAATATGAGCCTGATAATGTCATCCGGAATCGGATCGGGTTTGAACCTCCTTATCGAAACCCTCGTGAATATGGCCTCCAAACAACGCTCGTATGTCATGTTGGGAATTAGCTCAAAGAAGATAAATCGTTTTCCATTAAAATTTTAAGCAGACTAAAGACTTTGAATTCATGAGGCTTCTGCTCATCCATGCGGATTACATAGAATACGAACCGAAGGAAAAGACGAAGTTTGCAGAGGAGTGCGAACCGAAGAGGGTTAGAGTTGAGGAGTGTCTTGTTTCCTTCGTTTCCGTTGAAAAGGGAGATGAGAAAGTTGTCGATAGGGCGGTTGAAGAAATTAGGGAAGTTGCGGAGAAGTTGAACGTTGAGAGGATAGTCCTATACCCTTACGCTCATCTGTCATCCAATCTGGCCGATCCAGACACAGCAATCAACGTTTTGAAGGAGATGGAGGAGAAGTTGAGGAAAATTTACGATGTGCACAGGGCTCCCTTCGGATGGTATAAGGCCTTTAAGATTTCGTGCAAGGGTCATCCTTTAAGCGAGCTTTCGAGATCGATAGTCTTTGAGGAGGAGAGAGAGGTTACGCAAGCTTTGAAGGCTGAGGAGAAGGTTAAGAGCTACTGGTTCATTCTGACTCCGGAGAAGGAGCTCGTTGAGATAGAGAAGTTTGACTTTACTGGCTACGAGAACCTCAGAAAGTTTGCAAAATACGAGATGGAGAAGAGGAGGGCGGTAGATAAGATTCCCCCACACGTGGAGCTGATGAGGAGGTTGGAGATAGCGGATTACGAACCTGCTTCAGACTCCGGACATTTGAGATACTATCCGAAGGGTAGGTTGATAAAGAGCCTGCTCGAAGAGTTCGTGACCTTGAAGTGCATAGAGTATGGGGCGATGGAGGTCGAAACGCCGATAATGTACGATAGAAGCCATCCAACCTTGAGGAGGTATCTGGAGAGGTTTCCCGCGAGGCAATACATAATAAAGGGGGACAAGAGGGAGTTCTTCCTGAGGTTCGCCGCATGTTTCGGACAGTTCCTAATAGCCCACGATTCCGTAATAACGCACAAACATCTACCGCTCAAACTCTACGAACTCACCAGATATTCGTTTAGAAAGGAGCAGAGGGGAGAGTTGGTGGGTTTGAGGAGGTTGAGAGCCTTTACAATGCCCGACATGCACACGATAGTGAAAGACATGGAGCAGGCTAAGACGGAGTTTTTCAATCAATACAAGCTTTCGGTGGATGTTTTGAGAGGTATAGGTTTGAATCCCGATGACTATGAAGTTGCGGTAAGGGTTACCAAAGACTTTTACGAGGAAAACAGAGATTTCGTTCACTCCTTAGTTGAGGTTCTTAAAAAACCGATACTGGTCGAGATGTGGGATCAGAGGTTCTTCTACTTCGTTTTGAAGTTCGAATTCAACTTCATCGACGCTTTGGATAAGGCTTCGGCTTTATCTACCGTTCAGATAGACGTAGAAAATGCCGAGAGATACGACATAAGCTACGTGGACGAAGACGGTGATAGGAAGAGACCCCTCATCCTTCACTGTTCTCTGAGCGGTGCGATTGAGAGGTGCATTTACGCTCTACTCGAAAAGGCTCACATGGAGATGGAGAGGGGTAAGTTGCCCATGCTACCTGTCTGGCTTTCACCCACTCAGGTTAGAGTAATTCCCGTTTCGAACAGATACCTCGATAAGGCCATCGAATTTGCAGAGAAGCTTAAGAGATACAACATCAGGGTGGACGTTGACGATAGGGACGAAACTCTTGGAAAGAAGATAAGAGACGCTGGAAGAGAGTGGATACCCTACGTTGCCGTAATAGGTGAGGAGGAGGTTAGGGGGAACTTTTTAACCGTCACGATCAGATCTGAATCCACTTTGAAGGAGCAGAAAAAGGTTAAAATGACAGTTGAAGAGCTTGCGGAGAGGATTAAAAGGGAGTGCGAAGACAAACCCTTCAAACCCCTACCACTTCCGATGTTGCTCTCGAAGAGGCCGAGCTTTAGGTGATTGAAATGGAGAGAGAGAATTTCGTAAAAACCGTGGTTCCGCTAATATTGGGAATTGTAGCGGGAGTGCTGTCTTTCCTCATAACAGACGGGATCAGGTCGAGAGACCCTTTGGGAATTGTAGTTCTTGTTTTCTTCATATACGTCAACAAGTTCCTCCTACCAAAGCTCAAAGTCAAGCTTGAGGGCAAGGACTGGGCTGGCATATCTCTAATGTCTTTTGCTGGGTGGTATATAACTTGGACCTTCCTTCTCAACGCTTAAATACTCTGAACACTCAGCCTTCGGAAATGGCGAAGATCAGGATTGCGGTTGTGGATAGGGATAGGTGCCAACCCAAGAAGTGCTCTCACGAGTGCGTTAAATACTGCCCGAAGGTAAGGACGGGTGCGGAGGACACGATAGTTATCAAGGATAAGGCGGAAATTTCAGAGGAGCTTTGCGTTGGTTGCGGAATATGCGTTAAAAAGTGTCCGTTCAAAGCCATAACCATCGTAGGTTTACCTCACGAACTTGAGGGTATGGAGGTTCACAGATACGGTAAGAACGGTTTCGTCCTCTACGGGCTACCAATTCCGAGAAAAGGTTACGTTGTCGGTCTTTTAGGCCCGAACGGAACAGGAAAAACAACTGCGGTAAAGATTCTAACGGGGCAGTTGAAACCCAACTTGGGTAGGGACAAGGCCGAATGGGAGGAGATATTCGAGAGGTTTTCTGGAACCGAGCTTCTGAACTACTTCAAGGATTTGGCCGACGGTAGGGTTAGGGTCAGCTTAAAACCCCAATACATCGAGGCGATTCCGAAGGTTTACAAAGGCAAAGTCGTTGACCTGCTCAAGAAGGTTGACGAGAGAGGTATATTCGACGAGATAGTTGAGAAGTTGGAGCTTGGTAACTCCCTAAACAGAGAAGTGAAGGATTTGAGCGGTGGAGAACTTCAGAGAATTGCAATTGCTGGATGTCTGATGAAGGATGCGGACTTCTACTTCTTGGACGAGGTAACGTCCTACCTCGACATCTATCAGAGGATAAACTGTGCTAAGGTAATCAGGGATCTGGCCGAAAAGAGGTCCATACTGATAGTGGAGCACGATCTGGCAATTTTGGACATGCTTGCAGATTTTATTCACATAAGTTACGGTGAACCCGGTGTTTACGGTGTCATAACGAACGCCAAGGGCGTTAGGGTTGGAATAAACCAGTATCTTAGGGGTTACTTGGTTGAGGAGAACGTCAGGATAAGGGAAAAGCCCATAGATTTCGAAATATTTCAGCCGAGGCAAGAGGTGAGCGAGAAGGTTCTTGCGGAGTATCCCCACTTTACGAAAACTCTGGATGGTTTCAGGCTTGAGGTTGAAGGTGGTGACATTAGGATCGAAGAGGTCTTGGGGGTCGTTGGAAAGAATGCAACTGGAAAATCGACATTCGTCAAAGTTTTGGCTGGAGTTTTGAAGGACGACGAGGGTAAGGTCAAGCTGAACGTCAGGGTTTCTTACAAACCCCAATACGTTAAGGCGGATGTAAGCATGAACGTCGGGGATTTTCTGAAGAAGATAAATCCCATGATAGACTCATCCTACTACAAAACGGAGTTCGTAAAGCCCTTGGGACTGGAGAAGCTCATGGATAGAAACTTAGACGATTTGAGCGGTGGAGAACTTCAGAGAGTTGCGATAGTTGCTTGTTTGCTGAGAGATGCGGATCTCTACCTTTTGGACGAGCCCTCCGCTCATTTGGACGTTGAGCAGAGGATAGAGGTTGCAAGGCTCATAAGGAGGTTCGCTTTGAACTTTTCGAAGAGCGTTTTGGTTGTCGACCACGACATATACCTCATTGATATGGTGAGCGATAGGCTGATGGTCTTTCAAGGTGAACCGGGTAAGAGGGGTATAGCGAGGAGACCGATGAGCATGAGGGACGGAATGAATACCTTCCTCTCGGATTTAGGTATAACGTTTAGAAGGGATGAAGAGACTAAGAGACCGAGGGTTAACAAGATTGGATCGAGGCTGGACAGGGAGCAGAAGGCTAAGGGGGAGTATTACTATTACTTTTAATCATTTTAAGTAGAATTCGACAATTTCGCTACCGTCCTTCGTTCTGACATAAAGTCTGCCTATCTTGTTGTTTGGATTTATGCATTTAACCAGATTGTAATCGGATAGCTCTTTTAAGGCTCTGCTAACTTGAGCCAAGTTTATTTTGAGTTCGTTAGAGATTTGTGTCGGAGTTTTCGGCTTGTTTAAAGCCAATAAGACTTTGAGTCTCGTTTTGCCCCTTAGCACGAACGCATACTTCTCCCAATCCACGAATTGAGACCGCAAAGCTTAAATAAACAATCTATTAACGATCAAA
>JALWDS010000031.1 GCA_027036775.1 Archaeoglobaceae archaeon | reverse complement strand
CCCTTGTAGGTCTCTTCGAGGGATTCATCGACAGCATGCACTTCGTCTTCTCGATAATGATGTGGTTGCCCGTGGTTAGTTCGATTTTAATAGCCATCTTCCTTAAGGGTGAGGAACATTTGAAGGCGTTACGCCGGGGGTGGGATTCGAACCCACGACCCCAGAGGGGAGCGGCTTAGCAGGCCGCCGCCTTACCACTCGGCAACCCCGGCTCAATTTATTGTAACCGCAACAACTTTTAAGACTTTTGATGACCCTCATAGAAAAGCTTAAATACAAGTTTTACTAACTAAACGTTAGTAGAAAAAGGTTAAGGAGGTGATACCAAATGATATTCGACCCGTTTGAGGAGATAAGGAGAATTCAGGAGAGGTTGAACAGACTTTTCGAGGATTTTGAGAGGGTCGGGCCGAGGACTGTTAGAATTGAGATGCCCGTTGACGTCATAGATGAGGGAGACCAGATAAGGATCGTTGCGGATCTGCCGGGATTCAACAAGGAGGACATAGAGGTATGGGTTGAGGACGGGGACTTGGTTATAAAGGCGGAGAGAAAGGAGGAGAAAGAGGAGAGGGAGAGGAACTACATAAAGAGAGAGAGGAGATACGGTAGGATTTACAGGAGGATAGCTCTACCAGCCGACGTGGACGTGGAAAACGTAAGAGCCAGCTACAACAACGGCGTTCTCGAGGTGACCATACCGAAGACCGAAAAGGCTAAGAGGAAGGTCGTAAAGATCGAGTGATGCACAAGGAAGGACATTTAGGTCTAACGCTTCTACTTTTTTCTATAATCGGTTACATCTTCAACTTCTGGAACGAAATCGCACTAACGATCGCCTTGATTTTTTCCGTAGTTCCCGACTACGACATAAGAATGCAAAGAGCAAAGGGAACTTTTAGGATTTTGGCCGTCCTTTTCACTCTCATAACATTTGCACTCTTTTTAAAGCTAAAAAATCCCTTCCTCTTCTCAATTCCAATCCTCTTCTACGTTATCCACCTCATGGGAGAACATAGAGGTTTTTCGCACACCTTAACCTTCGCGTTTCTTTGCGGTGCCTTGATGGGTTTCTTCACTCTAAAGGTCTTCGGAGATTTTTCGGTTGGATTTGTGGGAGCTTTTTTAGGAGTTTTATCTCACATATTGGGAGACCTTTTGACGCACAAACCCTTCTCACCCCTCTATCCCTTTTGCAGGAGGAGGTTTGCACTCAAACTCGTCAAATCTTCAAACCCGATTGCGAATTACCTCCTCCTGATTTCGGGTTTCGTGAGTTTGACCGTCCTTTACAGGGGAATCGTTTTAAAAGCAGTTGCCAACTTCCCAAGATGAGAATGTTGATCGTTTTGCTGGCGCTCGCATTGATACTGATGGGTTGCGGTGCAAAGAAGAAGCCGACTCTACCTTCGAGCACGAAAGTAGGTGCGGTCATGCTCAAGGAAAACGACACATACAAGCTCTACGTGATCTTTACACTGCCGAATCCCTGCCACAAGATCGTTTATAGGGGGATGAGCATATACAGCGACAAGATCATAGTTCACTACGAATACTTCCCTCCCAAGCCCGACACAGTTTGCATACAGAAGCTCGAAGTTTACAACACCACCGTAAACTTGGGAAACTTGAAGAAGGGTGAATACACGATATACATATACGTCAACGACAGAATAGTTAAGAAGCTTAGGTTTAACGTCAAATGACGAATCAAAATTTTTATTTAATCGAAGTAGTTTTGGGTGCATGAACGTGGTCGTGATGGGCGTAGGTCAAACCGAGTTTGGTTCTCATCCAGATAAGAGCCTACCTGAGTTGTTCGCTCAAGCCTTTTTCGAAGCCTTCGACTCATCAAACATCGAGTTAAACGAAATAGAAGCGATATACTTGGGTAACTTCGTAGGTGAGATTACAGACGGTTCAGCAAACTTGGGGGGTTTCGTAGCGGACGAGATAGGTTTAAGCGGAGTTCAAGCGATGAGGTATGAGTCCGCATGTTGCTCTTCAGCGGTGGCTTTCAAAGAGGCCTATCTGGCTGTAAAACACGGAATATACGATTGCGTTCTTGTGGGGGGCGTTGAAAAGTTGAAGTCCGCCGGAACGAGTATAGGGACGAGGGCTTTGGCGACAGCTTTAGATGGAGTTTACGAGGTAAATACGGGTTTAACTTTTCCCGGAGTCTTCGCTCTGGTCGCAAGGCTATACTCAGAGACGTATGGAATCTCTTTGGAGGAATTGAGGGAGTGCATGGCACACGTTTCAATTAAAAACCACCGATTCGGAGCTAAAAATCCGAAAGCCCAGTTTTACAACAAGCTCGGTAATTTAAAAGTTGAAGACGTTTTAAACTCCAAGATGATATGCTCTCCCCTAACCCTTCTGGACTGCTGTCCCATGACCGATGGAGCTTCAGCCGTGATAGTTGCGAGCGAGGAGTTTGCGAAGGAGAGGATAGACGAACCTATTTACGTTAGGGGTGTCGGGCAGAGCTCGGCCGGTAGCTTGTTCAGACAGAAGAGGGAGGTGGTTAAAGCTCTACCGAGAAGAAAATCTTCCGAAATGGCTTACAAGATGGCTGGAATGTCCCCAAAGGATATAGATGTCGCTTTCGTTCACGACTGCTTCACGATAGCTGAGATAATAGCACTTGAGGCCATGGGATTCTTCGAATACGGGGAAGGTGCGAGAGCTACCGCCGAAGGTTTGACGGATCTGAACGGAGAGATTGCCGTCAACGTCGATGGGGGATTGATAGGTAAGGGTCATCCCGTTGGTGCGACCGGAACCGCACAGATATACTCCGCTGTGAAGTTGCTCAGAAACGAACTCGATTTCGTTAAAATCGATGCGGAAAACGTCATGACTGATACCTTGGGAGGTGACTTCGGAACCCTCGTAAACGTTATTTTGAGCGTTCACAGGAGGTGATGGTATGTTCGTGGATTTCTTCAACGAGCTTTTGAACGGAAGGCTGATAGGTTTGAAGTGCTTAGACTGCGGGACTGTAACGTGTCCACCGAAATCGACGTGCGACAACTGTAGAGGAAGAAACCTCGAGAGAGTTGAGCTTTCAGGCTACGGAAGAGTTGTTAGCTACACCGTAACATACGTCGCACCTATGGGATACGAAAAGGAGGTTCCATACGTCGTCGCTTTGGTTGAGTTGGACGAGGGGCCTTGGATAGTGGGTAGGTTGGATGTCGATGTTGAGAAGGCAGAGAGAGAGAACCTGATAGGTAGAAGGGTTAGAGTTTACGGGAAGGAGTTTCAGGGTGAGATGTTCTATCCCATGGAGAAGAGGGTTGTGCCGATGTTCGAAATGGTATGAGGTTCAAAAGTAAGCGAGAGGTTAGGGAGTGGGTTTGGAGGGCCATAAAACCCTACTCAAAGTTTCCTCCACCCTACGGAAGGATTCCAAACTTTACAAATGCCGAAAGGGCCTGCGAGAAGTTGAGGGAGCTTGAGGAGTATAAAAAAGCGAAGGTCGTTTTCGTCGCACCCGATTCTCCTCTAAAGAGGGTGAGGGAGATGGTTTTAGAGGACGGAAAGATTTTGATGGCGGTAAAACCAAGGATGAAGGGATTCTTAATTATCGAGAGCGGGAAAGCTGGAACGATAAGGGAGATGCTGAGGTATGGGAGGGAAATCGATCTCGACGAGTTGGATTTGCACGTTGACGTGTTCGTTCAGGGGTGCGTTGCTGTGGATAGGAAGGGGAACAGGATAGGAAAGGGAAGCGGTTTTGGGGATAGGGAATACAAGATTTTGAAGGAGAGGGGATTGATAAACGGCACCGTTTACGTTGTGATAGCACATCCCATTCAGATTTTCGACGATCTGAGTAGTTTGATGGAGGAACACGACGTCAAGGTGGATGTAATATTAACTCCGAACGAAATTATAAGAACTTCAGATTAAATTTTTGTATGTTCTTATATGCCTCGACGCCATCCTTATCCACTGGGTTCTCGCAGCGTAGCTGTAAACCTCCGTCATGTAGGCTAAGGCGTAGTCGTAGTTGTTTAACAACCACCTTATCTTTTCGGCCAAGGCCTTTGGATTTCCCGGAGGGACCGTTAAGCGTGGCGCGTGCTGATAGAACTCTATCAACCTCGGAACCCTCGTTCCCACTATCGGCTTTAGGCTACCCATCGAGAGGTGGAGAATTCCGCTTACCGAATACTGCCTCTTATCTCTATACGGGAGGATTATTGCGTCGGCCAAAGCCACAGCTCTTAGAATCTCGTCGCTCGAAAGGTATCTCTCCATTAGAACTGTTCTAAATTCGGAAGTCTCTATCGCTTTAACGGTTTCCTCCTCCTGTGGTTCTCCAGCAATTAAAAGCGTAAATTTTAGACCTTTTAAAATCTCCAGAGACTCGAACAGAACGTCGAAGCCCTTGTCCCTCCTTATGAAACCGGGGATCGTTAAAACAACACCTTCGAAGTCGTAATCTATACCCAAGCTTTCGCAGAGCTCTTCCCTCGTCCTGCAGAGATAGGGGTTTATCAGCGTGCCGTGGGGAATTCTGTAAATCTTCGAAGGATCGACACCCTGTATGTGCAACTCGAACTCCTGAAGGGGACTGTGGACTATCACGAAGTCGAGCTCGTTCAACCAAGATTGAAACCTCAAGGTCACGTTCGCTCTCGGAGAAAATGGATGATCTACGGTGTGCATGGTTATTCCAACTATCTCAGCCAAACCTTCCCTCTTCGCTTCGAGTAAGGCTTCTATCAACTCCCTGTTGCTTCCGAATATCCCGTATTCGTGCTGAACGTGTAAAACGTCAACCTTCTCCTCCCTAAGAGTTTCCAAGAGTTTTGAGTAGTCCCTCTCGAACCTCGAATAGCACGGATAAACCTCAACCGTCCCGTCGCTGTAAACTTCCTTCTCAGCTTCGTTTGTCGAAAAGATCACAACTTCAACCTTCGGATTTAGAGACCTCATTGCGGAACTCAGCATCTTGGTGTATTCTGCAATACCGCAGTGAACGGGAGGATACCTCGAAACGAAACCGACCCTCATCTATCGATGTTTCGATAAAAACGTCTTAAGCGTTTTGATATTCGTAAAGTCTTTATTCGATCGACGTAATTCGAAGCATGTTCAAGAAAGTCCTCTACGCAACAGACCTCTCTGAGAGTAGTTTGGCAATAGTTGACATGTTGCCCGATTTCAAGTGCTTGGGAATCGAGGAGGTCGTCGTTTTGAGGGTCATAAACCTCACGAGGATCATGGGTATATCGGGATTCGACGTGAACGCATACATAAAGGCCCTTGAGGAGGAGAGCCTGCCGAAGTTGAGGGAGATTTGCGAAAAGATCAACGGAATGGGATATTCAGCTAAGTTGATACCTCCCCCAGCTGGGGATCCCGTGGGAGAGATCGTTAGGGTTGCCAAAGAGGAGGGGGTTGACATGATAGTGATGGGCAGTAGGGGGAGGAGCACGGTAAAGGCGATTCTGCTCGGTAGCACCGCAGAGGGTGTTGTTAGAAAGGCTGATATTCCCGTGATGGTCTGCAAGAACAAGGTGTCTCCTTTCTCCCGAATTCTCTACGCCTACGACTTCACCGAAAGCTCGGAGAAGGTTAAGGGATACGTTAAGTTCGTCGCGAAGTCGTGCGCTTCAAAAGTTGTAGTTGCCCACATCCTCGAAAAGGGTGAGATAGTCGAGGAGGACAGGTTGGATAGGATAGAGCAGGAGTTTGGAGAGGAGGGTATAGAAGTTAAGATCGTGATAGGGGAAGGAAGTCCCGCTAAGGAGATAGTTAGAGTCGCGGAGGTTGAGAATGCGAACAGCATATTCGTCGGGAAAGGCAAGAAAGGTATTTTGGGTAGCACGTCCGACTACGTCGTAAGGTATTCGAAGGTCCCTGTTTTCGTAGCCTGACAAACTTTTTTAGTAGCGTAAATACCCTTTTAGGATGACTCTGAAGAAACTCGGATCGGAGATCGAAAAGGCGATAGATACCGCTTTGGAGAACAGGCACAGGTTCATGCTAATTCTGTGTTCAAAGGATTTGGATAGGTCTTTAAAGACAGCCAAAAAGCTTTACAAGAAGTATGAAAAGATCGTTAGGAAGCGTAGGGATTTTGAAGGGGACTTGCTCATCGTGGGGAGGAGCGAGTTTATAGAAAAAGCCAGAGAACACTTCGAAGGCAAGTTCGTCCACTACAAGGACGTTCAAAACCTCTTGGGTGAAACATACCCTTCCTTGATTCTCGATCTAACTCAGGGTTTTCATCCGAACGACCTCGGTATAGTGGTAGAGACAATCTCCGAAGGAGGAATGATATTGGCTTTGTCCCCTCCGATTCAGGAGTGGCAAAACTTGAAGAGCAAGTGGCATGAAGAGCTTGTGAGTGAACCATACACGATAGACGATGTAGTTCCGAGGTTCTACAGGAGGTTCATAAAGAGGACACTTGTATCTCAGGGGATAATAATCTACGACCTCGATAGGAGGAAGTTGGTAAAGCCTTACGAGTTCGAAAAGGTTGAGGAGTCAAGAGAGGAGATAGTTTTACCAGAAGAGGAGAGGGAGATAAGTAAAAAGCTATACAAGCTCTGTGCGACTCAGGATCAGGTCAGGGTTTTAGAGCTCTTCGAGCACTACTTCGATAGGGAGAAGGAGAGAAAAGCGGTGGTGATTACCGCTGACAGGGGGAGAGGAAAATCCGCTGTTTTGGGAATAGTTACACCCTATCTGATTTGGAGGATGTTCAAGGTTTTGAAGAGACCCGTTAGGATAATGGTTGTGGCACCAACCCCCTACGCTGTTCAAACCTACTTCAAGTTCCTCCTCAAGGCGATGACGAGGATGGGGATGAAGTTCAGGGTCAAGGAGAGCGGGAAGCTGATTACGGTTGTGAACAGCAAATACGCGAGGGTTGAATACGTCGTTCCGAGGAGGGCCATGGTTGAAAAGGACTACGCGGACATCTTGATAGTTGATGAGGCTGCTGGTATAGACGTTCCGGTTCTTTGGAAGATAACCGAGGGTGTCAGATGGATGATATTCTCGACTACGATTCACGGTTACGAAGGTGCGGGAAGGGGGTTCAGCATAAGATTCCTGAAGAGGCTTGAGAGCTGTGAGGACGTTGAGATAGAGAAGGTCCACATGAACGAACCCATAAGGTATGGGAAGGGCGATCCCATAGAGAAGTGGCTCTACGACGTTCTCCTTTTAGACGCCCAACCTGCGGAGATAGACGAAAACGATTTGAAGGCAATAGAAGAGGGAATGTTTGAAATTGAAGAGCTCGACAAGGACAAGCTAATTGAGGATGAAAAACTCTTGAGGGAGTTCTTCGGAATATACGTTTTGGCACACTACAGGAACAGACCCTCAGATTTGGTCATACTCCTGGACATGCCGAATCATAGGGCGTTTGCTGTCAAGGTTAACGGTAAGGTGGTGTGCTCCTTACATATTGCGGTTGAGGGGAGAATGGACGATGAGACGATCAAGAAGATTTCGAAGGGTTACAAACCTAAGGGGCAGATAATACCGGATTTGATGCTGAAGCACTACTGGGACTACGACTTTCCAAAATGCGTGGGTATGAGAATCGTTAGAATTGCAACTCACCCTTCTGTCATGAGAAAGGGAATAGGCAGTTGGGCTCTGAACAGAATCGTTGAGGTAGCTAAGGAAGAGGATATGGACTGGGTTGGAAGTGGATTTGGTGTCTCTCCCGAGCTCTTGAGGTTCTGGCTTAGAAACGACTTTATCCCAGTTCACATAACGCCCCAAAGGAACGAGATTTCTGGAGAGCACACGGTCATAGTCCTGAAACCTCTTAAGATGCATGTAGAGGAGAGGGTCGATTTGATAAATGCGGATTTCACGAGGAGGTTGATAGAGTATTTGGCTGATGAGCTCAGGGATTTGGAGACTGAAACTGCGATGGGTTTGCTTAAGAGCTTGAGGAGGGATTTAGAGACGGACTTACCGAACTTCGGTAGGGTTGAGAGAAGGAGGATGAAGAAGTATTTCCAAGGTCAAAGCCTATACGAATACGTTTCGGACTTGATAAGACCCCTCGTCAGATACTACTACTCAAAAAGGGAGAAGGTCGATTTGGATGAGAAAGAAGAATTAATCCTCGTCGGGAAGTGCCTGCAGTTGAAGAGTTGGAGGGAGTTGGGAGGAAACTTCAAAGTTTATAAGACCTTGCTCAAAGCGGTGCAGAAGATTTGGAAGAGGTTCTACGGAGATGAGTAGTATGGATAGGATAAACTTCGATGCGGAGTTCGTTCAAAGCATAGTTGAAGGGAGAAAGGTGACTACCGTCAGAAAGGGTATAAAGAGCTACCCGGTCGGTAAAGTTGTTGAGCTAACTGTTAACTACAAACCCTTCGCAAGGGCAAAGGTTACGAAGGTTGTCGTTAAAAGGGTTAAAGAATTGACGGATGAAGATGCTGTTAAAGACGGTTTCGAGAGTAGGGAACAGCTCATAAGAGCTTTGAAGAAGATTTACGGTGATGTGAACGAGAACGATTTCGTAACGGTCGTTCACTTCGAGGTTTTGGAGACGTATTAAAATATATAACCTTGCGACGAACAACCTTCGGTGAAGTTCAGGTTGAAGGTTTACAGGGTTAGGGGGGAGATAGTTGTTGCAGTCTGCGACTCGGAGTTAGTGGGCAAGACTTTCAGGGAGGGTGATTTGAAGATAGAGGTAAAGGAGAGCTTCTACGGTGAAAGGGATGTTGACGAAGAGGAGGTCAGGAGGGCCTTGAGAATTGCGACCATTGCCAACATAACGGGTAAGAGAGCGGTTCAGCTTGCGATAGAGATGGGTATAATCGATAGGGAAAACGTCTTGAAGATTGGGGAGTGCTGGCACGCTCAGATGGTCGTCATTTAGACCTTGAGTATTCTGACCCACTTCCTCGTCATAGCAACAGTTCTCGTAGTTCTCCTGACTATCTTCTCTGGAAAAACTCCGAAGACGAAGTTCTTTAGAAACGACTTGGAGCTCGCACCTATGAAAGTCAAATCGCTCTCTTCAACGTGCTTTGCAATCCTTCCAACGACGTCTCTGTCTATTTCGAAAACGCACTCGTAATCGATCCCTTCGAGAATCTCTTCTGCAGTCTCAAATACCCTTTCCGCAATCCTTCTGTTTTTCTCACTGCTACCAACGTATATGACCTTAACCTTTGCCTTGAACTCCCTCGAGAATATCTTGGCAAGCTCCAAGGCGAGTTCCGAATGGGGTCCTCCTGCAGTTGGGACGAGTATCTGTTTTACGTCCTCTATTTCACCGAACCTTACGACGACTACATCCGTCTTCGCCTTGAGCAGAATCGGATCGATGGTGCTACCCAAAACCACGTCCCTTCTGAAGGTTCTTCCCCTCCAGCCTATTATGAGCATATCTGGCTTCAGCATTTCTACGGCGTTTAGAATCGCTCTCGCCGGATCGTGTCCGACCTTAACTATACCACCTTTGGGAACCCTCAAAATCCGCATTATCTCGTAAACGAACTCCTTGGCCCTTTCAACGTATGGGTAGGCACTCGGAATGGTTTGAAGGGGAACGCTCACCACGTTCAAAATTATGACCTCACCGTCCCTCTCCTTCGCTATCACCTCCGCAAACTTTGCCAGCTTCCTACCGTATATAGGATGTGCGACTGGAACGAGTATTCTGTATGCCTTCCTCTCCAAAGGTAGCTCCTCATAAACCGTCTTTACAAGCTCCTCCTCCCTTCTGAACCTCTCCTTCTCGGCGTAGGAGTAGTATATCACGACACCGAAGAGTATCCAGAGGGTTGAAAACATCAAGGCGATGTCTCCGTGCTCTACGTTGGCAACCAAGAAGTAGGCTATAACGATTTGAGCGACTATTGCGGTTAGGGGTAGGTAGGGTGAGAGGGTTTTGAAGGACCTCTTCAAATCCGGCCTCCTCAACCTCAAAACTATAACTACAGCGTTCACGAGGACGAAGAGTAGGATGAACATGATGTCCGCTGAAGAAGCGACTGCTTCTATCGGCAGGAGGCACATGACCGCTATTATGACGTAGCTGAAGAGGGTTGCAACGTGTGGGGTTCTGTGCTTTGGATGGATGTTGGAGAAGAACTTCGGAAGGTATCCTATCCTCCCCATCGCAAAGGATACCCTTGAGGAGGAGTAGATTGTTGCGTTCATGGCACTAACGGTCGAGACCAAACCGCCAACGAGTATCAAGAACGAGCCGAAGGGCATGATCTGATCCGCTACTCTTATAAGTCCGAACTCCTTCAGCTCTCCGAGATACATCCAGCTCGGAACGTTAGATTTGACGCTACCGATGAGTGCGAAGGCTACGAGGATGTATACGAACACAGTTATCCAGAGGGAAGTTACGATGGCCTTGGGAATGTTCCTCTCTGGATTCTTAACCTCCTCACCGCTCTGAACTATTATCTCGTAACCTTCGAAGGCTATATACGTTAGACCCATAGCGGTCAAAACGCCAGTCCATCCGTTGGGCATGAAGGGTTGGAAGGATTCGATCCAGTTCGGAGTCGTTAAGGTTTTGTAAAATCCGAACGCACCGAAAACAACCAAAACCAGAACCTTGAAAAGGGTTATAGCTCCTCCAAACCTACCGCTTTCTTTGGCACCGAGGTAGTTGATATACGTTAAAAGCGTGACTATTGCGAGCGCGGACAAAACCTGAATCTCCCTCTGAGGAACTTCGACGAACTTAACCAAAACTTCAGATAGAAAGGCTCCGAAGGTTATAGCGTAGAGTGAACACGCTATGGTGTGGGCAGCCCAATCGCACCAACCCGCTATGAAACCCATCAAATCCCCCATAGCCTCTCTAACCCAGACGTAACTTCCTCCCGCCTCTGGTATTGCGGAACCCAGTTCGGCGTAAGATAACCCAGTGAAGGTTGCTATGACGCCGTTGAAGAAGAACACGAGAAGAATTGCGGGTCCAGCGATTCCAGAGGCGATACCTGTTAGGGCGAATATCCCCGCACCGATCATCCCTGCTATTCCTATCATTGTAATGTCGAAGAACGTGAGCTCCCTGCTCAGCGTAACCCTGACTTCCATTTTCCGAACTGAGACCCTCGTAATATAAGCCTTTCAAAAGTTCGAAAGGGCGTTTCTCAAAACGACATCTAAAACCCTTTCGTTCAGAATTCTGAAGTTGTATGACCTTGGAACGTATTCCAAAACGTCCCCGACCTTCCTAACAGCAACCACCTCCAACCTCTCAAGGGGCAACATCCTCACGATTCTCTCCTTAAGCTTTGCGTAATCTCCCTTAACGCTACCGTTCAACTTCACCTTCCCCTCCAGAACGGGATTCAAAAATTGAGAGAACCTCTCAAGCTTTTCCAAGTGATCAACCCTGACGAAGGTCTTACCGAGGTGCGTGTATACGTATATAACTTCACCCTCCTCACAGGCTCTTTTCAAAGCGAACCTGACTTCGGATAGAGTTCTACCGCTCAAATCCACCAACCACTCCATCGGCATCGGTTCGGTCAAGAGTTCTATCACCTTTCTCCTCCTCGAAACCTTCCAAAGCTCTTCAACCGCATCTCTGTCTATGTTGACGTCTATGATCCTCTTGGCCTTGTCTATCGAAGTGAGAAGATCGTCAACGTCTATCGTGTCTGGTGTGACGAGGTAAACCACGAACTTAACCCGTTTCCCCACCTTCCTCATGATCCTACCGTGCCTCTGAATGAACCTCAACGGGCTCGGAGTGTTTGACCAGTTTATCAGTAGGTCTGCAGAGGGAAGATCGACCCCCTCCTCACCGGCTGACGTTGAAACTATCACCTCCGCATCTCTAACCCTCTCTAAATCCTCCCTCCCCCTCTCCCTCCTACCGACTATGAGGGCAGTTTTGTAAGAGCCACTCAAGATTTCGAAAAGCTTTTTTGCCACAACTACCCTCTCAACGAATACAATCGCCTTATCAAAACCCTCGTAAAGCTCAAAAGCTCTGAACAAATAGTCCAGCTTGTGTAAGTCCCTCAGTCTCATTACGTCACTTTTCAAATCCTTCAAGAGCTTGGAGAGCTTCGTTTTTCTTTTTAAACTCTCCTTCAAGGCCAGAGCACCGTCCTTCGCAAAGAACTTCAGAGCTGAAGTGTATATCAGCTTTTCACTCCCCTTAGCCCTGCACCTCCTCAAATCCATCTCGTCGTATATCCTCATCTCTATCTCGTTGAACTTGGTCTCGAAGACCTCTCCTATCCACTCCGCAACGTATCCCTTCAGCTTTTCAACGCTCCACTCCCTAACTTCACCTATCAAGTCCTCTATCTCCCTTCTCCTCCTCGAAGGTATGAACGCAGACAAACCGAGCCTGTATTCGCAATCGATCTCCTTCAAAACCTTCGCGTATGCATCGTCTCCGACCGCATGATGACATTCGTCAACGACAATCGCGTCTATTCTACCTATCACGTCCAAGTCGTTGTAAACCGTTTCGGGGGTGGATATAGCTATTTCCGCCTTTTTCCACATCTCCCTCCTTCTGTCTTTATTGAAAATTCCGTATATCTTCTCGGATTTCAAACCCAAATTCCTGTAAACGTTGTAGGTCTGCTCGGCCAAAATCCTCGTGGGAACCAAAACGACAGCTCTCTTTATCCTACCCTCCTCGAACAACCTTTTAAGAAAAAAGGCGCCTATTAAGGTTTTACCCGTTCCCGTGGGCAATACCAAGGTTGACCTCTTCCTTTTCAGAGCGTGCTCTACCGCCTCCCTCTGATAGTCTCTGAGTTCAATCATTGCAGATAGGGCACCAACTCGTTAGATAGCATCGAATAGAGTTTCACGCAATCGACGTATTTGTTCTCAGGCAAGCCCGTGTAGATGAGGTGTATCTCCGTAGGCAGGTTTTCCTCGTGAATCTCCTTAACTACGAACTTCGCCAAGGCCTTAACCAAAACCTCGACGTTCGGGTAACCCATTCCCAAGGGAACCCTCTTCTTAACGACCATCCCCCTGAGCTTCACACCCGTGATCTGGGAAAACCTGAGAGAGAGGTAGTCCGGGCAGATGTCCAAAGCCTCCTTTAAGATGCCGAACCAGAATTTCTCATCCGTTTCTCTGTCCGCTATGCTGAACAGACCCGTCCTGTAAACGTTCTTTTCCCTCATCCAGTCGTTCTCAAGCTGGAGAGAAACTATAACTCTATCCGAATTCAGACTCTCAATTATAGCCCTTACCTCTTCAAGCGATCCCAAGAGATACTTGGAGTATGTCGTTTCGAGTGAAACCTTTATCCTTTCCGTGTTCCTCAAAATCTCCCTTACGGTTTCGCTTGCGATCTCGATAGTTTTGTCCAAATCGTCCAACTTTCCACCCAAGTGCATGTTGAATATCTCCGCATTCGCGATCTCAGCTTTTTTAGCTGACGAGATCAAACCCCTCCTCGCACCTTCCAAAACCCTTCTATCCTCAGAAACCGTGCTGTAGTATGGAGCGTGGGCGGTGACCGTAAAGAAGGCTTTTGAAAGCTCCGCATACTCCCTGAAATACTCCTCGCCGAACTTCCTTCTCGTGAAGTCGTATGGAGGTATCTCGGTCAAACGCATTCCCAAGAGCTCCGCGACGTGCAGTTTGCTCTTACCGTTGTAGGTCCCCCAATCGAATAGTGCCATGAAGTATTTTATTCCAACTACTATAAAAGTTTTTCAGACAAATTTTTAAACCCCGCAAACTCACTCAAGTTTTAGGATGGTGTTCACTCAAGAGCTCGTGGCGGAGGTCTTGAAGGTTATCGAGGAGACGAAGCTTTCTGAAAAGGAGGCGATGAAGAGGTGTTTGAGCGGTAGGATTAGCGATCATGCCATTTGGAGTTCCGTTCACGCCTACGTATTTGAAATCGAGAAGAGGTTGAACTTGATAGACTTCATCTTGAGTTCGGTCTTCAAAGACTTCAAAAACTGCGATTCGCTCTTTAGAAACCTCCTCAGAGTTGGAGTTTACGAGATGCACTTCAAAGGCGTTCATCCCGCTCTGGCTACGGATTCGATAGTTAGGATAGTTAAGAGTAGGTTTAACTTGAAAATGGCTTCAATTGCAAACGCCGTTTTGAGGAGGGCTGAGAAGTTCGATTACGCCAAGAGGCTGAAGAGGATGAACGAAATTGAGAGGTTGTCCTTAGAGTATTGGCATCCCAAGTGGTTCGTGAAGTATGCCCTCGATCTGCTGGGTGAAAAGGCAGTGGATTTGATGAAGGCAAACAACGAGAAGCAGAGGATATACGTCAGGGTCAACGAGTTGAAGGCGAACGTCGAAAGCGTTAGGAGGTATCTGGAGAGATATACGGTGTTGGAGGAGACACCTCTGGACGAAGTCTTCAAGGTTGTAGAATACGAGAAGCATCCATCCGTTTTGGATTGGCATAAAGAGGGCAGATACGTGATTCAAGATTTGGCATCCTGTTACGTATCTCACGTTTTGAATCCCCAACCCGACGAGGTCGTTTTGGACTTGGCTTCAGCCCCTGGATTGAAAGCTAGTCACATGGCGAGCATGATGGAAAACAGGGGTGTGATAATAGCGATAGACAACTCCGCGGAGAGGTTGGAGAGGATGAAGGCGAAGATGAGGCAGTTGGGTGTTAGGAACGTAGTTTGCAGGTTGGCCGACGGATGCAAGATCAAGGTTGGAGACGTGGATAGGGTTCTAATCGATCCTCCTTGTTCTTCAACCGGTAGCTTCAGGAGTTATCCGTGCGTGAAGTGGAGGTTCGATAGAGTGCTCTACGAGAAGACCATAGAGGTTCAAAGGAAGATGCTTAAAAACGCATTTAGAAACCTTAAAAGCGGTGGAGTTGCGGTTTATTCTACCTGCTCAATAACCTTTGAGGAGAACGAAGAGAACGTCATGTTCGCATCAGAGTTCTTCAAGGTTGAAGAGGTCAAACCCGTGATAGGAGTTAGGGGCGTTAGGGAATTCAGAGGTAAAATCTTTCCGTTCTGGGACAAAGTTTTGAGAACATACCCACATCTCCACGACTGCACCGGATTCTTCATATCGAAACTTAAAAAGGTCTGAGGTAAAGTGTTTGTATGTTCGAAGTTGTCGGAAACAGGTTAAGACCTACGAAGGACGTTGAAGTCGGTGGATACGGTAGAGAAGACGTTTTGGTTTATAAAGGTGCACCGGTCGCCTTTTCCGCAATAGAGAGAAGGCTCAGGGAGATGGGTGTTAACGTCAAGCTGAGAAACGATAACGGTGTTTTGGTCGTTGAGGGTGAAGCGGATATGGGTAAGGTCGTCAAGGTCATAGAGGAAATCCTCTTGAGTGCGGAAAGGGATCTGTTGGAGTTTGAAAGGATAGTTAACGAAGCGATAAGGAGTTACATGAGAAAGCTCAGTATGAATTGAGTGGGCTCGCCCGGATTCGAACCGGGGACCTTCGCCTCGTAAGGGCTTTAACAAAATAAGCTTAAAGGAACTTTATAACAAACATCGGAGGAATTTCATCAAGTTTTTAGAAAGAAAGGTTAAGAAGGGTGAACTAAGCGAAAGAACGGCTAAAGACTACATCTCTTCAATCGATAGGAATATCAAGGATATATTTTATCCAGATGAGCTTGAAGAACTGATTTTAAGTATTAAAGGGGATAAATTCGCAAAGGGATTGAGGAACTTCTTTACCTTCTTGGAGGAAGAAAAAGGATTGACGGCGATAAACGGCATTCCATTGGAACGCTGGAGGAAAAAGACGTTCATCAAGAAGTATAGGCAGAGGGAGATATTCATTAGCAATGAGGAACTTAAGGAGGCTTATTATACTCACATCAGAAAAATAAACGACAAAGAGGTTGAGTTGGTCTTCTTGTTGTTGGTTTACAGCGGATTAAGGTTGAAGCACATTATTGAAGCGTTACAGAACTTCGATCCTGCTAACATCGTTAAGGTGAACGAGAAGGTTTGTAGATATCCGGTAGGTTTTGTTAGCAAAGGGAAGAAAAAAGCATTTTGGCTTTACTATCCTTCTTGGCTTGAATTGAAAAGAGTAAGCAGAAATTATGACTATTTCGAGGAGAAGATTAAGCATGGCAGAGTTTCAGCCAACACAATCAGAAAGTGGAACTACAACTTCTTAATTTTAAACAGTGTTCCAGAATCGGTAGCTGATTTTATTCAAGGTAGAGCTTCGGTTACGGTTGGATCTTCTCACTACTTGGCTAAGACTAAACAAGCGGATGAGTGGTATTCTCGAATTGTGGATAAGTTTCCTCTTCTGGAGGTGGTTTGCGATGAGTGAGGAGGAGGTTTTGTGGGAGGGAGTAATTAGATTGGTAATGGTGAAAGATGGAGATGAAGAGATACTGAGATGGGATTGCGAAGATTTCGACTTAGAGAAACTTAAGGAGGTTTTCAAGTTGAGAAAGCATCAATTTGGAGAGAGGACAATCGATGCATCAAGATTAGTATTTATTGGGTTGCTGGAGGTCATTAAAAATATGTTCATGGATGATTAAAATGAGCAAGCTGGATATGGTTCTTAGAATTATAAATGGTTTCACGGCTGGATCACTAACTGGAATGACTGTAAGAATCTTAACACGGCATGAAGAGATTTCTAAAGGTTTGGTAATTCTCTTTATATTATTTTGCTTTGTTTTTATTGCTTCTACAGTTCTTTTATTGAAAAGGAGAAGAAAGAGCGGGTGATTAAAATGTTTGAGAAAAAGGAGTTAGATAGGAAATACAATTGTAGAGGATTCAGTTTAAACGAAGTATATCAAGCGAAAGTTAGTGAGTTAGCGGAAATACTTGGTTGTTCTGAAAGCGAAATCATAAGAAGAGCTATCGATCATTATTATATTTATGTTCTTCAAGAATTTTCTAAGATCAATTTTAAACGTTTTAGGTGATTTTTACAAACCTTTTGTAAAAGTTGCGATAAATATTATAAATAATCTTTTTATAATTTAAAATTGAAGTTGTTGTAATGGCAAGCAGAGAACAGCGAACAGTAGCTACAGTGATCTTAGTATTGGTAATAACTGAGATAGTACTACACTTTTGTTGGAAGGTTATAGACAGCTATTTTTTCACGGATTTCTCTGTTACAACGCAAATAGCGATTTTGGCAGTGATTGCATTGCTAATCGTGTTGTTTTGGCGGGAAGAGTTGCTGTTTGGAGTTTTGGGAGGTGGTAAGAAAAAGAAAGGAGGTGTAAGGAATGGGAATAGGAGAGATAGAGGTAGGGGTAGGAGGTAGTAGGTTGTTAATGGTTCTAATAGCGGTAGCAACAATGACAGTGAATCCCTACGCTGGATTGATAGTGATACCAGTTACTTTAGTGGCAATAGCAATTTCTCAAGCAATTCCACAAATAACAACGCCTTTTAAAGGATTTCTTGAGAGCAGAATAGGTAAGCACATAAGAGATAGATACGGACACTATTACGATGGAGTAGCTAAGAAAGGGAGATTTGGACCGGTAGAAGCGTTACTATTCATAGCATGGGTAGTAGCGAGCTTGGCGTGTTTCGGATTGATAACACTGCCGGACACGACATACATGACACTCGCACTAACGGTTGTGGTCATTAGCGGGTTAATAATGCTTGCTCAGAAAGCACAGTTGAAGTTTACAGCGTTGGAAATGGTTTGCTTTGTTGTGAGTGTAGTATTGCCGGTAATGGCAAGCGGTGTCATAAACGGTTTCACTCTACCAGCGGACTGGTTATCAACGACATGGAACAAGGTAGGTCTTTGGGGTGTGAGTGCGGTTTCAACGGTAGTTATGGCTTATCAAGACTAAAGGTGATAAAAATGAAGGCGAGAGTTTTAGCATCTATTTTCTTAGCGTTAATACTATTGAGCAACGTAGCGAACGCTCAAACAATCGACCCAAAATTAATATTGGCTGGCATACCGGGTATAGGGCAACTAATAGCTTACTACTACGGTTATGATCAAGCATCACGGTATTGGCAAGAGAAGTATAACGATCTTCTTAACTCAAGCACAACTGACCTGACAGTATCTTACTTAAAAATTGCTGGAGATCAAGAAGCATATTACAAAATGAAAGAGAACGAATTAGGGACTTTGAAAGGAGCAGTAATAGCACAAGCGAAAGCTAAGTTTTTAAAGGTATTAGCAGAGACGGGAGACTACACAAAAGCGAAGGATGAGGCGTTAAAAGTTGTTTCAGATACGTTCAATAAATGGTTTAAAGATTTATACGCTAATACTAATAATACTGTTGAATATTTAAAAGCAACACTAATGGATTTACGAAATTACTACTTAAAAACTGGTGCATCATGTCCGATATACGTGCATTTTTATGATAAGTGGTGGCCACTTACTTGGAATATAGGGGGTTTTGATATAATAAATAATACATACAAAAAACTGAAAATTCATAGTGATGTTGGCACTTATATAGTCACAAGTATTTATTATAAAGATGACAATACTGTGTTAGATATTTATAATGTTAGTAGAATAAACAATTTAATAAGCAAAGCACAGCAAACGCAGGCATGGATATATGACAACTTGAACAACTACTTTAGCAACGTTGTAGTCAGCGGTTACGATCTCAAAAAAGTTGAAAGTAAAATGATAGACCCATACATGCTTATCTACGGTTTTGCACATAACAACAGCGTAGATTACTTAGCTGTGAGCGAATACATGCTCGCTCTCGAAGGTTTCCACATACAAGACCCCGACAACATCTCAGAAATCGAATACAACGGAACAATATATCAAGGTTATGTATTCGCGGATACGCCTTTAACCTTAGAGGCTAATAAAACAATCACAGCACCATCTACAGTTTACATATTAACACCTGATGGACAGATAATAACAATTCCGAAAGGAAGTGAATTTACTATAAAGAGGTTAGTCGATGAAAAGACTGGACAGGAGTTGCAAAACGTAACATTGCAAAGATACGTTTACGACTTGAGTGCGACTGATAAACTAATAGATGAAATAACTAAGCTGATAGAACTTCAGAATAAGCTATTAGAAAGACAAACTACTGTTGGCGGTGGTAGTTCTGGAGGTTCTAATTGGGCAAACGCAATAAACAACTTCTGGGGTTCGCTAAGCTGGGAAGTAAAGGCTGTAATAATCGGCGGTGGCATTCTAACGGCATTAGTGCTGATAGGGCGTTCATTTGGCAGAGGAGGAGTTAGCGTTCTAAAAGTAGAAGAGCCAAAATGACCGCTTTAAATTGCTTAATTTCTCTATTTTTTGCTTTATTACTAAAAAGGAGGGTGATAAAATGTTTGAGAGGTTATTAAGGGTTAAGATGTTGATTTTTGAGAATTTAGATGAAGATGAGTTTTTGATTTGGTTGAGGGGTGTTAAATATGGCTAAGAAAAGACATTCTGGAAGTAAACTGAGAAAAAAGCAAGAAAGGAGAAGAGGGTTGTTTTTCCCACCAAAGAATAAAGAGATTGCAAAGATAATAATGATCGATTCTCATGAAGATGCTAAAAAGAGCGTAAAGGAACTTAAAGAACTACTTGATAAGGGCAAAATCTCGATAGATGATTCGATAGAATATGTTAATTGTGCAGAACAAAGAGCAAAAGCTCAGTTGAAACGTAAAAATCTAAGTGCTAAAGAGAGAAGAGAAATGAAAAAAGTTGCTGAGATTTACAACGATTTTAAGAAGAGATTAAAGAAGGCTAAGAAGATTATCGGCTTGAGGTGAGCAAAAATGAACATCAAGGCTTTTACTATCTTATTTTTTACATTGCTTGCTTTTATATTGTTCGTTAATATTGTGAATGCTGAGGTAGTTAAGGATGGATTAGTTTACTGGAGCAATGAAACGATAAGATTCTTCGCCGGTAGCAGTAAAATCCATATAGACAACAACACCTACGTAATCGATTATGACTTAAATAAAGGTTGGATTAAGGTTCATGCTGAAATACCTACTCTATTAGCATTTTGTGATCCATTTAGCGGGAAATGGATAAAGATATTTGTCAAAAGAGGAGATACAAACGTAACTTTGCCTTTTAAACCTCAATCCTATGGCGGTTTGAAAATGGTTATTATTAGCTCACCTTGGGGGTTTGGATTTGTAAAGAAGAAAGAGGACGTCCTTAGCTGGTGGGATTATGCTATTGTAATATTAAGGTCGGAAATGGCTAAATGGAGTTGGGAAAGGACATTTTACGCTATAAGCTTGTTTGTTGTTGGTTTGGCACTATCGAGGCACATGAAGAAAGATAGGCTGATAATTAACAAAGGTAAGCACATCTTAGTCGTTTTCATTGTCGTTCTGCTAATATTTGCGGTTTTAAGCATGAGATACACCACCGACACCGTAAAAATAGTAAGTCAGAATACTACAATAGTCAAGAACGTTCCCCATCTCCTCTTTGACACCTACTACGTCAAGGAATGGTATAACTACCTCTTCGCATTGTGTTTCATATTCGGTTACATCTTTGGGATGCTGATCTGGAATTACGATTTTCTCCACGTTGCTTATGTTACCTACAATCAGCCAATCAGATTGCACGTTTACCCTTATGACCGTGATAGAGGGATTATAAGAGATTTCGACGGGAAACTAACGCTAATAGACTTCAAGAACGAATTTAAACAGTTTATTAACTTCGAACTGAACGGTCAAGACGTTACAGGAATTTTGGCAATTGGAGAAGAGAATTACAGTTATCCAGAATTCGAGAGAGCCAAATTGAATATAATATATGCGTTGGCTGGATTCTTCGGTTTCTTGGCTTTAAGCATTATTGCAAGCTACTTAAACGTCTTTAGGCTTGATTTATTCTATTGTTTCCTATTTGCGGGAATAATTGCGGTATTAACGAATTGGCAAGTGGTAAAGCAGTATTTCGGCTTTGACGTTGAGAAGGTCAAGGTTCTAAGGTGTTCAGAGTTAATGAATGAAGATAACTATACCAAGATGTTGAAAGAGGCAGAAATTAAGCATGTTATTGAGGAATACGAAAAGTTGTTGAGAGATTACGTGAAAGAAAAGATTACACAGCCGAGAAGAACGGTTAAGCATCTCTTATCTATGATTAGACAAGTTAAGGTTACTAAAACAGATGTTAAGCCAAAAGGAGGTGGTAGGAGTGACGAAGATAAAGATTAAGGAAGTTTCGGACTTGGAAACGGTCAAAAAAATGATAGCCTACAAGCTTAGCGAAAGATTAGGTTTTGGAACATTAGTCCTTGATCCTTACGGTCATCAGCTATTATTTCTCCTTGATGTAGCGGAAAGAGAATTCGGAGAGGAGGCTAAGAAAGAGCTTGAGGAGTTTCTTATGCCTTATCACAAGGTTAGAGTTTTGCAGGTGCTACAGGAGGAAGGAATAAAGCAGAAGTTTTGGCTTGTTGCTCCTGCGGTTGGTGCTAAACCTATTGAAGACGTTGAGGAAGAGTTTGAACTTTCGACAGATAACGAAAAAGATGAACAGGAACCTGTAACTCGAGAAACGGCAAAGGTCGAAAAATTAGAGGATGAAAATAATTTTGAGGATTTGGAGTTTGAGGAAGAGGAGGAAGATGATGAGTTATTATTCTGAAAGGGGGGTGATGTGGTGAATAATAAGCTATTCAAATACATTCAAAACGCTATTGAACGAGATGGGTTCTTATTTATCGGTATTTTAGGAGAGAAAGGATTTGGTAAGTCAGTAACGGGATTGAACTTAGTATATTCCGTTTTAGGTGATTGGGATAAAGTGCTACGACATACAATATTTACAATTCAAGACTTCCAGAACATAGCATATAGAGATGACTTAGAAAGACACGAGGATGGTAGAGTTAAGATAATCCTATGGGATGATTTCGCATTACATACATCTTCATACGGTTTTACGAAAAAAGGGTTTAGAGAGGAGATTATAGAATTCGTTGAAGATTTTGAGGTTGTAAGGGAAGAAATAGCGGTTTTAGTGGTTACTTGTGCAACATGGGATATGATTCCACCAAAACTAAGAGAACAAGCTCACATTTTCATTCAGATGACTAAAAGAGGACAAGGTGAAATTTGGAAAAAGTCAAGATCATGGTTATTCTTAAGAAAGGACTACAAAAAGATTGGAGATATTACAACGGAAAAAATCCCCGACGAAATCTATAACAAGTATAGAGAAATGAAAAGAAAGGCTAAGAGAGTAAAAGACAAAATGATAGTGCTAAAAAAGGAAGAGAGAGCTAAACAATTGGCAGAAGAGTTAAAAGAAGAGGATTGGGAGGATGAAGAGCTTCTGATTGCACTTGGAATCAAGGATTTGCATGGCAACCTTACAGGGTTCGGCAAACTCGTTAAGAAGTATTACGATGAGGTTCGTGATGTCTATCAGATCAATGGTAATAATGGGCATATAGTTAATAATGTATTATATGTCTGTGGGCGGGGAAATTCCCACAAGACTGAGGTCAAAAAAGAAGTGAGTAAGGTTGGCGAAAGAGGTAGAGTAGTCATACCATTGGTGTTCAGGGAAAAATACGGAATAGACAAAGGTCAAGTAATGTTATGGCTTGATTTTGGGAAGTTTGTTATTGGAGTTCCAGATCAACACTATGAGGAATTTTTACACTTTTTCTTTAAAACAGAGGAGGTGACAAAAGATGAGTGAGATTTTAGGCGTTTCAGCAATAGTAATCTTGGCAATACTAATAGCGTTAAGCTGGCTCACAAATAGTAGAATGCTTAAGCTGGCAACGTTGGGATTCGTGTTCCTTTATCCCGTCATAATAGGCCAAGTAGCATTTCCAGAACCAAATATGAATAGCATAATGGGTTACATAGGGAACGTGCTGAAGTTCTGGTTTGCCCAAGTGTGGCAACAAATCTGGAACTACATCCAGCAACAATTACCACACCTATAAAGGGATAGTTATGTCAAAGAAGAAAAGAAAAAGGAAGTTAATTAGAGTTGCTAAGTATAAACACGGTGAAAAAAGAAGATTTCGACTCCTAATTCTTAATAAAGAAATTTTTGGATATAACAGTCATCCCTTACCAAGAGCTTTAAGAAGAAAAGATAAAAGATGCATCAAGCATCTCCACATATTCACCGGTAAAATTCATATACCTCTCGATCTGAAATATGCAAAGTATGTCATCTCAGATTTTCTTAAAGGTAGAATTAGAAAGAAAGGTAAAAGAGATCGAAAGAAGAATAAATGAATTTAAAAAGAAGTATGGAATGAATTTTAAGGAGTTTTTTGAGTTGACAGAACACGGCTTTGGAAAGTTACTTGAAATGGGTTTCGATCCGGATGAAATACTAAGGGACGTATCCGAATGGGAAGACTTAGAAATTAAACTCCAAGAACTTAAAAAATCTAAATAGCCGTTCCATTATTTTTATTTCCTATTTTTGTAAAATTCTTCTCGTGCTAATTTTTGAACTTGCATAAACTGAAACATTCCCCCTAAGTAACACCACTTGAGATGGCTTAAATATCTCCTCTCAAATCCCTTATTTTCCCGAAATCTCTTCTCTAAACTGCTGTTATATAACAAGCCTTCAGAATTTTTATTTCAATAAAGAATAGTAATACTAACGAGAGTGCTAAACAATAGCATGATTTCTCCGGAGGACGTCCCCTTTTCTTAGGCAAGCCTAAATAGTAACCTCCAAAACTCCATTTTTCGATTTTTCCATTTTTTAAAAGTTCGGTAAGCCTAAACCCTACCGGTAAAATTTCAATAAGCCTAAACTTTCGACAGATAACGAATAATTAAGGCTGGAACCACCAACCCTTGGAACGGCAAAAGTCGAAAAAATACTTCTTTAAAAATCTTCTAATGTCAAATGCGGTCGTAAATTCTTTCTCGTTTATCGATCTTCAAAATTCGAACTTCATGACCTCTAACGGAGTAAATAACTCTATAATCACCGATGCGAATTCTATAAGTGTTCTCACGACCTCTAATCTTCCTATAGGGCAGAGCAAAGGGGTTATCAGCGAGGAGTTTGATCTTTTCTTTAATCCTCTCCCTCGTATCTTCATCAAGCTTCTCGAGAAACTTCTTCGCCTGCTTGCTGAGATAGACTTCGAACATCATTCAAGCGGATATTTCTCTCCTCTTTTCATCTCCTCCTCTATCTCATCAAGTTCTTTAAGCTCTTCTTCGCTGAGGTCTTCAAAGCCTAAAAAGTTGTCTATCTTGGAGTTCAGGATTTCAAGCATCTTCTCTATCCTTTCCAGATGTTCAAGAATAGCATTCTCTTGCATAATCGACCATTTCCTGAAAAAGTTGATAAATGTTACTTCTTTACGTTCATATTTGACAAAGTCGATCCAAGCTTCGCCCTTTAGGGCGGGGAGGAGGTCAGTTTTCCAGAAGCTAAACGTAGCAAGTTTCCTCTTGAAGACGTTAAAGACTACCTCAACAACCATAACTATTGTTAAAATATGTTAAAATAAGGGCTAAAATTATACTTTACCTTCTAAAAATTATAAATTTAAACTTTATGTTCAATCCATCTTTTAAGAATATGTGATATTTTATCCTCATCTGGCCATTCGTTCTTGATGCTTGATATAAAGTCATCCCTCAATTTTTCGTAAAGTAGAGAGAATGTATCTTCATCGCTTGCTATAAGAGCATAACTCCCATGAACAAGTATGGTGCCCGTTTCCTTGAAGAATGTATCTAATAATTCATCAAGCTTCTCTTTGAAGGAGCTATACTTTTTGCTCAGCTACTTTCTTTAGCTCTTTTTCTTTGTAATAATTTATTAAATATCTTAAAACTTCTACATCATGTTTAACCCCTATTTTCTCTTTTATTAGCTCGAAAATCTTTGCTACCTCTTCAAGGTGAGTAAATAAAAGAAAAATATAAAATGTGGGATTATGGGATTTTTCGACAGGGTGTAAAGGATACTTTTTCACCTCATAATGACTAACTAAATTTTTGGAAAAAAGTTGCTGAAAAAATCCCATAATCCCATATTATATAATTATCTTACTATAGTAATGAAATGATTAGTGACTAATTGTTGTTATTAATTTACGTGCACGCCTATCCAAGTCATCCAACCAATTTAGTATCTCCACACCAAGTGGGGTTAGCTGGTAAACGATAACCCTTTTTCCAGCTCTTTTCTTCTCCTTTCTTTGGATTAACCCAATTTCAGTTAATGCTTCTATAGCTCTCTGTGTAGTGCTTATTTGAGCACGAACATCAAACTGAAGTTCTGTAAGCGTTTTTTCACTATTTCTTAACGCTTTTAGTATCTCTATACTTAAAGATAAAGTTTATATGTAAGAAAAGTTACCCCACATCAAGAGGGGTATTAACAAAACCAATAAACGTAATAATATTTATTAATTAAATTCAATTTTATAAAAGTAAACCAAAAGATGCTCCACCAGCTCCACTATTTTTTCACAACTTTTCTTTTAGAATGCTCCTTATCCTATCAACTTCTTCAGAGTTTTAGGAAAATGATGGAGCTAATGGAGCACAAAGTTTATATATCAGGATATTCTGGGTTTATATGTCAGCTTAAAACCTCTCTTTAATAATTATAGTTTATGCTTATAAAAATGGTGTTACTCACCGTCAAACGACGAGTTACCAGTTCGTTAAAAATCGTGATTTTAATAAACTACTATTTACATAAATTTTATACATATTTATTGTGAAGGCGAGAAGCTCTTTTGATTTTGTCTTCTAACTCTTCCAAAATTCTAACAACCTCTTGTCCAATTTCTGTTAATTCATAAATGTTATATTCCTGCAATCCTCTTCTTTGTTTACGGGTCTTTATGATTCCTAAAGCTATTAGTTCATTTAGAGCTTCACTAATTTGTCTTTTATTGAGCACTTTCTCAAAATCACTCCATCTATTTTTTCCTTGCCTGATACAGTCGAGTATCTTGAGGTTTGCAGATTTTAATACGGTTTTTATTAGTGTATAGTCCATTACTTGCACAGAAACAAGTTCATTCTCATTTATTTAACAATATGTTTAACAAAGTTAAAGGTGTTTAAATATCGTAAACCTTATATACCTGTTTACTTTATACAAACATGTTGAGGTGATGTAAAGTGGCGAAGGTGGTAGCTACTAAAATACCAGATAAATTATATGAGAAACTTCAAAAATATAAAACAGAGAAATGCTTTGAGTCGGATTCTGAGGCTCTAAGATCAATTCTTAGAGAATTTTTGACTGAAAGAATTACATAAAGGTGTAAAATTATGGATAACAACGATGCATTTACACTTCCAACGCCATCGGATGGTCAGAAATTCACGGTTGTTGAACTGGTTACGAAGCTAATTGAGAAATGTTTAGCTTTGCATAAGATAGCATGCTGGTGTTATCCAGATGGGACAAGGATAGGGCTATACGTTCACAAGGATGTGGTATGGGAACCGGCGGAACTCACTTTGAGCAAATGGCTTGAAGGGGTTTACACTCAAATAATAGACGCTGGATACAAAGTTCCGCAATATACTTCTGTTAGGAGGGAGTTTTTCGCAAGGCTTGAGGATAGGACTATACGATTTATAAGAAAGCCACCGCTTAAGATTGCTTTTAAGAATTGTATTTTTGACTGGTATAAATTCTTGTTTGAGGATAAACCGCTTGTAGAGTCCGTTGAAAATGTTGTTCCAGAAAGCTTAGAGGAGCTTGAAAATTGTGATCCCGAATACTTTGAAAAGTTTAATGATGATTTCGTTGTTAATTATATCGATCATAGGTTGTTATATTCAATTAACAACGTTGGAGAGGATGATCTTGAAGAATTGGCTAAGAAGCTTTGCCCGAAGACTTTAGAGGCATTCAAACAATGGGTTGGTGATAACTGGCGTTTGTTGTTTGAAATTATTGGTTTTTGTTTGTATCCTTCTTACGACATTCATAAAGCGATTATGCTTATCGGCTCTGGTGCAAACGGTAAATCTACCTATCTTAGGCTCGTGAAGGATATTTTAGGCGATAGGAACGTTAGTTCTGTTTCCTTGCAAGCTTTAACTTCGAATAGGTTTATGCCCGCACAACTCTATCAAAAGCTTGCGAACATTTATCCAGATTTACCGTCAGAAGCTGTTCAAGATGTTGGTATCTTTAAAGCCTTAGTTGGTGAAGATTACATTTCTGCAGATAGGAAATACCGTGACCCTATAAGCTTCGTGAACTATGCTAAGCTTCTTTTCTCAGCCAATCAGTTACCTCCAGTTTCAGAACACACGGAGGCGTTTTACAGGCGTTGGATTGTTGTGGAGTTCCCTAACAAGTTCAAGCCCGATCCAGAGTTTTACAAGAATACCTTCACGGAGGAGGAGATAGAGGGTTGTATTGTCGTTAGCATTTATGCGTTCAAGTTCGCTTGGAAGAGGAAGGAGTTTACCGGTCAGACTGGCGAAAACGACATCAGAGAAAAGTGGTTGAGAGAAACAAACCCAGTTTACAATTTCGTTAAGACTATGGAAGAGAGAGGCGTTATTGAGCTTGACGAGAATGCGAAAGTTGAGAGGGACACACTCTATGAGCTTTATCAAAAATTCTGCGATGAGGAAGGTATCAGATGCTTTGACAAAAGCTGGTTTGTAAGGCGTTTAGAGTCTTTAGGGTTTGGTCTGACAAGAAGTCATAATAAGCGTTACATCAGGGGTATTAGGCTCAAGGGAGACGTTACTCTGAATTCTTACGGCGATTCGGATAGTGGCGATTTGGATGGTTGGAGTTTAGATGAGGTTTTGGGAGGTGATTAAGGGTGGAGTGTCCGAATTGTCATCGCAAGCTGTTTAAGGGGGATGTAGTTGTGGTGAGGGAGTTTGTTTTTGATTGGAAGTTTTGTCAGTTTGAACTTGAGGAAAAGAAGGCGTTGTGTCCTTATTGTGGTTTTGTGCTTGGTTCACGCTCCTCCCGTCATCCTGTTGTCCGGGAGGAGGTAAAGGAGGTGTAGCGGGATGAGGGTGGGAGTATCGAGGATAGAGTATTGGGTGGAAGTAATAAGTTTTGGGTTGGAGGAGAGGGAGGTATTGGAGGTAGCGAACAGGGTATTAAAGAAGGAGTGGGAGAAGGCGGAGATCAGCGAGGTAGAGAGGGATTGCGGGTATTACAGGATATACGTTGAGTTCTACGTTGGAGTTGTTAATTTTGATGGAGAGAGCTTTGAAAGGTTGAAGGAGGAAGTTAAAAAGCTTGGAGAGAGGATAGAGAGGGCTTTAGAGGTTTACAAGGCTTTAAAGAACGTCATTGAGATTTACAACAGTTGCAACGGGAACGGTAAGATTGGCAAGGAGCACATTGAGATTCTTGAAAAGCTTGGGATTCCTGTTATTTCATAATTTTTTTGAGGTGGTGTGAATGGAGGAGAAAAAGACGGTTGGAGAAAGAATCGTTGAGGAGATGGAAAAGATGGCGAAAGCGTTGGAGCAAATACCAACAAAAGGTTTTATGAGACAAATGCTTGTTCTTTACTTGAAAGAGAAAACAGGACTCGGTAAGCAGAAAATAGAAGCTGTTCTGGATGCAATCTCCGAATTCCGCAAGGAAATGCAGAAAGAACTGGAGAAATGAATATTTCTTAATTTTTCGGGTGGTGTGAATGGGGAAGATAATTATCAACCCGGAATACGTGGTGAAGGCTGGGAAACCTACATGCGATCACGAGAGGACTGTTATACAGCTTGGAGGGGTTATTTACGAGTTCTGCGATGAGTGTAAGGTTTGCTGGGTGAGAGAGGAGGGTGATTCTAATGGTTAGGCTTGAGGAGTTAAAGGGATGGGATATGATGGTTTTCAGCTATGGGCGTTGTCCCTTCTGTGGTGCTGATATATACATCCCTGACGATGATTATACTACGGAATGTAATGAATGTGGAACAAGATTTTACTTAGAGTTTGACGAGAATAATTTGCTTTCTAAAGTGTTCTATGAGGAGATTGATTCTGATGATGGTTTTTGCCGAAGAGGAGGGAGATTCTGATGAATCTTAGCGAATATAAAGAATGGTTAAAAGAGAATGCTTATATTGAAGAACAAAAGGCTTACGAGGTAGTGGAGAAAATTATAAAGCATCATAAGAGTGAATACAGCGAGACGGACGCAAAACTCTTTCCTCGAAAAGTTATAGTTAGTAAAAAAGAGAGAATCGAGTTTGATTTAATCATAAAACTGACATTCAATGGAAAACGTAGAACAACGGAGAGGTTAATAGGTGTAGAATTCAAAGAATACGACATCAAGAAAGTAATTCACCAAGCGATTGTTAGGAGGCCTTATGTTAATTACATGTATATCGCAACACGACCGGCAACAATCGATTATTTTGATTTATTCTTACTATCAGCATACTCGATTGGTTGGATATGGTGGGATGAAGATATTGTAAAAATACTAATTCCATCGAGATATGCTTTACCTCATCCAGATTTTTATGCTATACTTGATCGGATTTTGGAACAAGTAATTCGAGAAAAAGTGAGAGAGAAACTTTCAACTCTAAATAGATTCTTTAAGGAGGGAGATTCTGATGGCGAGGATCATTAGATGTTCTGAAGAGCGAATCTACTATTGCAAGTGGGGGCAGATACCCTTCAAGTCAAGAGTTTGGCTCTACGCTAAAATCTATTTCCCGAATGGGTACAGGATGGGAGCTTTTGAGTGGAATGGTCGTAAATTCGCTTGTCCTCTTAGAATTTTGAGGAGGGTTAAGCATGAGGAGGGTAGAGTTGTTGAGATATCACGATTATATTAATTACATTATAGACAAATTGTTAGACCGGCTCTGGAACTTACTTAGGAAGACGGAAGATGAATTAACGGCAAGAGCTATCAAACATATAATTAACGTGCTGGAGGAGGAGAAGAGGAATATATGGTTTTCTACCGTCTGCAAGAAGGTTTTCAGCGGTTGCAAATTTGGGATAACGGATTTGGACAAGGTTGTAGTTGTAAACGGTGAGTTAAAGGCTCTGATTGAATACAAGTGGAGGAACGAAGATTTCGAGAGGGCGATACCAGTCAACGCTTTTCAGTTTATCACTTTACAAGAATTGTCTAAGTTATCTGGAGTTCCTCTTTACTATATAATAGAGATTGGGGCTTACGGGGAGAAGTGGTTTAGGGTTGCGAAGATTAATCCTTACAGGCGTTATGGGGTAAAGAGGTGCGGTAACGGTGATGTCCGGGACACTTATACTATTGTGGATATTGATAACACGGAACTTCTTAATGAGTTTGAGTTTAAGTGTTGGTTGAGGGAGGTGATGCTAAATGGAAGAACTTAATTTTTATTCTCCCATGAGAATTAACGTGGGTAGGCGACCTTCTGGTAGGGTGGACTTCACGTTGAGAATTGATAAGCATTTGTTACAGCGTTTGAGGGAAATAGCGGAAGCTGAAGGGGTTACCATTGCTGATCTCTTAGAACCTAAGATCATTGAGCTTGTAGCGGTATATGAGAAAAATTTGAAGTGGGCTCGCCCGGACTCGAACCGGGGACCTTCGCCTCGTAAGGGCGACGTCATAACCCCTAGACCACGAGCCCCAATCCACATTTCGATCGTTTGATTATAAGGATTGCGGTAACGTTATTAACAAAGTTGCACAACTTGTGGGTGTCACGCCCGAGCTGGGACGAATACTTCATGGAGTTAGCTTTGGTAGTTTCGAAGAGATCGACGTGTTTAAGGCAGAAGGTCGGTGCTATAATAGTTAAGGACAAGAGGATTTTGGCAACTGGTTACAACGGAGCTCCTTCTGGAATGGCTCACTGCTTGGACGTAGGTTGTTTGAGGGAGAAGTTGAAGGTTCCGAGTGGTGAGAGGCAAGAACTCTGCCTTACACCTGATGTAGAAGTGCTGACAGAAGACGGATTTAGGAAGATAAGTGAAATTAAAACAGGATGTAAGGTTTTGACACATTCGGGTAGCTACGCTGATGTTACCAAGGTCCTGTGTAGAGATTACGAAGGCATAGTCTGTGTTGTAAAACCAAAGGGGCTATTACCGATAACTCTAACACCGGAGCATGAGGTTCTAGCAATAAAGACAGTTAGATACAAAGATAAGAAAACGATTTGCAAAAGTGTAATGAAAGAAAGTTGTGGCAGACCGTGCGAAAGGTATGAAGAGGACTGGATTCCAGCGATGCTACTTAACCGTGGAGATATGCTGATTTTTGGCTTCGATACGAGGATTAACGATTTAAAAACTATAGACTTGTCAAAATACGTCAAAAGACCTCCCAGCGTTTATTATAAGGTTTTAGACGCAAGGAAGAAAGGCAAGAGCTACGATTACATCGAAAGAGTATATGGCGTTTGCAGAAGTGTCGCTTGGAATTGGGTAAACGGTGGATCACCAAGAGGATACGTTACAGTTAGAAAAGGAATGTTACATCTCGGTGAATCTCCCAGCAAAGACATACCAGCAGAGCTTGAAGTTAGCGAGGATCTAATGTGGCTTTTTGGAATCTACCTCGCAGAAGGATGTTCTTCTGGAAATCAAATAGCATTCGGCTTGAATAGAAATGAAGAAGACATAGCAGAGAGAATAGTCGAGATTATGAGGGATTACTTCGAGCTTAAGCCTTACGAATACAGAAGACGATCTTCTCTGACTTTAAGGTATTCCTCCAAGATTCTTGCGGAGGTCTTTGCAAACATGCTTGGAAGAAACTCCTACACGATGAGAATTTCAAGCGAATTGATGACCCTTAAACCGTCTCTACAGAAACACATTCTCCACGGCTGGCTTGAGGGTGAGGGTTACGATAACTCGGTTGATGTAAGGGGAGTTACAGCATCAAAAGCTTTGGCACTTCAGATGCTTCAGATTTGTCTTAGACTTGGTATAATTCCAACCCTCGATGTCTCTCCACCGAGAAGGAATGTTAAATCGTCCATGTATAGGTTAAGGATAAACAAGAATCCCAAACTTAAAACGAGGTATCTGAAAAACGGTAGGCTTTACACACCGGTTGATAGGGTTGAGACGAAGTTCTACAGAGGAAAGGTTTACAACCTCGAAGTGAGTAGAGATCATTCATTTGCTACGGAATCTTTCATAGTTCACAACTGTCGCGGGCTTCACGCCGAGCAAAATGCGATAATTCAGGCTGCAAAGTTCGGGATAAGCATCGAAGGGGCAACCATCTACACCACTCACTGCCCGTGCATAACCTGTGCGAAGATGATAGTAAACGCCGGAATAAAGAGGGTAGTTTACGGGAAAGAGTATGCGGACAAGAGGGGACTCGAACTCTTGAGAGAGGCCGGAATAGAAGTTGTGTATTTGCCTATAGACATGATTTCACCTGCAAAATCTTAACCTCCCAACTTCCCCATTATAGTAAAGTGCAACGTTGCAGGGCATTGGATTCAGGTTCATCTTCTTCTGAAACTCAGTTTGGGATTGCCAAGTTCCAGAGTTGACAACCAAAACCCCCCTGTAAAATCCCACCCCGTAAGTGTGAACATGACCGCAGTGGAAGATATCTGGAACTTCATCTATAACGAGCCAGTCTTCCCTTTCGGGAGCTATGGGTGTCTTTCCACCGTATATCGGGCAGAGATGCCTCCTCTTGAGCAGTTCTATCATCGCCTCGTGGGGTTTCTCGTAGCTCAATCGTGGAATCTTTGTTATAACATCATCCAAGCTCCTTCCGTGATATATAAGAAGTTTTAAACCGTCCAAATTCACGTAGGCCGGATTTCCAACATGAATTACGTTCTTAGGGAACAGATCCCTTATCTCCTTAGGTAAAGCTGGTTGAGGCTCAGCCTGCCTTATGGCATCGTGGTTTCCGACCGAAAGGATTATCTTAACGTCCTTGGGTAGCTTGCTCAACATCTCTCCAGCGAGTTCGTATTGCCCGTATATGTCCGTGACTATCAAATCCTTCTCTTGCCCGGGATAAACTCCAACTCCGTCAACCACATCCCCGGCGATAACGACGTATTTGACCTTGCTCGCCAAATCGACTATCTTCTCACTCCCTATCTCACCGCTCAACCACTTCGCAAAGAGGTTCCACTCCCTCTCCATGAACTCCCTACTCCCGAAGTGAGTGTCGGATACGAAAACTATGCCGAAATCCTTTTTCACCCTCTCCCTAATCGGAACGTCGGGAAATATTATCCTATCCGCGTATATCCTACCGTTCCTGTAAACACCCACGACACCTACAACCTCGTCACCCAAAAGTTCGATCGCAACGTCTCTAAGCCTTTCTCCCGCAAAAACGCTGACACTACCCGTTTTGTCTTCGATATCTACGATTGCAAAGTTTCCGTAATCCCTGACGTCCTTAACCATTCCGACAACTTCAACCTGCTCGTTCCTAAACCTGCTCAAAGCGGAAATCTTTATACCTCCAATCCTCCTCCTAACGAGAAGGCTGAGCTTTTCAAATCTCGAATTGAATAAGGCTACGAAGTCTTCTATACCCCCTTCGCACGTGGATTTCCCGGTAACGTCCTTAACGTCTATCCCCTCGTAATTGATTTTCTTCACAACCTTCCTTTCCTCCGACTTTTTAGGTCTGTAGCTCGTTATAGCCCTCTCGACCTCCTCCTTCGATATCACAAAACTCGTAGTAGTTTTGCATATGTGGGCTATGAGGTTGTCCAAATCCCCGTGATTCGCATTCTTAAGCAGGACCTCAACTGCCTGAGGATGAACGTTTCTCCCGTAAACCGCAAACTTCTTTACAATCGTTTTTTTGTCCATCGAAATTGAAATGCCCTCTGAAAATTAATCTGTTTCGATTTGACAGTAAAGATTATTAGCTTCTTCAAAAATATTTGCGGAAAATGAGGATTTTAACTGTCGGCGTTGGTTTGAAGGGCGGAGAGATTTCAAGCTTACTCCACAGGAAGGGGGCGAAGGTGAACAGGGCAAAACTCTTCAGATGCTACGCGATACTAAACAGGTTAGAGGACGTTAAGAAGGTCAAGATAGACGAGGAGAACAAGTTCTTCTTACCGAGGAGTTTGGACGTAACCGGTGTTTTTAACGAGATTCTCAGCAGATACGAGATATACGAGGGAGCTATGATCGTAACCTCATTTAAAAACGAGGACGTCAAGGTTGCGGTGGAGGTCTGCAAAAAACTCAAGGGGGTTTTCGAAGATCCAATAATCGTTCTCGGAGTGCTGAACACGAACGACTTGTCTGGTGAGGTTAGGGAGAAGATGAAGGCCCTGAAGGAGTTTTCCGACTACATGATACTCACGAGGGAAGAGAGGGTTGACGAGACGGTCGAAGCTTTGAACGTTCTCGCAAGGGTGGGGGAGATAGATTTGAAGAGGAGGTTGGCGGGTGAAGTTGTAGTTGACACATCAGACCTCTTCAACGCCCTTTCGAGAGAGGGTTTTACCATCTTGGGTCATGCAAAGAGGAACGTTCCCCTATTCAAGTTTTTTATGAAGAGAAGTCAGCTCTTGGCTTTGAGAACTCAGAGGATGATAGACCTCGTTAGAAGTGCTGTGGAAAACACGAGCTTCGAAGGTGACGTTGAAACCGCGAAGAGTGCTCTTATTGTGTTTTCGGGTAATCCGGAGGAGATAACGATGGACGGCCTCTTTGCCAGCATAAGGTTAGTCGAAAGCCTGAACGAGAGCATGGTTGTGAGATACGGCGACTACCCCATACCGAACTCGAGGTTCGTCAGCGCTGTCGTTCTCTTTTCTGGAATAAGGAGGGTCAAATTTGACTGACGAGTGGTGTTACGAACGTCTCTATAAAAGCTGCAACGAGTAGCATCGGAACGACCACCTTCAAGAACACCCAGAGGGAATTTTTTACTTCGTCAGAGAGGTTGACGTCTCTGCCTGTAACCCTCTTAAGCGTTGCGATCCCCAACCTGAGACCGTAGGAGCACGCTATTATTATTGCGGGTATCTCAAGAACTCCGTGAGGTATCAACATGAGAGCTACCTTCAGAATTCCGACCTTCTTCGAAACCACGAAAACCACTACCCCTATGAGGTAACCGTTGAAAACGACGAATAGAACGGGAACTATACCGAACGCAACTCCCAGGAGCATGCTCAGCAGACTCTTAACCGAGTTGTTCAGGAATATTAGGACGAATATCGCGTAACTCGGCAGTTTCTTCACGAACGACAGGTTGCCGAAGAGACCCTTCACAATATCCTCCGCTAGATTCGGATTGCTTTCCGCCCAAACGTAGCCCAAGTAGAGGGAAATCAAGAACACCAAGGTAACAACCGCAATCTCCTTCATGTTACTAAGGATACGAAAAATTAATATAACCTTTCCCAAGCCCATTGGGAAGGTGATGGAAATGGCAGAGAATGCGGTGTTTGTTGGAAACAAGCCCGTAATGAACTACGTGTTGGCAGTGCTGACGCAGTTCAACAACGGGGCAAAGGAAGTGGCCATAAAGGCGAGAGGGAAGGCGATAAGCAGGGCTGTGGACGTAGCTGAGATCGTGAGAAAGAGATTCCTACCGGACGTGGACGTGAAGGACATAAAGATTTCGACCGAACAGATAGAGAGCGAGCAGGGAACCGCAAACGTCTCCGCAATCGAGATAGTTTTGGCCAAGAAGGAGTAAACCCTTTTTAATTTTGTTTTTTATGATTGAAGAATTCTTGGATTTTGTTAGGTCGAAGCTTGAAGAGAAGGAACTGGCGAGGGAGGAGCTTTTAAAACTCGTTAGAGAGATGAGGATAAACTCCACAAAGGCCGTAGCTTCCATCCACGCCGGAGACTTTAAAAAAGCTGAGGAACACTTGAAAACTGCTTTTGAAATCCTATCGAAGGTTAGGAACTACAGGATTTACCCCGATATATACTACCCCGTAACCTTCGACGCAATGCAAGAGCTCGTAGAAGCTTACGTCTTCAAGCACGTAGTGGAGAACTGCGATCTGAACGTCGATCTGAGCAAGCTTGAAGTCGAATTTGCCCCGATTTTAACGGGATTGGCTGACGCTGTGGGAGAGATAAGGAGGCACGTTCTCGATCTCCTGAGGAGGAACGAGTTCGAAAAGGCGGAAAAGCTCATCGGAGTGATGGAGAGGATTTACAACAACCTGATAACATTCAGCTTTCCGGACAAGATAACCCCCAACCTAAGGCCAAAGGTTGATTACGTAAGGAACGCTATCGAGAGAACCAAATCCGACTTCATATCCGCCAAAGCTTCCTCCATAGGCGGTGACATAAGGGATTTGATTAAGACGCTTCGACAACTTTCAAAAGCCTAACCCCACCGCTCTCGCTCAACTCCGCCTTCATGTAGCTGTCGCTTATGCTCTTCAGAGTTTCGTTGTCCCCCTGAATCATTACGGAAATTAAACTCGCGTTTGCCCTCTTTAAATCCCTTGAGAGGTCTTCAACGACATCCTCTCCGTCAGTTATTACGACTATGGTGTTCGTCAAGTCAGACAAACCCCTCTCAATCAGGTCGTTTATCGCTGTCCTCAACGCGTTCGTTATGTCCGTTCCACCGTTAGACTTGACCTTCAATATTGCATCTACAACTTCGTGAGGATCGCTCAAAAGTTGGTGCGTCTTTTTGTCGAAGAACCTCAGGAAGTATTTCCTCCTCTTAACGTTCGCCATCCTGTATATCGCTAAGGCGACGCTCCTCGCCCATATAGTCTTTTCACCGTGCATAGAACCGCTCTTGTCTATCAAGATGTAGTAGGCACCTTCCGCTATGCTCAGCTTCTCCTTAGTTAGAAATCCCTCTCCACTAAACTTCTTAATAAAAAGCTCCTCAGGTAGAGCGAGTTCCCTCACCAACGCTCTATCTATCCTCTTAGTCAGACTGTATCCTGACAACTCTTCCCCGAACCTCCCCCTCCTCTTTAGTATGTATGTGGCCTTGGGTATGTGGCTGAAGAGCCTCTTCGAGAATGAAACAACGTCCCTCATGAACTTGACGTAGAGCATGTGTTCGGCCAAATCCAAAACCTTCTTAAAGGTCCCCTCCTCCTTACCGGCCTTTTTTCCACCTATGAGTTCCCTCACGTCGTTGGCATTTTTGACCATCTCCTCAGCGTATTCCGTAGCGTAGTCCAGAATGGCTGGAATCTCTCCTCCCTCCGTTAAAGAAGATAGGGCGCGTGAAACGAAGAGCTTCAAGTTCGAAAAGGGGTTCTCGTTCTCCAACCTTATCTGACCAAGAACCCTACCTATTACAGCTTTTGCGAGACCTATGCTGTAAGTTAAGCTCATCTCGTCGTCGAGGGTTGTGAGCATCTTCAACCTCTGATACCTCTCGTCCTTTATGTAGTCCTGAAGGTATCTCCTCGCCTGTTCAAGAATATCGTCGTCGTTCTTAGATCTGAGAAATGGGTAGAGGGAGTAGTGCAGAAAGTAGCAGTCCGTCGCTATTATCCTTATCTGTTCGCAAACCCTGTATATCTCTCTCAGGTCTTTTGGCAAATAGCCCTCTATCCTTTGGGAGATGAGCTGATAGACGAAGTCCTCGTTCGTTACGTTCACGAGGTTGTTCTTCATAATCCGAAGAGTTCCGCCTTCTTCCTCTCCAAAACGTCCCCAACCCTGTTGTAAACCTGTTCGAACTGCCTTATGTATGGTATCAACCTCGGATTCTTCGGAATCTCGCTTATGACTGCGGAAGCCTTCTTGTAAATGGTTGAAAGCATTTTTATCTCCTCCATTCCGCCGTTCAGACTTGCGTTTAGGGCGTTTTGCAACTCCGCTGTGACCACCTGAATCTTCTGAACGTGCTGATAGAAACTGCTCAACCCCAGCTCGAGGATTATCTGCTCGACCTTCTTGAGGTCGTCCTCGTCGTGGACCGCTGTCAACTTCAAAGCTTCGGCCAAAGAGTCCAAACTCACGTTATCTTCTCCGTAAACGAAGGATATTGCGGAAGCAACTTTCAAAACCTTAATCTTCCTTCTATCCGAAATCTTCACACCCCTCTGCTTCAACCTGACGAGGGCTTCGATGTATCTCCTTATCAAATCTCCGTTCTCTTTGATCCTTCTGAACTTCTCGTTAACTTCGTTTTGAAGCGTTTTGACGTCCTTAACGTCCATTACCTTCTCGTTCTTCAGACCGAGGTCGAGCTCTATACCCCTCTCTATGAGTTCAACCCAAGAATCCTCGGAAACGCTCTTGACGAAGCATCTAATCGTTAACCTGTCGTAAAAAGGTAGATCCTCTATGTCACCGCTTATCTCGTTGCTTGCGGTGTATAGGGCAAGCATAGGCAACTTTACATAAACTCCGTCGCAGAAAATCCTCTTGTTTAGAATTATGTCGAGAAGTATGTTTCTTATGGCGGAAGAAGCTTTGAATATCTCGTCGAGGAAAACTATCTCAGCTTGGGGCAACTTGCCTTCGGTTCTTCTAACGTATCTTCCCTCCCTCAAAGCGTTTATGTCCAGAACTCCCAGAATCTCATCTGGTTCCGTAAACCTCGTGAGAAGGTAGTAGAAGTATTTTGCGTCTATCATTCCGGCCAAGCTCTCGATCAAAGCGGTCTTTGCCGTTCCCACCTCACCTACGAGTATGGTAGGCTCTCCGGAGAGCAAACCCGCAAGTATCGCTGTAATCTCCGCCTCCCTCTGAACGAACCTCTCCGCCAACCTGTATTTCAACTCCGCAAGTTTCTCCTTCAACATTTATCAAAGATCGGAGGGAGGTGTATTAACCTTTTTCCCACCCATTTTGGAAACCTTAATATGGAATCGTCGTGCTTAGGTTCACAGATGCTCAAGGGTCTGTTCGAACCCGAGGTCGTTGCGGTGATCGGTGCGACTCCCAAAGAGGGTAAAGTCGGTAACACTATTCTAAGAAATCTGAAGGATTTCAACGGTAAGGTTTACGCGGTAAACCCGAAGTATTCGGAGGTCTTGGGTTTTAAATGCTACCCCTCCGTAGAGTCTATTCCCGAACGTGTGGATTTGGCCATCGTAGCGGTTCCCCTGAAATCCGTTCTAAACGTCCTTGAGAGCTGTGGAAGGAAGGGCGTCAAAAACGTCGTAGTCATCACCGCCGGATTTAAAGAGGTGGGAAACTACGATTTGGAAAAAGAGCTGGTTAAGATATGTAAGAGATACGGGATAAACCTCGTAGGACCAAACTGTTTGGGAATAATAAATACGCACAACAACCTGAACGCCACATTCAGCAGGGTTTCTCCTCCGAAAGGGAGGATAGCTCTCGTGAGCCAGTCTGGAGCTTTGATACTGGCTTTAATGGACTGGGCGAGGCTCAACGGTATAGGGTTCAGCAAGGTGGTGTCTCTCGGCAACAAGGCGGTTTTAAACGAGAACGATTTCATGGAGTTCTTCTTGGAGGACGAACATACCGATGTTGTGATGCTGTATTTGGAGGGGATAGAGGATGGAAGGAGATTCATGAAGGTTGCCAGAAGGCTTTCGAAGGTAAAACCTGTGGTGGCTATCAAAAGCGGTAAGACGGATGCTGGTGCGAAGGCAGCTTCGAGTCACACTGGTAGTCTGGCTGGAAGTTACGAGGCTTGCAAAACCGCATTCAAGCAGAGCGGTGTCGTTGAAGCGAATTCGATCGAAGAGTTGTTCGACTGCTCCCTCGTGCTTCTAAGTGTAGGGGATTTCAACGGCGAAGTCGCAATAGTAACGAATTCTGGAGGACCGGGGGTTATGGCTTCCGATGCGGTGGAGTTTTTTGGATTGAAACTCGCCAAGTTCGAAAGTAGAACGATAGAAGGGTTGAAAAGCATTTTACCACCAATCGCAAACTTATACAACCCCGTTGACGTCTTGGGCGATGCGGATGCGGAGAGGTTCGGCGAGGCTTTGAAGGTCGTTGCGGAAGACGAGAACGTTGGTGCCATAGTTGCAATTCTCACTCCAACAGCTCAAATAGATTTTATCAAGTCAGCGGAATACGTGTCTTCGATTAAAAAACCGATCGTTACGTGCTTCATGGGTGGTGAAAGCGTTAAAGGTGCGGTCGAACTCTTAAAGAAAAGGGGGATCGTAAACTTTACAGATCCCGTAAGGGCAGTCAAAGCCTTGAGTTTTGCCTACAAATACGGCCTGATGAGGTCCAAAGAGGAGGAAATGCATGAGGAGATGGATGTGGATACTGAACTCGTCAGATCGCTTATAAAGGAGAGGGCCTGGTTTGAGGTGCTCAAAGCATACGGAATTCCCGTCCCACCCTACGGAATCGCACGCACAGCAGAAGAGGCACTTGAAATCGCCGACAAGATCGGTTACCCCGTTGCCATGAAGATCGTTTCTCCCGAGGTCATACACAAGACCGATGTGGGTTGCGTTAAGCTGAACGTTGGTAGAGATGAAGTGATTCCAACGTTCTACGAGCTCGTAAAGAGGGCTGAAGACTTCTTAAATGTTGAGGTAGACGGAGTTATGGTGCAGAAGATGATGCCCATGGGAAAGGAGGTCATAATCGGTATGAAGAGGGATCCCAACTTCGGACCCCTTTTGATGTTCGGACTTGGAGGAATCTACGTCGAAGTGTTTAAAGACGTGTCGTTTAGAATTGCCCCGATTTCGAGATCGATGGCCTTGGAAATGGTTAAAGAGGTCAAAGCTTACAAACTTCTTAAGGGTGTTAGAGGTGAGAAACCTTCCGATGTGCAATCCGTAGTTGACGTTTTGGTCAGAGTTTCGAAGATGAGTATGGATTTCGAGGAGATACTCGAAATGGATCTGAATCCCGTATTCGTTTACGAGAAGGGATGTTGCGTTGTTGATGTAAAGATGGTGGTGAGGTGAGATGTTCGTATCGTCTCTCGACGCGTATTCGGGTAAGAGTGCGGTATCGATAGCCTTGGGACTTCTGCTCAAGAGGGAGGGATACAGGGTAGGATACTTCAAACCCGTAGGCGTTGGGAGATACGTCGGTAACGAACTCGTTGAGGATGACGTAATAACGGTTTCTCAGACTTTAAAGCTTGAAGACGATCCGAGTGACGTTTGCCCCATCGTGCTGGACAAACCGTATTTGGAATTCGTCTTGAGCTCGGACCCATCCAAACTTAGGGAGAGGGTAATCGAAGCTTACGATCGCGTAAAGGAAGGTAAGGATGTGGTCATAGTAGAAGGCTCTCTGCACTACGAGATGGGCAAAACCATCGGGCTTTGCGATGAGGAACTCTCTTCGATGCTCGAAAAGAACGTCCTCATGGTCGTTAAATACGTGGACGATTACGTTATAGACAGACTCCTGTCCGCCAAGCTGAGGTTCGGTGAGAGGTTGAAGTTCGTTTTGTTCAATCAGGTTTACGGATACAAGACGTCCTACCTCAAGAGTTTAACCGAGAGAGTCCTCAGAAGTAAGGGTTTGGAAGTCGTCGGAATGATTCCAAAAGATTCCCTCTTAGCCGGAACTTACTTGAGTGAGTTGTTCGAAGTTTTAAAAGGTAGATACCTGGTCGAGCCGAGGGAGGACATCATAATAGAACAGCTACTCATAGGAGCTATGTCCCCACAGTCCGCGTTGGGATACTTCAGGAGAGCGAAGAACTGTGCGGTCATAACGGGAGGGGACAGGTCGGACCTGATTACGCTCGCGTTGGAAGTTCCAAACGTCAAATGCCTCATACTGACGGGTAACTTAGAACCGCCGAGTATCTTAACGGGCATGGCAAGGGAGAAGGGTGTTCCCATAGTTTTGGTTCCCTACGACACCCTAACGACTGTCGAACTCGTCGAACGCGTTTTCGGGAGGGGAAGGGTTGGAGGGAAAAAAAAGGTTGAAAGGATCTTGGAGCTGTTCGAATCTCACGTTGATTTTGAGAAACTGATGGAAGTAGAGCATGATCGTGGATGAGATCAAGAAGAAGGCTTTGAAGATGATAGATGAGGAGTTTAGAGTTCGTGACTTCTCATTCGCTTTACCCTATTCTTACGTTTTGATCGAGGGTGAGAGGGGAAAATCGCTTGGAGTTGCGATGACCCTTTTAGAAGAGATAAGGGCATGTGATTCCGAATTTGATGAAATTAGCGTTGAGGGGTTTATTGAAAAGGCGGACAGCTTGAATATAGTCGAAAGAACTCTCGGAATCGCCACGATAAATGCCCTCTCCCAATACAACCTCGATCTCAGAACTGCAAACTTGGAGGATGTCGTCAACGTCGTTTTCAGGGAGTCCGTTAGGAGGGTTGCAATAGTTGGAAGGATAACTCCAATCGCCAACGTTTTAAAGAGTAAGGGCTACGAGGTTTACGTTTTCGAGAGGAATCCAAATCTTGCAAATGGGGAAACGCTGAGCGACTCCTTCGAATACCGCTTACTACCTAAGATGGATGCGGTTTTGATAAGCGGAACTTCTCTGATAAACGACACGTTGGATTTCGTCTTGGAACGTTCAAAAAAGGCCAAGTTGAAGGTTTTGATTGGTGCAACCGCTCAAGCCTTGCCAGATTTCTTTAAAGGCTACCTAACTCACGTGGCTTCCGTCAAGTTTGTTGATGTAGATGGTGTTCTCCTCAGCTTGAAGCTTGGCTCCCCTTCGAAGTTGTTCGATCCCAAATACTCCAAAAAATACACGTTCGATCTAACGCGTTCGTGATTGCAACGTTTTATAACTCAAAAGAAACATGCACGTGATGAGATTGATTTCGGTCTTCGGTTTGAAGCTCCCCGTGATAAAAGAGGGAGACGACTTGGCGGAGATGATAGTCGAAAGATACGAAGTTAGAGACGGAGACGTGATAGCGGTGTGCTCAACGGTGGTGTCGAAGGCCGAAGGTAGGATTGCAAAGCTTGAAGACTACAAGCCGAGCGACGAGGCGATTAGAATTGCGAAGAGGTTGGGTGAGGACCCGAGGTTCGTTCAGGCGGTTTTGGAGGAGAGCGAGGAGATCCTGATAGACCACCCCTTCCTCCTCGTCAAAGCCAAGTTCGGTAACGTCTGCGTGAATGCCGGAATAGATAGAAGCAACGTTGAGAACGGCATTTTGCTACCGCCGAAAGACCCAGATGAGAGTGCGGAGAGGATTAGAAGGAGAATTAGGGAACTTACGGGAAAAGACGTTGGGGTTATCGTAACGGACACGAACGGAAGGTGTTTCAGAAGGGGCGTCGTCGGATTCGCAATAGGAGTTTCGGGAATCGATGTTTTCAGAAGCTGGATAGGTGAGAAAGACATCTACGGAAGACCCCTATCTAAGACGGTCGAATGCGTGGCTGATGAAATTGCAGGATTCGCCAACCTCATAATGGGAGAGGGAGACTGGGGCATTCCCGTTGTCGTCTTCAGGGGTTTGAACTTGAGGGGTGAAGGCAGAGCGAAGGATATCTACAGGGACGAGAACGAGGATTTGGTGAGGGGCTGTTTAAAGAAGGTCAAGTCCTTTTGACCCTTACAGCCCTCTCGGGACAAATCTTGGCACACACACCGCATGAAGTGCACAGAGCTGGGTTTATCTGAGGTTTCCCGTTCTCCAAGTATATAGCCGGGCAAGAGAAAACCCTGTAACACTCACCGCAGTTGTTACATCTGTCCGTTATCTCGAACGGTAAAAGTTTCGCACCTCTCCTCCTCATCTCCCTCATTCTGACGATCGCACAGAGTTGCCTTGCGATTACGACAGCCAAATCTCTGTTTAGAGCTTCCCTTATCTTTTTTTCAAGCCTTCTGACGTCGTATGGATTCACGACCTCAACGAAATCTACTCCGCACGCCTTTGCTATCTCCTCTATCTTTACCCTCTTACCCTCGCTCCCGTTCGCCCTCAAACCCACACCGGGGTGGGGTTGATGACCGGTCATACCGGTGGTAAGGTTGTCCAAGACTATCAGAACGAAATTCGCTCCGTTGTAAACAGCGTTTATCAAACCCGGTATTCCCGCATGCAAAAATGTAGAGTCACCTATCGTCGCAACTATTTTATCCTTTAAAACCCAACTCAAGCCGTTGGAAACTCCAACGCTCGCACCCATGCAGACGCATATCTCGACCGCTCTGTAGGGTAGATTGTATCCCAAGGTGTAGCAACCTATGTCGCTCGGCAGACAGAGCTTTTCCTCTTTTGCGATCTTCCTCAAAACGTAAAAGACCGGTGCGTGCGGACAACCGGGACAGAGGACTGGAGGTCTTGGAGGAGCAACCTTCGAAATCACCTTCGATCTCTCGATTATCTTATCGTAGTTCAAACTCGTTGGAACTCCTAAAACTTTCGCTATGGCCTTTTCAACTATGGGAACGTTGTATTCGTAGTTCATCGGTAACAATCCGTCTATCTTACCGTGAACTTCCTTTGAGATAGTTCTTACGAAGGTTTCAATTATGGGATCGACCTCCTCGACGACCAGAACCTCTTCCACCTGAGTAACGAAATCCTCTATAAGCCTTAAGGGTAGGGGATGCATGGAGGATAGCTTTAAGATGGGCAAGTTCAAATTCAACCTCTTCAAGGCGTCCTTTACGTATGAGTAACTCAGTCCGCACGCAACTATTCCCAACCTCTTATCTTTAGCATCTTCAATCCGGTTGAAACTCCAACTCTCTAAAAACCTTTCCAACCTTTCGAGCTTCCTCTCAAGCTCCAACTTCAGCCTTCTCGCATTCGAAGGCAGGACTACGAACCTCTCTGGATCGGGTTTCCAATCCACCCTTTCAAGCTTCTTCTCGGGTATCTCCCCAAGCTTTACAATTCCCCTTGAGTGGCTCAAACGGGTGTAGGTTCTAAGTATAACGGGCAATTCGAAACGTTCCGATATCTCGAAGCACTCTTTCGTCAAATCCTTAAGCTCTTGAACGCTGTGAGCTTCGAAAACGGGAACCTTAGAAGCCAGTCCATACCACCTGTTGTCCTGCTCGTTCTGACTGCTGTGCATGGATGGATCGTCCGCACTGACGAGAACGAAACCTCCAACCGCTCCTATGTATGCAAAGCTGAAGAGAGCGTCACTTGCCACGTTAACTCCGACGTGCTTCATAGCACACATTCCCCTCTTACCCGCCAAGGACGCACCCATCGCAACCTCGAAGGCGACCTTCTCGTTAGTCGAGTATTCGACGTGCATGAAGTCCTTCAGATACCTCGAAACTCTTGAAAGCGTGTCTCCGATTTCGGATGACGGTGTTCCGGGATAACACGCAAAGACGTCTATTCCCCCTTCCAAAGCTCCCCTCGCAATGGCTTCGTTTCCCAAGAGGAAGGCTCTCTCACCGCTCTCACCCAATACGTGCATAAATCCAAAGTTCGCCCGCAATTTTTACACTTTGCGATACGTTTAATTGCAATCCGCTTAGTTGCGTCATGGACTTTAAAGGGATAGCGAAGGAGATAGTCTCAACCCTCTTAATAGTCGGACTGATAGTCGGAATAGGAATTGCGATAACTGGGACTTGGCCGTTCATGGTCGCGGTTCAATCTGGAAGTATGGAGCCACACATACACAAGGGAGACGTGATAATCCTCTTCGGTTTGAGCAGAACAAAGATAGTCACTTGGAGGGAGGGGGTTAAGATTCACTACGAGATGTTCGGGGACTACGGAGACGTCATAGTTTACCATCCGAACGGAGACAACAGCAGAACGCCCATAATTCACAGGGTGATTGCCTACGTTCACAAGGGGGATAGGATACCGATGCTTTTAAGGGAAAACGGGAAAACAATCCTCGTTTACACGAAATACGTTGCCAAGAGCAACGGATACATCACCCAAGGTGACGCAAACCCAATTCCAGATCAGCTCGCACCAGAATGGAACATTCAACCCGTCAAGAGGGAGTGGATAGTCGGTGTTGCGAAGTTCAGAATACCCTACGTGGGCTGGTTGAGGCTGATAATATGAAGTGCTGTGTGCTGTCTTCGGACATACAGAGGAAAGTTGAGATCGAAGAGAGGTTGAAGTCGCTCGGATTGGATGTCGTAGATGAAGTCGAACCTTACTCGTGCGTCGTAGTTGCGAGCGGTGGGACGGAGAGGGATATACTTGAGGCGGTTGAAGAGCCCGTTGTAGTTTGGGCCTTACCCTACTACAACTCCCTTCCATCGGTTTTAGAGGCTTACGCGGTAAAGAAATTCAGATTCTTCTACTCGGGCATTGACGAGAACGCTTTAAAGAGGTTGGACCTTTACGATAGGGTTTTCAAAGCCATTCGGGATTTGAAGAAGGTAAGGTTGGGTCTCATCGGAGGAGTTTCGGAGTGGATAGTTACGGACGGAGAATGGGTTAGGGATTACGTTGAGGTTGTAGATATAGACCTCGACGAGGTGGAAGTTGAAGGGGTTGGATTTGAGAGGGCGGAAAGCGTTTACAACTCCCTCTTGAGGTTGATAGAGAGGTATGACCTTAACGCCCTGACAATCAAGTGCTTCGAACTTTTGAAGAGAGATGCCACCGCATGTTACGCACTGCATAGACTGAACGATGAAATGCCAGCCGGTTGCGAAGGAGACTTGGAGGCGGTTTTCACGATGATAGTTTTAAGGTTGCTGACTAACCAACCATGCTGGATGGCAAACGTGAACGGTATAGGTGAAACCCTCGTCCTGTCTCACTGCACCGCACCCAAATCCATGTGTAGGAAGGTCAGATTCACGACTCACATGGAGTCCAACAGGGGTGTCGGGGTGGAATGCCACATGAGGGAAGGGATCGTGACGGTCTCAAGGTTCAGAGGTAAAAGGGCCTTCGTAGCAAGGGGAAAGGTTTTGAGGGGTCACTTGGGAGACGAAACTCTTTGCAGAACTCAGATTGAGGTGAAGATGAAATACTCGCTTGGATACGGGAACCACGTGGTTCTAACCTACGGCGATCACGTGGAAGCTTTGAGGGAGTTCTGTCACTTCACGGGATTTGAATTCAATCGAGAAGACCCTTCGTGCTGAGAGTCTCTTTTCCTTCAACCTCCTTTGCCTGCTTAAAGGCGATGGCAAAGGCCTTAAAACAAGATTCTACCTTGTGATGATTGTTGAAACCTTTGACGCTTAAATGGACGTTTAAACCCGAGTTTCTGCACAGGGTGTCGAAGAAGTGAACGTAGTTTTCTTCAACCTCCCCATCGATAACGAAGTAACCCCTACCGCTCACGTCGATCGCACAAATGGCAAGGGAATCGTCCATCGGAACGATCGCGTAACCGAACCTGACTATACCCCTTTTGTCACCCAAGGCCCTCTTTATTGCCGATCCCAATGCTATCGCGGTGTCTTCGATCGTGTGGTGTTCGTCGTCTCCGAAGGCCCTAACGTAGAGCTTGACTTTCGAATGTCTTGCGAAAGTTTCGAGCATGTGTTTGAAGAAGGGTAAATCCGTCTCTACTTTGTATCCGTTCGAATCCAAGTCCAATTCAACGTAGATGTCCACCTCTTTTGTCTTCCTCCTGCAAACCCCCTTCCTCAGAACCCTCATTCTTCCACCTTCAAAACGTCTTCAAGCTTCAACTTACCCGTGTATAGGGCCGAGCCTATCACAACACCCTTGGCACCACACCTCTTTATCGCCTTAACGTCCTCCAAACAACTCACTCCACCGGCAACGTAAACGGGCAAACTCACGTTTTCAACCACGTTGGCGATCTTTTCTATCTCTATTCCCGAAACCAAACCTTCGACATCGACGTTCGTGTAGAGAATTGAGACCTCACAGTCCTCGTAAACCTTTGCAAGCTCGAGAGGAGTTAGTTCGGTTCTCCTCACCCAACCCTCAACCACAACCCTGTCCCCCTTGGAGTCTATAGCAACCATGACCACCTTCGGATACTCTCTCGCAAACCTCTTGACAGCCTCAACGTCTTTAACCGCGAGGGTTCCGAATATAACCCTATCCACACCCCTGTTTATCAACCTCTCCGCAATTCTTAAGTCTCTGATTCCTCCTCCAACCTGAACCTCCGCAAACCTCGCTATCTCAACCACAACATCCTCGTGGAAGAGTTTGCCTTCGAAGGCTCCATCCAAGTCCACGACGTGCAAAACCCTTGCACCTCTCCTTACCCAATCCCTCGCAACCTCTACGGGATTTTCGATTTCGACGGTAACCTTCTCCCTCCTCCCCTGCACCAACCTCACTACCTTTCCGCCCTTCAAATCCACAGCGGGAATGACCCTAAACACGTGGAAGGTTTCACTCGGGCTTTTTAATCTCTTCGAAAACCTCCAATATTTCGGCCAGCTTTATTATATCGCTCCTCGATATTATACCCACAAGCTTCCCATCCTTCAGAACCGGTAGCCTTCCTATCCTCCTCTCCGACATTATCCTCAGTGCCTTGATGAGACTGTCATCTGGGTTGACCGCTACAACATCCCTACTCATGACATTCTCGACCTTTTCGAACTCCTCGGAGTTCATGATGTCCTTCAGTGTAACGACTCCGACCACCTTCCCGTCCTTTACTACTGGATAACCGAGGTGCTTGTGCCTCAACATCAACCTCAAAACGTCTCCAACGGTATCGTCTGGAGAAACGAACATCGGGTTTGGAGTCATTACGTCCCCCACCTTGTATTTTGATAGAACGCTCTCAAACGTCACCGCCTTCTCCTCCTCGGACGCACCTATGTATATGAACAGGGCGATGAGTGTTAGCCATATGCTGTAAAAGAGACCGAATATACCCATTAAAATGGCAAGGAATTTACCTACGTTTGCGGAAATTCTCGTAGCCCTTATGTAACCGTATTTCTTAACCAACAGACTCCTCAAAATCCTCCCGCCGTCCATTGGAAATGCGGGTATGAGGTTGAAGAAGGCCAGAATGAGGTTGAAGTATCCGAAGAGAAACGTGAGGCGGTTCGGTATCAGAAGGGTTATCGACAGTATCAAACTCGCCAAAGGACCAGCTATGGCAATGGCAAACTCCTTCTTGGGCTCCTTGGGTATGTTTTCTATGTTCGCGACTCCGCCGAAGATGAACAGGATTATCTCCTTAACTCTCGCACCCAAACGTCTCGCAACGAGAGAGTGGGAGAGCTCGTGAATCAGAACCGCGACGAATATCAACACGGACATGAAGATCGAAAGAAACGCCCTTAAAGGATCGCTCAGGTCGGAAAATCCGAAGGGTGGTTTGTTTACGTAGAACACGTATGAAAGTATGGCTATTATCAAGGCCAAGCTGACGTGAACCTTCACGTCTATTCCGAACAACCTGCAAACTCTAATTGAATAAGCCATGTCGAAGTTAGGTAACAACCTATTTTAACGTTACCTCGTAGCTCTTCTATGAACTACGTCAGACCTTTCGACCCTTGGAAGTCGGAAGTTTGCACATGTCCCTTTAAGTATTCCTTTAATCCATACACGGGATGCTCCCACATGTGCCTCTACTGCTACTCGACGTACGTTCCGAGGTTTTACGAGGTTAGGGTGAAGAGGGACGTGTTCAAAAGGCTTGAGAGGGATTTGAACAAAATTCCGAGGGGATCCGTAATCTCCATGGCCAACAGCGGTGATCCCTACCCACCTATCGAGAGAGAGCTACGCGTTACGAGGAGGTGCTTGGAAATTATGAACTCCTACGACGTAAAACTTCTTGTAGTTACGAAGGGAGATTTGGTTGAGAGGGATTTGGACGTCTTTCCGAAGGGAACGGCCGTAAGCGTAACCGTTACGAGTTTAAAGTCCGCAAAGGTGATAGAGCCAAAAGCTCCAAATCCGGAGAGGAGGATCGAAGCTTTAAGGAATGTTAAAGAGTGCGGATTTCCTGCCGTATTGAGGCTCGATCCAATAATGCCATTCTTTACGGAAGACGAGGCTTTGAAGGTTCTTGAGATGTGCGACTTCGTCGATCACGTTGTAACTTCAACCCTGAAGCTGAGGAGAGACATAATCTCAAGGATTTCGAAGGCCCTTCCCTATCTGGCGGAGAGGTATAGATGTATTTACGTAGAAAAGGTCGGAAATTACCTATACCTTCCGAGGGATTTGAGGATGAAAATTTTAAAGAGGATTGAGGAGAAGTGCGAGGAGATGGGCGTGAGCTGTGCCTTCTGCAGGGAGGGAATACCCTTCAAGTCCGAAACCTGCGACGGGACTCATCTGATCAGCCCATCCTCCCAGTCAGATACCGTTCGGTCAACTCGTTCTTCGGATTCTCGAAGACCTCCTCCGTCCTTCCAACCTCTATGAGCTCGCCCATGTAGAGGAAGGCGACGTAATCGCTAACCCTTGAGGCCTGTGCGGGTGAGTGGGTGACTATTACTATGGTCAGCTCCCTCTTGAGTTCGTCTATGAGCTCCTCTATCTTGTTCGCACTCACAGGATCCAAGTTTGCCGTAGGTTCGTCCATCAGAAGGACTTTGGGTTTCATAGCTAAAGCCCTCGCTATGCACAACCTCTGCATCTGTCCTCCGCTCAAACTTGAAGCTCTCTCCTTGAGCCTGTCCTTAACCTCGTCCCATAAAGCGGACTTCTTCAAAGCCCATTCGACTATCTCGTCAAGCTCCCTTTTTGACCTTGCAAGCCTGTTGAACTTAACACCCAAGGCGACGTTGTCGTATATGCTCATGTGGGGAAAGGGATTGGGAATCTGAAAGACCATACCTATCTGCCTCCTAACCTCCACAACGTCCATTTTAAAAACGCTCTTACCGAAGAGGAGAACGTCACCTTCAACCCTCGCGTTCTCGTTCAATTCGATTATCCTGTTCAAAGTTCTAAGAAACGTTGACTTTCCGCATCCGGAGGGACCCATGATTGCAAAGCAAACATTCTCTGGAATCTTGAGACTTACACCCTTCAGAACCTCCTTGTTGTCATACCAAACCCTAAGGTTTACGGTCTCTACTGCTATCACATTTTCACCTCCTTGATGCTGAGCCTTATGGGTAGGAAGATTGCCAAGAATATGAGCATCAAAACGAGAGATGCACCCCAAGCGATTTGATGGTAGTTCTCGTAGGGCTGTTGAACGAGATCGTAGATGAGTAGGGGTATTGCCCCGATGGGTCTATCGAGTCCTGCGAAGTAAACCCTGTATGAACCTCCAGCGGTGAAGAGGAGGGGGGCGGTTTCACCCGCAACCTTGGCAATCCCTATAAGAACGCCCGTTAGAATCCCCTTCCTCGCCATTCCCATTAGTATTCTGAAGACAACAATTGCCCTGCTCAAACCTAAGGCAAAGGCCCCTTCTCTGTAAATTCTCGGAATCTCCCTCAGAGCCTGTTCGGTGTAAACCGCAACGTAGGGCATCATGACAATCGCCAGAGCCAAAGCTCCAGCTACTGCGGAGTATCTGCCCATAGGTATGACCATTATGTCCATGACGAATAGTCCGACGAGGATCGTGGGGAACTCCATCATTATCATTAAAAGGGTCTTCGTAGCTCTACCTATCAGGCTGTTCGGGTATTCCGCAGAGAAAATTCCCGTGAGTATCGCGATCGGAAGCCCCATCAGAGATGCGAGGAACGTTAAAACGAAAGTCCCCACTATCGCTGGCCCTATTCCACCCAAACCGTCTCCCGGTGGTGCGACCGTATCTGTTAGAAAGGCCAATCCCCTCTCAAGAAGAACGGGTAATCCGTTTAGTATGACGCTGAGTATTATGTGAAAAAGCGGTAGAATCGTCAGAACCGTTGCTATAGTTATTCCAAGGAGGAACAGCTTCTCCTTAATCTTCCTAAGCATACCTCCACCTCCTCAAGACCATCAAGCCCAAGACGTTAACTATCAGTCCTATAACGAAGAGTGCCAATCCGGAGGCGAAGAGTGCGGACGGCATGTATCTGTATATAAAAGCGTTCCCGAACTGGTTGGCTATGAGAGAGGATATGGTGTATCCCGGTGCGAAGAGGCTTGGATGAATGTTGAACGTGTTGCCCACAACCAAGCTAACCGCAACGGTCTCTCCAACGGCCCTTCCGAATGCCAACAAAGTTCCGGCAACTATCGCAGGTTTTATGTAACCCACGAGAACCTTGGTTGCCTCGTATCTCGTCAAACCCAAAGCGTAAACTCCCTCTCTGTAAACCCTGGGTATCATCCTGTAAGCCTCTCTTATTATCGCACTCGCAAAGGGTGTTACCATTATAGCTAAGAGAACTCCAGCGGAGAGGTAGCTGTAACCCGTGGTGGGTGGATAGGAGAAGAGGGGAACGAAGGAGAGGTGATCGTATAGGGGTTTCATTACGTAATCTCTGAGTATTGGAACCAAAACGAAGGCACCCCAAATTCCGTATAGAATGGTGGGCAATCCCGCCATTATGTCCGTGAGAATTATCAGAATCTCCTTGAACTTCGCTGGAACGTAGTCTATCACGAAGACAGCAAACCCTATCGATAGCGGTAGGGCTATTATCAGGGCTACAACGGACGTGTAAACGCTACCGTATATTGCGGAAAGAACGCCGTAAAATTCCTCCCCACCCTCTACGGCCTTCCAAACGTTCGTGGTGTAGATGGATAAACCTTCCTTCTCGAATATCGGCAGGGACGCTATAAGGAAGACCGTGAGCATTAGTAGGAATATACCGAAAACGATAGAGGAAACGGGGAGTAAAAAAATCTTGAACCTGTCCTTCATAACCAAGCGGGAATAACGCTACTTAAAATTATTTCTCTTCTATGCTCTTCACAGCATTCAAACCGATTTCTGCAACCTCCTTCGGTAATCCCACGTAACCTTCAACTATGTGTTCCCTCTTCTGTCCTTCGGTGAGAACCCATGTGAAGAAGTCCCTTATGGCTTTGGCCTTCTCCTTAGGATAGCTCTTCCATATTAGGATGTGGCTGAAAGCGACTATTGGATAGGAATCTTTCCCCTCAGCGTTCAGAAGTTCTCTCAAATTCTCCCTGTAGCCCTGATCTGGAGGAGGAATCTTAGCCTTAACCGCCTTTACGGCGGACTTTATGGTGGTCTCGTTTGCCATCACGAAGTTTCCGGCTCTGTTCTTTAAAGCGACCATCTTCAAGTTCTCCCTCAAAGCGTAAGCCAACTCGGTGTATGCTATGGAATACTTCGTGCTCTTCAAAATTTCGACTACACCCGTGTTACCCTTTCCACCCAAACCCCTCCCCATCTTGTCGACAGGCCAGTCAACTATCTTACCGCTTCCGACCCTCTTCTCGAAATCCTTACTGACGAGGCAGAGGTAGGTGGTGAATATCTGAGTCGTTCCGCTCGAATCCGCCCTGTGAACGACGATTATCTTTTCGTGGGGCAGTTTTGCATTCGGATTCAAAGCCTTTATAGCTTGATCGTCCCAATACTCTATATCGCCCATGAATATCTTTGCGAGGGTTTCTCCGTCGAGCTTGAGGTTGTCAACTCCCGGAACGTTGTAAACCACAACGACTGCACCCACTATCTCTGGAAACTGAAGGGGTTGTCCCCTCTTCTCAAGCCTCTTCCACAGATCCTCGCTGACTGGCGGATCGGTTCCAGCAAAGTCAACAAGTCCCTTCTCGAAATCGTTCTGCCCAGCACCGCTCCCCTTTCCCTCGTATTCTATCTTCACGTTCGGGTGCAATTTCTCGTAATCGTCTATCCACTTCTCAATCTGAGGTAAAGGGAAGGTTGCTCCGCTTCCGTATATGATGATCTCAGACTTCTGTGGTTTCTGCTGACAGCCCAAGAGTGATATCGTTATTGCCAGCGCTACCAACACCGCGAACCTTTTCATGATGAACGGTATCGAACGGTGAATATATGTATTGCCTAATTAATCTACGTAATCTACATACGTTAAGGACAATTTTTTAATCGAGCACGAACCCAACTTATGGATCAGGTTTTCGTTTACTTCGTTGGAACAGCTGGTAGTGGAAAGACGTATCTGACCAAAGCCTTTTCGGACTTCTTGGATACGAAGAAAATCAGCCACGTAATCGTAAACTTAGATCCCGGGGCTGAAGAACTGCCATACGAGCCAGATGTGGACGTAAGGGAGAGATTCACGCTCGAAAAGATCATGGAGGAGTATAAGGTTGGACCCAACGGCGCCCAGATAATAGGTGCGGACTTGGTTGGAACGATTGCGGACGATTTGAAGGACGAGATAGAACTCTACGATGCGGACATAGTTCTCGTGGATACCCCGGGTCAAATGGAACTCTTCACCCTTAGGAGCAGTGGGGAGATAATAATTAGATGCTTTGGCAACGGAGTTACGGTTTACCTCTTCGATCCCGTGATTTCGAAAACGCCCTCTGGATTCGTTTCACTCGTTTTCATGGCCTCCTCAGCAGTTTTCAGATTGAACGTTCCTCAGGTGTTGGTTTTGTCGAAGGCGGACGTTTTGAGCGATGAAGAGATAGAAAGGGTTGTGAGATGGAGTAGCGATCCCGAGGAGCTTTACGACGATTTGGCTTTAGATAGGAAATCTTTAAGCCTTGAGCTTTTCCTGATGCTTAAGGACGCTGGATTATTTAGGCCCATAATTCCCGTTTCCGCGGTTGACATGAGGGGTATGGAGGACATATACGACGCGATTCAGGAGGTTTTTTACGGAGGAGAGGATTTGGAGAGGATTTACGGGTAACCTTAAATACATTTTTACAGTTATGCGTATATGAATGAAATAAAGACGAGCGTAGTTTTGCCTAAGGAACTCTACACTGAGTTAAAGAAGAGGGCAGTAGAGGAAGGGAAGACCGTGAAAGAAGCGATTATAGATGCGATTTTGAATTATCTTGCGGGGAAGAGGGAGAAATCGAAGCTTAAGGAATTAATTTTGAAGCCGTGTGAAGGGGCTGGACCAGAAGATCTAAGGGAATACGGAGGGGAGGATATTGATTAAGGCTTTTGTAGATACGGAGATCTGGGTTTTAGCGAAGAAGAAACCTGTTAGAGAAAAGTTTAAGTCTAAATCGGATTACGAGAAAGCTTTGAAAATTCATAAAGGTTGTAGAGAGTTCTTTGAGAAGGAGTCCGATAACTTGAGAATATACATGACACTACACCAAGTAGCGGAAATCTTTCACGTCTTGGCTTTTAGGGGTCACAAAATACCGTTGAACGAAGCTTTTGCAATAGCCGATGGTTTAATGAAAGACGATAGCATAATAAAAGTCCCGATTCTTGCAGAACACGTAATAGAATCTATTATTGCAAGTAAAGAAACTGGTATTCACATCTGGGACTTCCTGTGCTTTATCCCACTAAAAAATTACGTCGAGGTAATCTATTCCCTCGATAAACACTTTCTGGAGATTGGCAAGAGATACAACGTAAAGGTCGTAAACCCAGCTCAAGAATGGTTAATCTTGTAACTTTACAGGTATGCTTTGTTGAATTAGCTCCTATCTGCGTTAAAGCGCTAAGTTATTCTGGCATATTTTGGAATATTGCAGGACAATTGAGTGACCACATTACGTAAAAAATACAATTGAACTGTTTTAAGCTTTTACTTCTATTTTACTCAGGATTTCCTTGAGCAACTCCTTACCCATAGGTTTTGGAATTTCTCTACCTTCCTTCTTAGCGGCTTCAATCCAAAGCTCGATGGCGATCTTTATCTCTTTTAGTGCTTCTTCCGGAGTTTCACCAAATGCGGAGCATCCCGGTAACTCTGGAACTACCGCAATGTATCCTTCATCTTCTTCGCTGTAGAATATCTCAATCGCATACTTCAACTCACTCATCCTCAAGTAAGTTGTATTTTTCAATTATTTTTAAAAATTGCTTAACTTGATACGGCTTAGCTTTGCCTTTCACATTCTGAAAGACCAGTATCTCCCTAACTCCTTCCCGAACGTATACAACATGACTACCCCTACCACCCCTAAACTTAAACCCAAACAGTTCAGCAGCTTTACATAACTCCGTAAACCTAACGTTCTTCGGATTCCTCTTTAATCTCTCGTAAACCTCTTTTTTCTTCTCTTTCATCTCTGATTCCCACGCATACTATCTATTACCTCATCCAGCTTCATTTGGTTAGGATATTGATCTGGGTGTCTCGCAAAAAAACATTCTGGGCAAAATCTCCTAACAAAATACTTTATTAATGGATTTTTTAGCTTCTCCCTATAATAAATTGTTCCAGCAGGGATAATTTTCCCGCAACAATCGCAAACCTGCTGAACTCTTGCTTTTACAGGCACTATCACTTTTAAATGATCGTAACGTCCCATTTAATATTCACCCCTCAAAAGTTTCAACTTTACCTTTTAAGCAATCAATAACTCTCTCTAATCTCCTATCTAATTCTTCAGTATCAATACCAAATCCACGTGTTATATTAGCTTGAACAGTTGACGTATCTACTCCCTTTTCTTTAGCTCTAATTTTTACGGCTTCTCTCCTGCTTACACCCTTTGTAACCATAAGATACACTACTTTCTTTAGATCCCTGTACTTCTCCCCCCTGGCATTTGGAAAAACTTTTGATATACACTCGTCGATAGTCTTTTCATTTAATTCGCCAGTTTCTTTTAATTTAGCAGTTTCTTTCATATCTAATGCCTTTCTTAGCAATCTTTCGACTATCTCGCTTAAATCCTCACATCTAGCCTTTACACGCTCTTCTTCTAATTTCCAGTAAAGTTCTTCTGAGATTCGAATCTCTACCCGTTTATACTTTATCATATTGTAGATGTTGACAATGTGTTATATAAACCTTTTTGTCATTTGAATCTTTTGATATTGATGACAAATCAGATCCTGTTATTAAATCAGCAAACTAAAATTGGTTGAAAATTAAAGTAAAAGAGCTTGCTCTGTTGAAAATTAGCCAACTGCTTTACCAAGTATATAAACGATCGCAATCCTACTATCGAACACTTAATTTTTCAACTGAGCAAAAAGAGATAAAAAACTGTGCTGGATATGCAAGTGCTGACGATGTCTGCTTTTTACATCAGCAATTCGTTGATAACTCATTTTCAACTAAATATTTTTTAATCCAGCGGTAACACTCAAAACGTTATGACGGACTACACGGCAGAGACTATCGAAGTCCTCGACGACATTCAGGCTGTAAGGAAGAGGCCGGGAATGTATGTGGGAGATACTGGCGTTAGGGGTTTCCATCACCTCCTCTGGGAGATAGTTGACAACAGCATAGATGAGGCTTTAGCTGGTTACTGCACGGAAATAAAAGTCACTCTACACAAAGACGGATCCGCAAGCGTCGAAGACAACGGGAGGGGTATTCCAGTTGAAGAACATCCTATTTTTAAAAGACCTGCTTTGGAGATAGTCATGACCAAACTGCACGCTGGAGGTAAGTTCAGCAAGAAGGCCTACAAGGTTTCCGGTGGTTTGCACGGTGTGGGTCTGTCCGTCGTTAACGCTCTGTCGGAATGGCTTGAGGTTTGGGTTAAGAGAAACGGTAAGGTCTTCTATCAGAGATACGAGAGAGGCAAGCCGGTTACACCTCTAAGGGTCGTTGGTGAAGCCAAAGAAACTGGAACTAAGATAAGGTTTAAACCCGATCCCGAGATATTCGAAGTTAAGGAGTTCGACTACGGTTTGGTTGCGGAAAGGCTTGAGGAACTCGCATTTTTAAATAAGGGGTTGAAGATAACTCTCATCGATGAAAGGACGGGTAAAGTTAGAGTTTTCTATTCTGAAGAGGGTGTCGTAGGTTTCGTAAGGTATCTGAATGAGGGTAAGAGAACGATCTCCGATGTCGTTTACGTAAGCGGTGAGAGGAACGGGATAAGCGTTGAAATAGCCTTCCAGTTCACCGACGAAGATTACGAAACTCTACTGGCCTTTGCGAACAACATCCACACCGTAGAGGGAGGAACGCACGTATCTGGTTTTAGAGCTGGATTGACGAGGGCTATAAACGAATACGGTAAGAAGAACGTGAAGAAGTTCAAACCCATAAGCGGTTCAGACATTAGGGAGGGTTTGACAGCTGTCGTAAGCGTTAAGGTTCCAGAACCGCAGTTCGAAGGGCAAACCAAAACAAAGCTTACTAACACCGAGGTTAAAACCGTTGTCGAGTCTCTCGTTTACAGAGAGTTCCTCAAGTGGTTGGAGGAACATCCATCGGATGCGAACAGAATTATAGAGAAGTGCCTCTTGGCTATGAAGGCAAGGGAAATGGCGAAAAGGGCAAGAGAGCTCGTTAAGAAGAAGGCTGAAGCTTCACTATCTCTACCGGGTAAACTTGCGGACTGCTCGTCAAAGGACGTGAAGGAGAGAGAACTCTTCATAGTTGAAGGTGAGAGTGCTGGAGGTTCCGCTAAACAGGCGAGGGATAGAAGATTTCAGGCTGTTTTGCCTATAAGGGGAAAGATCATAAACGTTGAAAAGGCTGGAATGCTGAGAGCCTTAAAGAACGAGGAGATAAGGGCAATAGCCTCTGCCATTGGCGGTGGCATTGGCAGGGACTTCGACGTTTCGAAAGTTAGATACGGAAAAATTATAATAATGACGGATGCAGATATAGATGGGGCACACATAAGAACTCTACTCCTGACATTCTTCTACAGATACATGAGACCTTTGATAGAGGCCGGAATGGTTTACGTGGCACTTCCTCCCCTTTACAGAGTTAAGAAAGGTGAGAGGGTTTACTACGTTTACTCGGAAGGGGAGTTGAAAGAGATTTTGAGGAAGTTGGGGAAGGCGGAGGTTCAGAGGTTTAAGGGCTTGGGGGAGATGAATCCGGAGCAGTTGTGGGAAACCACCATGAATCCCGAGACGAGGAAGCTCGTTAGGGTTACTATCGAAGACGCTTTCATGGCGGAGAGGATGTTCAAGATACTCATGGGGGAGAACGTCGAGGAGAGGAAGGAGTTCATACTAAACCATGCGAGGGAGGTTAAGAACTTGGACGTTTGAGCTTTTTGTATGTGTATAGAACTCTATGAATTGCGGTTATGTGGGATAGAACTCCCACGAGGAGCAAAATCCACCTCAAGAAAAACGGAAACAACAGTCCGATAAGTATCAGGATCAACCTCTCCCCCCTCTCCGCTATACCCACGTCGCATCTCTCAACGACCTTCTCAGCTCTCGCCCTCGTGTAGCTGACCATCAAAGCTCCGCTCATCGCAAATACAGCCAAAAACCAGTCCAAGTAAAATCCCAGTGCGAGGAATATGGCTATGTCAACGTATCTGTCCAAAACGGAATCGAGAACCCCTCCAAAGTCCGAAACCAACCCCCTGTTCCTCGCCAAGGCACCGTCTAAAACGTCCATCAAACCGCTTAGAATCAATAGAACCGCAGAAAGGAGAAGTTTACCCAAATAAATGGCGTAGGCACACGAAAAACCGAAGACCAATCCCAGAAGCGTTAAATGATTGGGTTTGACCCCCAACCTTGCGAGGAGGTCCGTTAAGGGGTTGAGAACCTTTGAAGTCCTAACCTTTATCGAGCTCAACATTATCTCAAGACCTTTCCCCTGTAGTGTCCCGTTATGGGACAACCCAAACAGATCTTACCCCAGTATTCGCACTTCCCACAGTTCGAATCGCAGGGGGCCTTATCACTCCTTTCAAATTCGACGTTCAGAGGTATTATTGTGTTCTTCAAAGTCCTGACTATTATACCGACATCGACGTCGTAAACGTCTGGAAGAATCCTTATGTGCCTGTCAACTATTGCCTCAAGGGTTGGCAAATCTTCCCCTATCAGCAAAATTATCAGATTTCTGTTCCCAGCGACTACGAAACCGTTTAGAAAAAACGGACAGCTTTCAAGCTTTTTCAATATCTCGTCTGGATTCCTGCACTTCACGTCAACCTTTAGAACATACATGTTTGAGTTCTTGAGATTTACACCGTAGGAGCTGTCTATGACTCCGAGCTCCTTCAACTTCTTTATCCTACTACCAACCGAAGGCTGAGACAAACCCACCAACTTCGCAACCTCGGTTTGAGAAGCCTTTGGATTCTCCTGAAGGACCTTTATTATCAACCTGTCCTTCTCGTCGAGTTCCAAAACCCTCATTTGAATCGAATACTCTTCGACACGTTATTAAGTTTTTCTTATACCGCACAGCGAAACCTTAGACTTGAAGTATCTCCCCCTAAGCTCCTTGAGGACTTCACCCCCGTATGCGAAAACCCCCCTTCCAAGCATTATCATGCTCGCCAAACCCCCACAACTCTCAACCGCCTCTATGGCGTCGATTACCTCATCGTCCGCCAATCCAGTTTTTAAGGAAAAATCTTTCGAAACTCTGAAGAGGTTTTCGAGGGACGGTTTTCTCAGGAATTCCTTTAAACATTTCCTTCCGATCTCGTAGATCTCTTTGACGTTCCCCCTTACGATATCTTCGGTTTTGATACCACCCATGACGAGGAAGTCTACTTCTACCTCCCAGAGGAATCTGTCAACCTTGCATGCGGAAGGTTTTGACGTTGAAAACCTGACGACGAACCCACCGTAACACTGGGTTGTCACGTCGCCCAAGCCAGTCCCGTTTAAAACTTCAGCCTCGTGGGCTATGTCCGCAACCTTGAAGAGGGGCATGTTCAGTCCGAGAAGGTCGTTCAGCTCAAGGGACGTAGCAAGGGCAATCGCACCGCTCAAACCGAAACCGCAACCCAGAGGTAGGTCGCTTCGTATTTCAACTCCCCCCTCGTAGTTGAACCTCTCCAACACGTATTCCAACGTTGGAAGCTCTACATCTCTACCGTTGAACGTTATCCCTTCGTCCTTCAATCTGACTAAAACTCCCTTCTCTATCGTAAAGCTAATACCTAACGATCCAGATCTCTCCGGCTTACCCGTCTTCGGTGCGAAAAAACACGTTACGCTTGAGGAGACGAACATAGATCAACTACGTTTTTAAAGGTTTTGAGAACGAAAACCTTCTCCTCTTCGCTCAAATCTTCGCCGAGCAGATCGTAAAACTTGTTTAAGATGTCGTTGAGCTTTCCCTTCGGCAAATCCTTGAAGTTCTTGAAACCCCTATCCCTCGCAATGGAATCGAGAACGGATTTGGCTAAAATCAAAGCTCCCTCTTTCATCCCGCACGAGTAGTAGTCAAAAACCTCTTCTACCTTGTCCTCGTATCCGCTCCTCAAAATCTTCGCCCTGTAACCTTCTTTCTTTTCGATCACAACGCCGTAGGGTTTGAGCCATTGTTCTATCATCTCCACCTCCCAATCCTCTATGACGTTACCGAAGTTTTCGAAGACGTCGTTTAGAATTTCAACGAGCTCCTCCAAACTCCTAACGTCGAGCCTTTTTGAGCATGCACATGAGAACCTCACCTTAAACTTTCCTTCCGGAACCTTCCTTAGGACGAAGTCGCTCACAACTTTAAGGGCCCTCTCGCTCAGCATGTTCTCCGTAGCTTAAACCAACTTAAAAACCCACCGAAAAGGTATAAATACTTCGAGTCCACCTTAAAGCGTGATGACGTAGCCCGCGCCTGATCGGTGATGAGAGAATCCAATTCTGATCACCCATACTCCTCAACGTATATATCCACGATCCTCCTCGCAACGTCCCTCTTCAAACCGCAAATCCACTCAACCCTTCTTGGTGTAACCACCACAACTCTCGTATCTAAAGTTCCCATACCTCTCTCCTTAACGTCGTTTGCTACGACCATCTCGAGTTTGTCCTCCTCCATCTTATCCTTTGCAACCCTAACGAGCTCGTCGTCGCTCAAACCAGTTTCCGCTTTGAAACCAATTACGTGCCCATCGTAAACCTTCCTTACCTCCTTTATTATCTTGGGAGCCTGTTTGAGCTTTAAAGTAAGCTCTTCGGTAGTTTTTATTTTCGAATCCATTTTATCAACCACGAAATCGGAAGGGGCGGACGCACAGACGAAGAGGTCGCAGTTTTCCATCTCCCTCAAAACCGCATCGAGCATGTCCTTCACAGATAAAACCCTAACTATCTTGAAGTTTGGCAAGTTCATATCGATTGGTTTTGATGAAATTAGAACCACGTTGGCCTTTCTCCTCCAGAACTCCAAAGCCAACTCGTTACCCATCCTACCAGAGCTTCTGTTGCTTATGAACCTTATCGGATCGATGAACTCGAACGTGGGGCCGGAGGTAACGACAACCCTCTTACCCTCGAACTCGTTACCACCTAAAGCCCTTTCAACGTGTAGGAGAATTTTTTCGACATCCATCTTCGCCTTCAGTCCTTCAAACCTCGGTTCTATTACCTCGATTCCCATCTCTCTGAGAACTTCGATCTTGTCCTCAACCGCATTATACAACGCCAGATTCATCGCCGGAGAGATCAGAATTTTCTTACCGCTACCCAAAGCAGTTAGAGCCATCAGAGTCACGTTGGTGTCCGCTATCCCGTTGGCGATCTTAGATAGGGTGTTTGCGGTGCAGGGTGCTATTAAAAGTATATCCGCACTTCCGTTGAATCCAAGCTTTTCGACGTGGTAAGCTTTATCGAAATCCGTTATCACCTCGTCGCATGCGAACCTCATCGAGTCCAAGGTGACGAACCTCTTTGCGTTCTCCGTTAGAACGGCGGTAACCCTGAAACCTCTCCTCTTCAACTCCCTCGCTATTCTGAAGGACTCGATTGCGGATACGCTTCCAGTTACGCCTAAGACTATCTCCCTCATACGAGAGCCTTGTAAACCTCTTCCAAGTCTATTTCGATCGGCTTTCCAAACTTTATCGGGTTTTCACCCTCATCCCTATACCTCGGAATAACGTGGATGTGTGCGTGCATTATCACCTGACCCGCCTGTTTGCCCACGTTGCTAACCACGTTGAATCCGTCGGGATTGAAAACCCTGAGCTTTTCGCAGACAACCTTGATGGCCTCGAAAACGTCTTTAATAACATCGCTCGGAACTTCCAAAACGTTCTCGTAGTGCTCCTTCGGAATCACGAGAGTGTGACCCTTGCTTAGAGGGTTTATGTCGAGAAAAGCCATAGCTTTTTCGTTTTCGTAGATTACGTAAGCTCTCTCCTCCCTTCTCGCGATCTTGCAGAATATGCACATGGGCTTAAGTTGATACGTCTGTTTAAAAAGGTTTGTTCGATTATCGTCGATGTGCCAGACCAACCAGATCCTCAAATCTCAAACCGTTTATCCTCAAGTAGGAGTTCAAACCCTCGAGAATGTTACCTATAACGTCGTAGCTGTGGTAGAAAGCTGAGCCTACCTGAACCGCTTTCGCTCCAGCCAAAGCGAATTCTACGACGTCTTTCCAGTTCGAAATACCACCGCAACCTATCACTGGAATGTTAACCTCCTCGTAGATGTCCCAAACGCACTTCAGAGCTATGGGCTTTATAGCCTTCCCACTGACACCACCGCTCACGTTGCTCAAAACGGGTCTTTTGCTAACTATGTCTATGGCCATTCCTCTAACGGTGTTTATGGCCACTATTCCATCCGCTTTGGCGGATTCGCAAACCTTCGCCAACTCCACGTAATCCAAATTTGCGGAAACCTTTGCAAAGACTGGTTTGTTTGTCTTACCCTTGACCTTCCTGATTATCTCGTAAACCAAATCGAAGTCCCTACCTACTTCCAAACCCAATCCCTTCGCATGGGGACAGCTCAGATTCAACTCGAATCCGTCGGCAAAATCGAAGATCTTAACCAATTCGACGAACTCCTCTGGATTCGATCCGAACAGACTCACTATAAGCGGACAAGTCTTGTTAAAACTTCTGAGCTCTCTTGCGAAATCCTTAGCTGGAGGCGAAGACAAACCAACCGCATTTAAGATTCCGCACTCCCAAGTGACTATGCAAGGGTTCTTGTATCCCTCCCTCCCCTCCAATCCGACGGACTTTGTCACGACCGCTCCAGCCTGTTTCGCTATCCTGTTCAGAGATCCGACGTGAGAGCCCAAGATTCCGCTCGCCAACATTATGGGATTTTTCAAATTCAAACGACCAACCTCCATCTTCAACTTCTTCGCACCTCGAGTATTAACGGTTACCGCAACGTTTAAGTATCATATCGATGGCCAAAATCTTATGAAGAAGTATATTGCCGTTGGAGTTATACTCTTAATAGTTTGTGCTATATCTGGAGCATACGCATACGATACGTGGAACAAAGAGAGGTTGGTGTATGACTACATTCAGAAGGGTGTCAAGGCGATGGATAACGGAGACTACGACAAGGCCGTAGAGTATTTCAAAAAGGCGATGGAGATAGACCCGAACAACCCGATAGTTTACTACGACTTGGCCTTGGCTTACGGAAACGAGGACCAGTTCCACAGATACTACAAACTGCCGGGACAAACCTTCACTCAAGCCGGACATCCCGAGATGCAGGAGAAGTATGAAAAGGCGGTAAAATACTTGAAGGAGCTTGAGGAGAAGTTCCCAGAATACAAAGCCATAGCTGAACAAGCTTTGGGTGACGTAAACTTTCTCTACTACTGCGGTTACGTGAACAGAGAGAAGTTCGTTCTGCCACACTACCTCTACGCTCTGAAGCACGTTAACGAGGTTGAGAAGTTCCTGGGTAAGGAGGGTGTTTCCGCTCTCTACACGAACTTGGCGAGGACTTATTTGGCGATGGCCGAAGTCGAGAAGGCTGAGGAGTATTACAAGAAGGCTATAGACGTCTATCCCGATCCGGGAATAGATACGGCATACGAACACCTCGCTTGGGTTGAGCTTGAGCTTGGTAAGGTTGACTCAGCTTACAAGGTTTCACAGCAGTATCTGGAGCACGCAAAGAAGTATGGATGGGATTCCGACTTGGGATTGGCTCCCGCAATGATATCCGCATATCTGCTGGGTAAGAAGGATGAAGCGATCCAGTATGCCAAGGCGATAATAGAGAGATTCCCAGAGTCCGCATACTTGGGTGAGGCATACAGAATCCTCGCCATGGTTAGCTACGAAAAGGGAGACAAGGATAAAGCGGTGAAGTATCTCATGGACGATATCAAGAGTTGCAACGAGGCGATGAAGAATCCAGAGGATGCGGTAACAGTTCCGACATCTATGTATGAGAGGGCCTTAGCGTATTACATGCTCTACAAATACACCAGCAACACGGATTACTTGAACAAGTCTTTATCGGACCTCAAGTGGATAGTCGAACATCCGAAACAGACGAAGAGGGAGGTCGCACACAGGAACTACTACATACTGGCACACCTATCTCTTGCGAGCATATACTCGCAGATGGGTGACTTCGATTCGGCGTTGAAGTATGCCGAAAATCTCAGGAAAGATTTGAACGGCGATCCCAACCTCAAGGGATGGAAGGAGTTCATCGGCGGATTGGTCGATGACATGATCGAGAAGTTGAAGAACAAACAGGAAATAGAGATGCCGAAGGTCGTTTGGATACTGTCTCACTGATTTATTTTTATTCTATTTTTGGTGTTACCTAAAATAGAGTAATTCTTAAATTATAATTATACTATATTTGCAATTAAGATTATGAAGAAGTTCGTTTTTGTATTATTTATTTTCTTACTAATGATGGGACAGGCATCTGCAAGTGTTATAGATGATGTGCTTGAAAAGGCTAAGGAAGTCGGTTACTACAAGGGTAACACGGATGTTCTGGTGATGACGAACTTGGGTTACTCTAAGGGTTCCGAAGTTTACATGAACGAGTTTTTCGAAAAATCGGGCGTTAAATTTGACAAAAACATAGTTTTCGTGCACAGCCCGTATTACAAGCCCCTCTGGTTTGCGTTCTTCAACAGGACAACTGGTGATTGCATGTACGTTGAAGTTAAAGACGGTAGGATTGTCAGGACTTCTAAGGAGAATATAGAGGCAAATAGGCTCATGTCAAACCCAGAGGATTGGGATAAAAAGATGAGAAGGAAAGTTTTCGACGGTAACGAGTTTTCGATAATAACGATTGCAAATGTCTGGGCTAAAGGTTGTCCCTACGATCTCCTGAGATGTGCGGAATTTCACAACCACATATGTCCTGGATTGGTTTCTGGTTACTTAATCGTAAAGTTCCTTGAAAAGGAGCTACCACTTAAAAGAGGAGAATACTATCAAATTCTTGCAGTTCCACCGTGGTGCAAGGACGATTGCTTCCAAGTTCTCTTTGATTCGACGGTTGGAAAGAGGCGGATGTATGCAAAGGCTCTCAGCGAGGATCAAATCGATCTACTACCTAAGGAATACAAAAACATCGCCGGAATATACGTAGCTTGGAACAGAAGTGCAGGAAAAGGAAGGGCTGTCATACTAACGTTCGATTGGAACAAGGCATGTGAGATGGCTGGAGTTAACAGGAGTGATTTTAAGAAGTTTAACACCTACCACTGGTGGCTTGCAAGGCTTAAGCTTGATCTGTTCATGATGAACTACTTGGACAAACCAGAGACGTTTGTAAGTAAGGTTAAGGAGTTTGAAATTGACTCAAAAACCTTGAACAAGCTCAACACCGCTGGCGTTAATCCCTTAGTAGAACTAAGACTGATAGAAACGGAAAATGCAGAAACTAAAGAGAATAAGAAGCTACCAACATCCATAGAAGTTGCGGTGGTTGGTATCGCAATGGCAGTCGTTCTGAAGAGAAAGTTATATCGTAACAAATAAAGCGAGATTATCTTATTTTTTTAATACTTAAAGTTACTTTACCTAAAATTTCATCGATTTTTAATACTAAAAAATCTATTAGTAATTTCATTTCTTACAATAATACTAAAAAGTAACTAAATATTACCAAAACTTCCGCAAATTTTATATACAATGTAGCAAACTCAAAGTTATGTGTGCCCCAGTGTCCGTGTCGATGGCACCAACGTTGTCCCTTGCAGGGATTCTACCAGCCCTCGTCTTGGCTCTGGTAACCGGAATCTCTGGAATCGCCTTGGTTTTGAAGGGAGCACTTGCGAGGGGTGAGTAATATGTGTGCCCCAGTTTCCGCAACGATTGGGGGAGGGGTTAGCTCTCTCAGCTTCGCTACGAGCATGCTGTTGAACCAGATTTTGGCTATAGCTACGATCTTGGCTTTCGTCGGATACAGAGTTGCAAGAATTGCCAAATCCCTTTAATTTTTTATGATAAGGCCCAAAATCCTTCAGTTGGAGGTCACGAACGACTGCAATCAGAGCTGTCCGATCTGCATGAGAGCTACGAGTTCGAGGGAGGTGGGATACCTATCCCTCGAAAACTTCTCGAAAATCCCCCTCGACAAGTTTAAAGAGGTATCGTTCCACGGTTGGGGTGAGCCCTTCCTACATCCTCAACTCTTCGAAATGGTGAACGTTGCAAGTAAAGAGGGGGTTAAAACGAGTTTAATTACAAACGGAACCCTTTTGGAGGAGAGGATGGACGAACTTTTGAAGAGCGATCTCGACTCGATAGCCTTCGGAATATACACGGTTAAGGGTAAGGAGAAGGTTTTTGAAAGTATAAGGAGGTTCGTCCGTCTAAACGAGGGAATCGAAACGTTCATAGACGTAACGATTCTACCCTGGAACCTGAACGATATAAGGGAAATCGTGAGGTTTGCCGGTGAGAACGGGATAGATGTAGTTCTCCACAAGCTTTTTTACGTGCACAACGAAAGGTTAAAACCCCTATCGAAGGAAGACGTCAAGAGGGCCTGCAAGGTTGCCAAAGAGGTGGGTAAGGAGTTCGGAATCAAGGTTTACACCCCGCCGAAGCAGACGAGACCCTGTGCGGTAGTTCTATCCTGCATATTTCTGGGATACGACTTGAGGGCAAGTCCGTGCTGTTTCCAATACGAGATGGGAAGGTTTTACAGGAGTTTGAGTTTTGAGGAGCATCTGATGTTCATGAGGGAGATGAAGGGGAATGAGGTCTGCAAGAGATGTCCATGGTGAAGTTTACAAACTCGTAGGGATATTTTCGATCGCCTTCCTAAGTTACATGCTCTCCTACTTCGTTCCGAGCGGTAGCGTCGGGAAGGTTTTGGGAATTCACGCTCCTTGCTTGGGATTGGCGATATTCGGAGGTCTGATATACGTCTTCTGGATATCACTTGCGAGGGAGGTCTTCGGCAGGTGGAGCGGAGTAGTAGTTTCCGTTCTAACCGTTTCCTTCATACTCATGAGCGAGCCTTGGTATGGAGTAACTTCTCCTTACTACTTCGGAATATTCGGATTCCTCTCCTTCCTTTCTATGGGTATTCTGACGGAATTCTGGAATGGAGGATTGGGCATGGTATCATGCGTTCTCATAAACTGGTTCGCCTTCGCATACTTCAAAGGTCTCTACACCAATCCTCTAATGGCAACGTCACTTTTGGCGATAGCCTTTGTGGTCGGATACATTTCGGATAAGTTGGCAAAAGTTGTTCCGAAATTGTTTTCGAAAAACATTTCTTAATATTTAAAAACGAAAAATTAATAAATGTTTCTATGATCGAAGTTGTATGCACATACCAGATGGATACCTCGACATGAACATAGCGGGACTGTTCTACCTGCTTACCGCAATCGTTCTCGGTTACTCGATATACAGGGTTAGGAGGGAGAAGGTAAACTGGACATTGGCAGGAATCACCGCATCCGCAATATTCGCCGCGCAGATGCTGAACTGGCCAATACCCGGAGGAACTTCAGCCCACTTCGTTGGTGGAGCTTTGGCTGGAATCCTTCTTGGCCCCTACGCCGGATGCATTGCGATGGCTTGCGTTTTGATAGTTCAGTGCTTGGTCTTCGCTGACGGAGGAATTACCGCTTTGGGGGCGAACATATGGAACATGGGTATAGTTGACGTCTTCGTCGGCTACTACATTTACAAGGCTTTGGAAAGGAGGAACATGTTCCTTGCGGGATTTCTCGCTGGCTGGATAGGAATAACCTTGGGTGCCATATTCGCGGGACTGGAGATAGGGTTGTCGTCGTACTTCCACTACAGCGTAGCGATTACCGTTCCAACGATGGGTATCTGGCACGCCCTACTCGGAATAGTCGAGGGAGTAATAACCGGTAGCATAGTCAACTACATATCCACAACCCGCCCAGACCTGCTTGAGGCCAAAGAGGTCAGAGTTGGAAAGGCGGTGTGGATAGCCTTGGCAGTGTTGATAGCTCTCTCACCAGTTTTCGCATACTTGGCGGAACTCGTAAACTACTCCGAGCCTCTGGAAAACGTTGCAAAACATTTAGGCGTTTCCGAGCATCCGCTCTGGGAGGGGATACTTCCAGACTACACCATTCCCGGGGTAAATCCATACGTCGGAACGCTGATATCGGGTGCAATAGGAGTTATCGTCGTCTTGGCCATAGCGACTGTAATAACGAGGGCAGTGGCGAGATGATAGAGAAAACGATAAAGACAGCCACGGAATACTTCCAAAACTTTTTTTCTTACGATTACCATCCAAAGGGTTTTCTTCAGAGCGTCGATACGAGGGTGAAGCTCGTAGGAATGATAGTTTTGATTGTCGCGAGCGTAACGACATTCAATTTAGGTAAAATCCTTGCGATTTTGTTTTCTTCTCTGATAATTTCTAAGTTGTCAAACGTGAGCTTTAGGGATTTGGTAAGCAGGGTTTGGCTCTTCACGCTCTTCACATTCTTAATAGTTCTCCCTTTGGCTTTCGTCGAAGGATTCGAATACGTCCTTGCGTTCACGTTGAGGGTTTTGACCGCAATAGTTCTCCTGCAGTTGATAGTTTTAACGACACCCTTCAACGAACTCCTATACGCGATGAGGTCTTTTAAAATTCCCGAGATTCTCGTCTTCAGCTTGGGATTGACCTACAGATACATCCACCTCATGTTCTCCGAACTCCTGAGGATTTTGATCGCCATGGAGAGCAGGAGGATAAAGAAGATGAGATACAGAGAGATTTGGAAGGAGGGTGGTAAAATCTTGGGTTCCTTCTTCTTAAGGGTTTACGAGAAGGGGGAAAACGTTCAGAGGGCCATGAGTTTGAGGGGAGATAGGATCAAGTTCTACTCGAAACCCTTCAAGTTCGGTATCGAAGAAGCTTTATTTACCCTTCTCGTCGTGTTCGTTCTTGTATGGTGGTGTTCGCTTTGAAGGCTGAAAACGTCTCCTACGTTTACCCGGACAAAACCGTAGGAGTTAGGAACGTAAGTTTGAGTTTGAAAGTGGGGGAGAGAGTTGCAATTATAGGTGCGAACGGATGTGGCAAGTCAACCCTCATAAACGTCCTCTCCGGAATTCTCAAACCTACGAGCGGTGTCGTTAAGATTTTCGGAGTTAAAGCGGACGAAAATTTTGAGTTCGTGAGGAGGAACGTTGGGGTGGTTTTTCAGAATCCGGACGACTTCCTCTTCAATCCCACCGTCAGAGACGAGCTCCTATACACTCCTGCTCAATTGGACATTCCATACGAAGAAGCTTTAAGGATGGCCGAAGAGTTTGCAAGGCTATTCGGTATAGAGCATGTCCTCGAAAAACCACCCTTCAGGCTGAGCGGGGGAGAAAAGAAGAGGGTAGTTTTGGCGTGCGTTACGATGTTGAAACCCAAGATACTGTTGATGGACGAACCTACGGCAAACGTTGACGGTAGAACGAGGAGAAGAATTTTGGAGTTTGTAAGGGATTACGACGGAACGGTTTTAGTAGCCACACACGAGTTGGACATAGTTCCTAAGTTTGCGGAGAAGGTTGTAGTCATGAACATGGAGAAGAGTGTAGAGAAGGTTGGAGGGTTGGAGTTGCTCGAAGACGAGAAACTGCTCGAAAGTTGCGGTATAATTTAGGGGGGATTGGAATGCTGATGGAGAGAAGGCTTGAGAAGATTAAGGAAGGAGTTATTGAGTTGCACGAAATAGCCGAGGAGTGCATGAAGATAGTTGTGGGGGGTTTGAAGGGTGACAACGAGGTTAGAAAGAGGTTGGAGGATTTGGAGGAGAGGGCGGATTTGATTCACGCGGACGTCGATTACGATTGCGTTACAGTTTTGGCCCTCTTTCAACCCGTCGCAAGCGATTTGAGGTTCGTCGTCGGAATGATGAAGATATCCTCGGGATACGAGAGGATAACCGATTTGGCTTTGGAAATAGGATACTACTACTGCGACGACGAGAAGCTTCTCGAAATATACGAGGAGGCTATAGACTCAATACTGAAGATGTTCGAATTGATAGGAAAGGCCTACAACGAAAACGCGGATCTCATGAAGCTCAAAGCCTTAGACAACGTGGTTGACGATTGCTACGTTAAGGCCATAGACAGACTTAAGGAGAAGTGCGACGTCGAAAACGTTCTCATTGCGAGACACCTCGAGAGGATAGGAGACATACTCGGTAAGATAGGTTCAGCTCTGATCTTTGTGAATACGGGTAGGAGGATACGTATCAAGTAGCATGAAGGAGAGCAGGAAGATATACCTGAGCGGAGGAAACAGCTATGTCATAACGTTACCGAAGAGGTGGGTTGAAAACAACGGTTTGAAGAGCGGAGATTACGTTACAGTCGAGGATTACGGAGAATACTTGGTGGTAAGGGCCAAGGAGATCAAGAGGGCAAAGAGGGTTGTGAACATCGACGCCAAAAGTCTTACACACGATTCTCTGATCAGAAGGATAGTGGCCCACTACTTAGCCGGATACGACACGATAAGGGTTAGGATTTACAACGAGGAGCAGAGAAGGGCTATATCACTCGCATCTGACATGCTCGTCGGTGCAGAGGTTATAGAGGACTTGGGTAGGGAGATAGTCGTAGAGATTTTCGTCGATCACAGGTTCAGCTTGGAGCACATAATAGAGAAGATAGGTAGGATGTGCGTAACGATGATTTCGGATTTCAAGCAACTTTTGAAGAGTTTGGACGGATACATATACAGTTCGATAGTCATGAGGGAGAACGAGATAGACAGACTTCACTTCCTCGCTTTAAGGCTGTTGAAATCGGAGATAAACAAAAATCCGAAGGATTTGCTTGAGTTCAGAACGGTAGTAAGGGCTTTGGAGAGGATAGGCGATCACTGTGCCAAGATGTCCGAAAGCCTCGTAAAGCTGAAGATGCCAATCCCCAAGATGATCGAGCTCGTTGACACTCTCGAGGACGTTTTGAAGTTGACCCTCAAGGCCTTCTTAAAGAAGAGCACGGAAGTTGCGGAGAAGGTTATAGATGAGGTCGAGAGGTTCTACTCGGTTGAGGAGAAATTCTCAAGCCTCGTTTTCGAATTTTCTGGAGACAAGTCCGCAAATCTCAGAATACTCCTCGACAGTCTCAGCAGGATAGCAGGATACTGCTCGGACATTGCGGAGTCCGTGATAAACATGTGCACTTAAATTAATAAACAAAGATTGCGGATGGTCGTCATGTTTCAGCTGTTCAAGAGGGACGTGATGAGATGTTTGAACGTGGATGAGAGGTTTGTCAAGGAGAGCGATCACGCTGATTTGGCATGCACGATAGCCTTTAAAATTGCAAAGGAGGAGGGAAAAAACCCAATAGACGTAGCCAACGAGTTGGTTGAGAGGCTTGAGCCGATGGGATACGTGGGTAAGATCGAAGTGGTCAACGGATACATAAACTTTTTTGCGAGCGAGGAGTTTTTGGAGGACACGATAAACACGATAATAGATACCGACGAGAACTACGGATACCTCGGGCTTAGAGGGGAGGTTTTAATAGAGCACACCTCCGCAAATCCCGACGGGCCGTTACACGTGGGACACATGAGAAACGCCATAATAGGGGACACGCTTGCAAGGATATTCAGGAAGGCTGGATTTAACGTTAAAACTCACTACTACGTGAACGACATGGGTAGGCAGATTGCGATTGCGGTTTTGGGATACAGGATGTTCGGTTTGGACGAATCTAAAAAGCCAGATCACGCCGTTGTCGAAGCTTACGTAAGGGCGAACGAGGAGATTGAGAGAAACGAGGAACTTGAGAGGGAGGTTGAGAAACTCATGATCGAATACGAGAACTTTAAGGATGAAGTTGTGAGGGATTTCAGGTTCGTCGTTGAGAAGGCTTTGGAGGGTATTAGGAGAACTTTGGAGGAGTTGAACGTTCGTCACGACGAATACGTTTGGGAGTCCGAATTTTTGAGGAACGGTTACGTAGAAAGGGTTTTGAAGATGCTTGAGGAGAGGGGTTTGATAAAGAAGGAGAGGGCTTGGTTTATAGAAATGGACGAGAAGCCCGTAGTTTTGAGGAGGGAAAACGGAACGACCCTATACGTGACGAGGGATTTGGCCTACCACCTTTGGAAGAACGAGAACTTCGAGAGGTTCGTAAACGTCTTGGGTTCGGATCACAAGCTCTACGGCAGACAGTTGAGTAAGATTTTGGAGATGCTGAATCTGAAAACACCAGAGATAGTTTTCTTCGAGTTCGTATCCCTTCCAGAGGGTTCGATGAGCACGAGGAGGGGGAAGTTCGTTTCCGCTGACGAGCTCATAGAGAGGGTTTACGAGGAGGCGAAGAAGATTGTTGAGGGTAGAGAGATGGAGAACAAGGAAGAGATAGCTAAAGCTGTTGCCATTGGAGCTATAAGGTTCGACTTCGTTAAGGTCGCACCCGAGAAGCCCATGGTTTTCGATTGGACCAAGGCTTTGGATTTCGAAAGGCAAACCGCGAGCTACATTCAATACGCACATGCGAGGTGTTGCTCGATACTTAGGAAGGCCGTTAAAATGGGAATGCCCGATTTGGATTTCAAACCCGAGCTCTGCACGAAGGTTGAGAGGGACTTGGTAATGCACCTTTCGAAGTTCCCCTACACAATTGAGAGGGTCGTTAAGGATTTGAAACCGAACTACATGGCGGAATACCTTCTGAACCTTGCGAACAGGTTCAACGAGTTTTACAGAGAGCACAGAGTCTTGGACGAGAGCGGGGAGATCAGGATGCACAGGTTGGCTATAGTGGACGCGGTAAGGATAGTTTTGAGGAACGGGCTCGAGCTCTTAGGTATTGAAGCTCTCGAAAAAATGTGAGGTTAGTGTTCCTTTTTATCAGTTACGAGGGCTATCCAGCATATTACGTAGAGGGCGAGGGCAAATCCGAACACTCCGTCGAGCAGTGTGCAGGGCATAAGGAACGTTTAAATTGTGGTATATAACTTTTTCCTAATACGGTTTCACGATCTTTGCGATGAAGAAGCCCTCGGTATCGTTGTCTTGGGGGTGAATTCTCAGACACTTCTTGACCTCCTCGTCGAACCTCCTACCTTCGAACTCCGTGATTGGTTCCGTTCTTTTCACAGGCAAGTCGATCCTTTCGAGTCTCGCATCCGTGTTTCTCAGCAGGTAATCTATGACTTCCTCGTTCTCCAAGGGATCGAGGGTGCAGGTTGAATAGACCATAACACCACCGGGCTTTAAGGCCCTATATCCAGCCAAAATTAGATCCTTCTGGAGTCTCGAAAGGGAGTAAACCTCTTTGAGAGACCACATCTTTAGGTAGCGATAATTCTTTCTTATCATTCCGACGTTACTGCACGGAGCGTCTATCAAAACCCTGTCGAACGTGTCTCTAAACCTCTTGAAGAATCTGCCGTCCTTCATTGTGATCCTTGCAATCGTGACACCGCACCTCTGAACGTTCGAAACGAGTATGTTTATCCTGTCGAACTTCACGTCGTTCGCAACTATGCACCCCTCGTTAAGCATGTATTGGGCTATCTGAGTTGTTTTCCCCCCGGGAGATGCACACATGTCCAGAACGAGCATGTTGGGCTTCGGATTTAGTGCAACAGCCGGAATCATCGAGGAAGCTTCTTGAGAAAATATAACACCTATCTGATGTTCTATCGTTCCTCCCACCTCCCTATCGCAGAAAAACCCCTCTTTACACCAAGGAACGGGCTCTATTTCAAACCTATCGCTCAAACTCTCGACTACATCCTTAACGCTCGCCTTTAGAGTGTTGACTCTGAAGCTGAACCTTAAAGGTCTCGCCATGAACTCCCAGAACTCCTTCGAGTCGTCTATCTTCTCATACCTCTCAACGAACTTGGGATTGATCCTTTCAAACTCCGACTTCATCCGAACGAATTAGGAGCTTGAATATAAATAGGCACGCCAAACTCGCAAAGCCGACTAATTCGAAAGCGTTTGTCAAGTTCGTCTTATCCGCTACGTATCCCGCTAAAAGGGGGGAGAAGAACATGGCAATTCCCATTGCGGTATTGTATAGGCCCATAACCGATCCGTGCCCGTAAATTCTTCCCAAGCTTACCGCAATGGCACCGACTGAGCAGGTGGCAATTCCGTTGAACGTTCCCATTATCAGAGAGATCACCAGGGCCAAGTAGAAGCTCCTCACGAAGGGTAGAAGGAGGAAAAGGGTTACCGCCACGACACCTCCAAAAGTTGCGAGTTTCACCCTATCGGACATATCGACCTTCTTGGCAAAGACCTTCTGGGATATCGCGTTCGAAAGGACCATCGTGGAAATGACCGCTCCGACTTCAACCCCGCTGAAGTTCAGGAAGAGTATCGGCAAAAATGCAATCAAAACGGACATCCTCAAAGCTGTCGAAAACCTGAAGAACATCAGAGATAGGGTCTTTCTGTTCAGAATACCGAGAAGTCTAACCTTAACACCGTCTTTAACGTTCGGAACGAATGTGAGGACTACGAAGAAAGAAAGGGAGGTTAAGATAGCCATGAAAACGAACGCGAACTTTATACCAATCAAATCCTTTATCATACCGCCCAAAAGAGGGCCGGAACCTATACCACTGAGGAAGGCCAAGTTGAAGGTTGAAATCGTTTTCCCCTCCTCACCCCTTCTGGCAACGTGACCCGCGTAGGCCATGGCACAGGGAATCACCATTGCGGAGCAAATCCCGTGAAGGAACCTTACGTAAACCAAGTCGGTTGCACTCTTGGCGGTAACGTATAGAACGGATACGACGGAATACATGGAGAGTCCGAGGAGTATGAATCTCTTCTTGCCGAATCTATCCGAGAGAATCCCTACTACGGGTGTAAACGTTGTCCTCGCAATTGAAAAGCTCGAATAGATGAGGCCGATGGTCAGAGTAGTTGCTCCGAGGTATCTCGCGTATATTGGCAGTAGAGGAACTACTACACCCAATCCGAGCATTGCGGAGAATATTGCAAAGAGGAGGGGAATCATGCGAGATCGGGAACTTCTGAAGGTAAAACCCTTAAAAACCTCTTCCCCTTGTAAACGACCGCAACCACGAGCCTCGCACTCTCTCTGTTTATCCCGAAGTATTCCCTAAAGGGTGCTTCGTCGTATCTGAGCTCTTTCCTCGATAGAACCTCCCTCTCGAAATCCTCCGAGTAGTCGTAGAAGTCCATCTTCCTTCCCTCTCTATCCACTATCTCGACGTCCATGACGTATCTCTTACCGCCCTTCCAAACGCAGTAGTTTTTCGCGTGGTTTATCCCCAGAACTGGATTAACGTTGACGTTGCTACCCTCGTAGTGATCGAAGAGTTTCACGAAACCCTCTATCTGATACCTGAAGTTCTCCCTCTTAACGCTTGCTAACCACTCGAACTGATCGTAGTTCACACCTTTAAACGATACGTCGATGTCTATCTCCACTTCAAGCTCCTCCAAACCCCTGAAATCCAAACCCTTGCCGAAGAGAACTCCGTTCGTTTCGACTATCACCTTACAGTCCTTCAACCTCTCCGATCTGTCTATCAACCTTAAAACCTCCTTAACGTGATCCCACTGAAGGGACGGCTCGTTACCTGTAATCCTTATAACCCCAACACTGTAACCCCTTTTAGAAACTAACCTGTCCTCTTCAACAACTCTAAACCTGCACTCCAAGTCCCTCAAAACTTCTTTTGAATCCTTGATCACGTCCTCGCTCATGAACCTCATCTTCCAGCACCAGCAGTATTTGCAGTGGAGGTTGCAACCCTTTAAATCGACAACCAACTCCAGAACCTTATCGTAAGCCAGTCCACAGCTCGCAACGCATCTGTGCTCCTCGTAAAGCCTGTTGCACTCCTGCCATCCCAACCCCCTCCTCCTTAAGGGGACCCACCTCGTCGGGTAGTAGAGGTTTGAGTATATCCCCCTCATTCAAGTCGGGGTTTTGAAAAGGTATAAAATCACTTTCAAAGTTCGGGATGGGATGAAGATAGGTAAATTCGACTACGTAAACAACTACCTCCCCTACTATCGTATCGAGAGGGAGGGGTTGGCTGAAGTTGTGAGGGCTAATCCCAAGGAGATGATAACTCTTCTCGAATCCGGAGTTATAGATTACGCACCTATTCCAAGCTTTTACTACCTAAGGAACATGCGGAGGTTGAAGAGATACAGGTTTTGCGTAGCCTCAAAGGGGAAGGTTTACAGCGTTCTGGTCGTTTCGAGAAACGGTAAACTTGGGGAGAGGGTTGGAGTTACGTGCGAAACCACGACGTCGGTAAACCTACTGAAGTTAATTTTGAGGGAAAGGAACTTGAACTGCAAGGTTATTCAAACGGGTTTTTCCAAAGCTGAAGAAATCTTAAAGACCTGCGATAGTGCCTTGGTTATTGGAGATTCAGCCTTGAAAGCTTTGAAAAAGTTTAAAGTTGTCTTCGACTTGGGAGAGGAGTGGAAGGATTTGACCGGTTATCCCATGGTCTTCGGAATTTCCTCGTCAGTCAAGGATGCAAGGGAGTGCGACGATCTTTTAATGAGTTCCCTCAAATGGGGATACGAAAACTTCGATGATGTCGTTAGGTCCGCTTCGAAGGAGTTCGGTATGGATGAGGAATTTTTGAGGACGTATTTTAGAGCTTTAAGGCACGAGATGGACTCGAAGTGTGAAAGAGGTTTGAAGGCTTTTGAAGAGCTTTGTAGGGAATACAGACTACTCTAAAATTTCGTAATCGCTCAGGTCAACGCTATCAGCCCTCTCCTGAAAGTCCCTCAGGAAATCCTTAACGATCTCTGCCAAGTTCCTCTTACACCGCCCGCATAGGAGTTTTCCTTCCGTGCAGTCTCTCCTTACCTCCTCAAGCGTCTTATCATCTGCGAAGTGGTAGGTGTATAGCTCGAAAACCACGCATTTGTCCGGATCTCCTCCAAACCTCCTCTGCTCCTCGACCGTAACCCTCCCACCGGTTAAAGCCTTCATGACCTTCTTAGCACCTTCATCTGGCTTGTCGAACAGAGATATGTAGCTCTCAGGCTTTGAGGAGCTCATCTTACCTCCCCTCAGTCCAGTGGTGAACTTGTGATACGTCGATGACGGCGGTATAAACGCGTAACCACCTATCTCGACCTCTATCTTTCTGATCTCCCTTTCGATTGTTTCCCTATCTCCGAAAAAGTCTATGTGCTCCTCGTAAGCCTTAAAGTCGAATTCGAGGGTCTTCAAATGTTCGAGATACTCCCTCCCCCTCCTGCTCCTAACCCTGACACCGCCCTCTATACCCTCGAAGGAGTAGATGCTGATTCTGTTAGCCAAATCCCTCGTAAGCCTTAAATGGGGGTCCTGATCTATCCCAACTGGAACGACCACCGGCTTAAATCCTCCGAAGTCTTTCAACTGAGGATGGAGTATGTCACCGGCTTGAATCATCGGAACGAACATTTTAATTAGAGAAGTTTCGGGTTTAAAGCCGTAGACAGCCCTGAGTTCGCTGAAGTTCGTTTCGGACGAAAGCTCTATGGCCAAATCCTTGACGTGTCTGTTAGCGGACTGATAGTATATCAGACAGTTCTTTGGCCTCAGACCCAAAGCTACTATGCTCCTGATGTAGAGCTCCCCGAAACTTCTCAACTTGTCTCTATTCAATCCTCTAACGAACCTCGCCTCTATGTCCGCAACGCAGACAAACGCCTTTCCCCCCATTTTCTGATGCCAGACTATCTCGTCCATCGTCATCTTGTGACCCAAATGAGGTAAGCCAGAGGGCATGAAACCGGACATGACTGCCCATTCCTCACGTCTCTTCATAGCTCTAACGATTCTATCGTAGTCCCTATGGCCGAATACAACCCCTCTACGCATCAAAGGGTGAGGATTCGGAATCTCGTCTATTATCTCCGAAAAAGGTCTTATACCGAACTCCCTCATCAACCTCTCGTAGTCAACGGCTCCTTCAACGTCCCAAGGTGTGATCATGGAAATCGATTTCAACGTGAGTTTTTAAGCGTTGACGTGGAGTTCGACCTGATAAGGTTGGCAAAGGAGATTTTGGATGTAAAAAGGGAGGACGTTCTCGTTGGGATAGACGACGACTGTGCGTTGGTAGATGTGGGAGTTAAGCTTGCATTGACAACCGACTGCCTACACGAGAAAACGGACTTCCCGAAGGGAATAAAATCTGAGGAGGTGGGTCATCTGTCCTTAGCGGTTAACCTAAGCGATCTTGCGAGTTGCGGAGCTAAGCCCATGTTCTTCCTCTATACGATAACTCTGAGCGAGAAGTGGATTAAAGATTTCGAAGGTATCTTGAGGGGGATGAAGAATTTGGCAGATAGATACGGAGTTGCGATAGTTGGAGGGGATACGGACTTTGGAGAAGAGCTTCACATCTCTGGATTTGCGATCGGCAAGGCTGAAAGGTTCGTTTCAAGGGCCAACGCCGAAGTTGGGGATAGGGTTTGCCTGACCGGATTGTTGGGCAAAGCCCAGCTGAGCTTGGAGCAGTTGATGAGTGGAATGAGCAGGGATGAGATAGCCTATCCGAACAGCCTATTTAAACCTGAGCCGAGGGTTAAGGAGGGGTTGGAAATAGCCAAGTTCGCAAACTCCATGACGGACGTCAGCGACAGCTTGGCAATCTCTTTGCATCAGATCGCTAAAAAAAGCGGGGTTGGAATAGTGATTTACGAAAGTAAAATTCCCCTCAACCATTTAACGCCCTACGTCAAATACGAAAAAGCCTTAGAACTATTTTTATACTCTGGAGGAGATTACGAGCTTGTTTTTACATCTAAAAATCCAAAATACATTGAGATCGGTGAGGTGATCGAAGGTGATGGCGTTTACTTGGTCAGGAAAGACGGCTCTATCGAGGACGTGGAGTTCAGGGGATGGGGCGTTTCATGAATTCTCTGTAAATCCTTATTTGAGTTAGAAGTAGAATGTAGGAGTAGGAGAACTTTAGATAGTATGAGGCAATCGGATAGTTTAGAAACTCGAGTGCACTCTCAATTAGAACGAAAGTGCATGCTACGTATAGAGCTATGCTATCCCCAGCAAGCCTGTAAACTTGCTTTCTTGAATGAGCGATTAAATAAATCGCGTTAGCCATTATTATTCCGTAGGATACGGAAACGAATTTCAACGCGAAGATGAAACTGATCAGGGTCAAGACCGGCGAGAACATTGGAGGTTTGTAGTCTTCAGAAGTTAGAAACTTCACCCTTGCTGAATTCCAGACTACGAAGTAGAAGAGGGTTGCACCGAAGAGTTCCAACAATTCGTGATTTATATCGTAAAAAGACGTTAGACTACACATCAGAAAGGAAGCTGAAGATATTAAGGTCAAGAATTTAGTGTAACCCCTTAACCTAACGTAGGGGAAAATTGCGAAGAATAAAACTACGCCAGATACAGCATGAACTATCTGAGCTATCATCACGTCCACCTCCTGACGATGTCGTAAAGTATCGAAGAAGAGTAGAGAATTGAAAGCCATACGGAAAGCCACATAAGTGCAAAGGAGGCGATCAAAACCTCGTTAGGGTTACCGTAGCGGAAAGAGTAGAAAGCTACGCAGAATACGGGCTGTGTTAGGGCTATTAAAATTTGGGACAGCGTTAAAATCTCTCCAAATCTCTCAATCTTAACCTTCTCCTTGTATATCTGGAGGAGGTATATTAACAAGAACGACTGAACGGCCCATAGAGTAGTAACGATGTCGTAAACAGCCAAAAGAAATGGGACGTATCTCAAAATTCTTTTTAAACTAACTCTAACTGAAACGAACGGAATTGCCAAGCCGAGAATAGTCAAAATTAGAGGTATGATCGGATTTTGGTAGTAGAATACAAAGAAGGGAAGCGTAAGATAACCGATAGAGGAGAGATAAAAGGTTAAGGTCATCAAAACTTTAGCTCTGAAAAGCTTTACGACATCGAAAAGCTTGAAAGATGCCAAGTAGAGCATTACGAAAGAAGCTACCGATACGAGGTAAACTGTAATTGCCGTGGTTACTATATCCGCATTAACCAAGTTTATCACCCACCTCCACACCGCTCTCACTCAACTTTAAGGCGTAAAATTCGCTCGGCGGTCTTGTTGCGGACTTTTTAACCCTTATACCCCTTACAACCTTAAATCTTTCAACGATCTCATCTATCTCTACAACATAGTCTGCCTCCATTTCGAGCATTGCCAGTGACTTCTCGTCGAAGACCCTCTTATCCAATGTAATTAGAGCTACACCCTTCTTCTCTCTAACTATCTTGCATACCTCTCTAAAGAGGTTGTAAACAGTTTGAGGTTCGTGCATTAGGAATATCTGGTTCAAAACGTCTATAACTCCAACGTTGTTTTCCATATCCTTTACAACCAAAGAAAGTGTGAATAGTTCGCGAAGGGACAGTCTGTCGTTTGGAGTTACCACCTCCGCTTTTAAGTCTTCGAAAAATCTCTTCACCCTCTCCGAAGTTATCGCGTAAATCTTGTAACCCTTTTTCACGACGTTTTTCAAAAATTCCCTTGCCAAGATCAGTTGAATGTCTTGTAATCCCTCTATAACTATTACCGATGGAACGACTATTTCTCCAACGAGTTCGTCGAGCTTATTAACGCCGAATCTCATAGCTTTTTAACGGTTGCTTTCGGTCTCTTGAGAGACTTGACGACGTAGCCGTATCTATCTATACAGTCCCTCTTCATAAATCCTTTGAATCTGACGACTGTCGTTGCCATACTCTCCAAAAAGGACAGAAGCTTCTTCTCTATAACCTCGTAGTTAGAGAATATGAACATAGTCGAATTCGGTAGCATTACCTTAATCCCAGAAACGTTCTTCAATATGTTTTTTGTATCGAAGTAGAGGGTAAGAACTTCCAGCCCCTCCATAACTACAACTCCATCCCTTGCAAATTTCTTTAACAGGTCGTAAACGTTTGAGATCACACTCAAAAGCTCTTCTATCGGAACGTTAAAAACTTCGATACCTTCCAAATTCACAGCATAGTTTGAAACGTTGACGATCTTCAAGTTTTTCAAGCTCTTTACGTTTAAGGCGGAAACCTTAACGCTCAGCTTGTCTCCGAAGATAACTATCGTTCCGTCATTTTCTCTCGCCAACTCCAAAGGAAGTAGTGGAAATTGGGCTACGGAATCGTATTCCACTATGACGAGTTCTCCCTTTAAAACGTCTTCAAGGAGTTCATTTAATGGATAAACGAGCTTCATACTTCAAAAACGCTGACGTCCGGATAGACGACCAAACCCCCACTGGTTATCTTGTATGGCCTTACGTTTTCATCGAAATCGCTACCCCTCATCTTAACTACTCTCAAACCTCTAACGGGCTTGCCCTTCACGTCTATAACTCTCAACTCTATCACACCGCTGACGAGGTAGTCCTCAACTTTGCTCTCCATTTCTGAGGTCAACAGACTCGTCGCATTCAAACCCCTCAAAGCCTTCATCAAGCTTAGAAGGTTGAACCTGTAATTAACTTCCGAATCGCTTGCAACTCTAAGCATCGTAACGGAGTCTATAACAACCCTATCAACGTCCTTACCAACCAAATCGTTGAGCATAGCTTCGAGCGTTTCGACATCCAACCTACCCCCTATCAAACCTTTAAAAATGGGATTTTCGCTTGACGGAGAGAGGTCAACGATTTCAACCTTAGACAGGTCGAATCCGAGGGCCTCCATGTTTTCTCTAACCTCGTATTCCGCTTCTTCGAGTGTTATGTAAACTACTCTCTCACCTCTATTCGCCCCTTCAACGAGGAAGTGCATGGAAAGAATGGTCTTACCCGTTCCAGGACCTCCTTTAACGAGATAAGCCCTGTTCTTTATCAAACCACCCCTCAACATTTTATCCAAACCTTCAATACCAGTAGAGACTCTTTCAAACATGATTTAAACCCCCTCAAATCCCTACCGTGACTCTATTTAACATTTATCAAGATCAATCCTGTTCCGTTTTCACACTCTCTACTATCCTCTTACCAGCGACTATCTCATCGACGCTGTGTATCACCGCACCGAAATCCTCCAAAACCTTCTTTATCTTTTCGAAGTTCAGGTTGTCTCCGACGATCGTTATCTTAAGTGTTTCAGTAGTTTGATCCATCTCCCTGAGTATCAGATTCACACCTTCAACGTTTTCAACCTCGCTCAGCTTGACCGCCAGAAGAACGTTGCTGGGTTCGTGGGGTTTCAACACGTCCAACACCAACCTCCTCAATCCCGCCACGATTACGTTTAGTTTTCGCAAGTATTAAATGTTTCTGAGGACATCCTTGAGTGTCGAGATGAACTCGTCAATTACTCTGAACGTGACGTGTGGCATTACGACAAACCTCAAGGCCCTCGGATTCTCTATAACCGAAACCGCCCATCCCCTTCTGTAAAGCTCGTCCCTGATTTCTGTTGCCCTCTCGGTTTTGAAGCATGCGACGTTCATAACGGGATCGATCACCCTCTCAAACCCCAACCTCTCCATCTCTTCGACCAGGTAGAGGGTTACGTCCATACACCTTTTAACGACCTTCTTCAACCATTCGAAGCCGAGATACTTGAGAACCGCATAGGTTGACGCCACGCCCGTTGCTGGTCTCGTTCCAGTTAGAGAGAACTGCTCCTCCGTAATAAGGTAGGGCGTTTTAACAGCCAAAGCCTTCAAAAATCTCTCATCCCTAAAGAGGATGCAACCCGCCGGAATCGTGGCCATCCCCATCTTGTGCGGGTCTATCGTTATTGAACAAACGCCTTCAAGCCTGAAGTCGAACTTAAGCTTGGGGTAGAGAAAGGGAATGACGAAGCCTCCGAAAGCGGAATCGACGTGGAGAAAAACGTCTTTCTCCAAAGCGAGCTTTGACAGGTCCTCTATAGGATCAATCTGACCTAAGGAAGTCGTCCCAGCTATCCCCACAATTCCGACGGTTTTCTCGTCTATCAACCTTTCCACATCAGACAAATCGACTCTGTAATCTTCGTCAAGCCTCGCCTTTCTAATCTCTATGCCCAAAATATCCCCCGCCTTGTCGAAGGAGAAGTGTGCGGATTCTGGAACAACCACGTTCGGATTCGCCAGCTTTTTCAAGTTTCTGAACGCCCTCAGAGCTTGGATGTTTGCCTCAGTTCCACCGCTCGTCACGTATCCCCTCGCCTTTGGATTGTGCATGAAACTACCGAGCATCTCTATAACCCTGTCCTCAAGCTCCTTTGCCCCTCTGAACAGAGCTGGATCGCCCAAGTTGGACGTTATGAACTTCACGTGTGCCTTTACCGCTAAGGGATGGGGAGTAGTGCACATGGAACTCAGAATTCTCGAATACGGGAAGTCCTTCCTCTTGAACTCGTCCATATCGAAAACGTGAAATGTTTGTTGATAACTTTGATCATGGACACATCCAACGACTTCAGGATTTTGTTGGCCGAGAGGGGATTGAAGGAACTTGAAAGGTTATCCAACTCCCTAAAGGTTCAGAGGAGAAAGGAAATCCTGAGGAAGGTCAGAGAAATGGAGAACGACCTTCAGGTTGTGAAGTGGTCCTACATGGATCTGAGGGACCTTCTGACCTTCGAAAGCTTTGAGAGGTTGGTCGAGAGTGCAAGGGAGTTGAGGGAACAGATAAAGCAAGCTGAGAAAGACTTCAACTGGAGGGTTGCGGATTACTGGCTTGAATACATATCGAACCTTCCAGATTTGATGAAGAGAGGTGAGATTAGCAGGATTTACGAAGCTGTAAGGTTTTTCAGCGGTGTGATATCGGGGAGAAAAGAGATAGACGGTCTCTGGCTTTGCGGTGTCGATTGCGGTTTTAAGATGAACGTCGTCACGAATTCGGAGAAGTTCAAACCTAACGAATTCGCAGTTGTGGCCTATCTCCCTCCGAGGAGGTTTGGGGATTACGTGAGCGAGGGGATGTTCGTAGAAGCGAAATTGGGAAAGAAAGGTGAGCTCAGCTTGGAAGAAGTTAGGGCAATTGCGAACAAGCTTGGCGAGGTTGAAGCTGTGTTGGTAGAGTTGGTAAAATGAAGATAAGGAGAGAAGTTCTCAAACTCGCCTTGGAGGTTGCGAAAGAAAGTTACCCAAACGAGTTCGTAGCTTTACTGACTGGAAGGAAAGGGATAATTGAAGAGCTCGTTTTCTTACCCTTTAAAGCTGGAGAAAGTCTGGCAATAATACACATGGAGATGCTTCCGTTGGGTTACAAAGTTTACGGAAGTGTTCACAGCCATCCCTCACCAAACTGCATTCCTTCCAAAGCGGACTTGGAGATGTTCTCAAAGCACGGTGTAGTTCACATAATAGTCTGCTATCCCTTCGAATGGGGTTGCTGGGCATTCTACGATAAGAACGGGAACGAAGTGGAGCTCGAAATAGTCGATTGATCCGAGCAAAAGAGTTATATACATGATAAATCATGATAGATTTTGATGTTCGACTACCCGATGGAAATAGCTACCGATCTATACGTTAGCAAGGTCGGTGGGTTCAGCTCCGAATTGGACAGGAACGAGGTTGGGATAAATATAGATGCTATATACTCGAACACATCTATAATTGCAAACGAAACCTACGCCAAGATAAGGTTCTTAGGTGAGAAGGCGAGACCGTTCTTCTTCAGGAAGAGCTATCTAATAGTTGGATTGGAACCGAACATGGAGGGCTACGAGTTCTCGAGAAACGGAGAGGTTGTCCTTCCAGAAAGTATGGGAGATTTCAATTTGATAGGTAGGGAGGTTGTGATAAACACGGTTGAGACTTTTATGAGATTTGACCTTTACAGTGTGGTGAGGAGATGCTTAGAAAGCCAAAGAGGAGGGAGGAGAAGGTTTTAAACTCAGCTTTGAGAGCTTTCGGATCTGAAAATTTTCTCGAAGATCACGAGATTCTCATAAAGGAATCCGAAGGGAGAAGGGAGGCTTACGCCCTATCTCGGGAACTCTCGAACTTCGTTGGTAGGTTCAAGATGAACTACGTGTGCGTGGGTATCAAAGTCGGGGAAGTTGGGAGCAGAAGGTTCAGATTCACACTTGAAGGAGCCTACTATCTCGCCAAGAAGGATAAAAAGAGGGTTTACGTCGATGAAAAGGGGGAGATGCTCTTCCTCTACGGAAGGGACATATTTGCGAGGTCCGTCGTTAGGGTTACGAAAGACGTTGAGGAGAACGATGTCGTTTTCGTCTGCAACTCGAAGGGAGACGTTCTCGGATTGGGTAAAAGCAGGTTCCCAGCGAGTAGGTTCAAGGATGTGGATGAAGATAGGGTTGTAGTTGAGAATCTGATCGATAGGGGGGAGTATTTGAGGAAGGAGAAGCTCTACGATGCTTTTTAAATGTTGATGGACAGCAATTTTATATAAAAATTTAAAAATTATTCCGAAGCGATCATACCGATAGAACCTCACCTTTATGACACTCCCCGCACTGAAGTGCGGAGCTTCACCCGTCCCACCCGCCTTCACGGCAGACTTCATACGGGAGTTAGGGGCTGGCTCACGACAGCCCCATCCCATCGAACTCGTTATTCCGATGGGCTAACGTTTGCTTAACTCTTCCCCTAACGGGCGTCATCGGAAACATTCCAGTCCAGAGATTTTAGATATTTAAAACTACCACCAACCCCCCTCTGAAGTGCGAGATTTTGCAAGCAACAGTTTTATAAATAATCTTACAATCTTAGCGAACATGTTTATCGTGATAATGGCCGGTGGGAAGAGTAGCAGGATGGGATTTGAAAAGCCGTTGGCTTTGGTTGGGAACAAACCAATGATACTCTGGGTTTACGAAAAGGCTGTCAAGGTGGGGGACGTTTTCGTTGCGGTCAGCAAAAACACACCCAAAACGGCGGAATTCTGCAGAAAACAAGGCATAGAAACGATAGAAACGTCTGGTGAAGGTTACGTTCGAGACGTGACGTTCATCTTAAGGGAGTTCGGTGAATTTGTAAGTCTATCGTGCGATATTCCGTTCGTTAGGGTTGAAGACATCAACGAGATAGCAAGAAACTTTAGGGGGATAAGCTTAACTGGTGTCTTAAACCCGAAGATCGTGCCCAAGTTCGTGAAAGTCGAGAGCTTGCCAAAATACAAAGGCTGGATATTGGTCGGTTTGAATGCCGTCGGCTTTGAGGGTGAGATGTTTTTAGAACTGAAAAATCCCCTCCTTTCTTTAAACGTGAATACACCCGAAGACTTGGAATTGGCCAACAGAATAGCCCCAAGTTTGAATATAGTCTGATTTTATCATCACATGACAACCTAACAATCGTAGTCGGCGATTGTATCTTTCAATCCTAGTATAGTCTGATTTTATCACTGGTATTGCGATCTTATTAACGCCGTCAATTTTCTTTCAATCCTAGTATAGTCTGATTTTATCTCTCAAGAAAGGAAGTTTTAGCTCTTTGGCAAGAGCACCTTTCAATCCTAACATAGTCTGATTTTATCAATGCCCGTTCAAAAATTACCCACATTTGCATACAGTCTTTCAATCCTAACATAGTCTGATTTTATCTGGATATGGCTAACGATGTTGTAGGGGATATACTCAACTTTCAATCCTAACATAGTCTGATTTTATCTGGCAAGTGGTCTGATAGAACAGCTTACTCTACCGTCTGATCTTTCAATCCTAACATAGTCTGATTTTATCTCTGTTACTCTTTTTAATAAGCTTTGGGTTTAACATACTTTCAATCCTAACATAGTCTGATTTTATCAACGGAGAGCTTCACGTGTCGTATATTGACAATTATCTTTCAATCCTAACATAGTCTGATTTTATCTTATACAATTCTCCTTTTAAAATACCTTTCAAATCAGCTTTCAATCCTAACATAGTCTGATTTTATCTCATTTTTTTGTTTTTTTACCCCCCGCACCCAACCGACTTTCAATCCTAACATAGTCTGATTTTATCTGTGTAGTTGTTGAGGAGATTTTTGAATAAAAAGGTTTCGGAGTGTTTTGGAAGTTTAAATACGATCTGGCAAGTCTGATAATGCACTTCATTTATAAAGATGCCAGACTTTTATCCCTCCCTTCTTTTCAAAATTGACGACCCGTCAACCGATTAAATCAAATTTAAAACCCTGTCCCCTTGACTATCCCAAAAGATAATTTCCTCCTACCTCCATTCCCCCGTCCGAGAAAATGTAAATTATATTCCTATACTATCCAAAACCCTTATTTTAAAACGCCAGATCGTCGGAAAGGTATCTAAATTCAACAAGGGTTATCTACTACAAAGGATAGCGTTTAGATATGAGACTCAAGGTGGAGTTTAACGTGATCGAAAACACAATTGACGTTAACTACAATTACTACGTGGCGAGCTTTGTGTATAGGTGTATAAAGCTGTCGGACCCTTGGCTTTCGTTGGGTCTGCACTTTAACAACGGATTCAAATTTTTCACATTCAGCAGGATAGACGTTCCAAGGAGGAAGTTTAAGATCGTTGGAGATAAGATGATAATAGAGAGCGATGTGGTCAACCTCTACTTTTCAACACCAAAACCAGAGATAGCGGAGAGTTTTGTTGAGGGCTTGCTCAAAGACCCCAACGTGAAAATAGGGAGTTTAGAGTTGGTTGTATCGAGCGTTAAAGTCTTAAAGGAGCACGAAATTAAAAATAAAGCAACGTTCGCTACTCTTTCCCCTATAAACGTTACGACCGTAAAAGATGGCAGGCCCTACGATCTCTACCCGAACGATCCGAAGTTTTACGAAAACTTAAAAAGGAACTTGATAAGGAAGTATATAGCTTTACGTGGAGAAGTGCCAGAGAACACCGATCTCATCATCAAACCTCTGAAGGTTAAACCGAAAAGAATTAAAGTTAAAAATACCTACCACAGATGCGTGGAGATGGTCTTCAAAGCCGAAGGTAGCAAGGAGTTGCTTGAGTTGGGTTACAAGGCTGGGTTTGGTGAGAGGAATAGCATGGGATTTGGAATGGTGAAAGTGGTATGATATTTCCGAGTTGGGTGTAATAATATGAGTGGAAAGAGTTTAGAGCAGTTAATACTAAAGAGGATTCGTTGGGCCGGTTGGAAAAAGGATAGTGGCAAAGACAGAAAAATACCAATAGATTTTGATGGATTATTAAATGCTGTTTTATCCGGAGCAATACCAAATATATCTAAACGTTTTAAGGAAGCAAGTTGTATAGAGGATTGTGCAAAAATTGTGTTAGACTATTTAATGGAAACTAAGGATATAAGTTCATCTCATTTTCCAACAATTTTGCAAAAAAGTGAAGCCCCTAACTATCATTTCTCTGATTATAAAATGGATGTAAGCGAAAAATCTAAGGAAAAAATACTAAATTGGTTACTGTCTTTTTATTATCTTGATTTAATTAGACTTGAGGGTAAAAAGTTAAAACAAAGGACAATCGTCGGAATTAGGAGTGAGAATAAAGACCTTGAAAAGCTTATAAGGAGCTTAAGAGAAGTTGGAGGAATTTACGATTTTAAATTAAAGGTTGGCAAAATCACAAGAACGTATATTGATGGGGATATTTCCTACGAATTGCCAGTATATCCTACTTCAGCTTACTTTACCCTTTTATTTTTACTTTGTATTATCATGGAGGATTTAAAATTTAGAGGTGATAATATCCAAAATTTAAACTTTGAAACTCTTATCTTAAATAACAGTGGCGGAAATAAATGGACATCCATCTATCACCCAATTGTAAACCTTAAAAGATTGTACGATTTATTTTTTAGCGATGATGATTTAACAGATAATCTAAAATTCAAATTCGTTATATTTTTGGAGTCGTTAAAACCGCCAAGACTACAAAACCAAAACATAGTTGAGTCTTATTACTCGCTACTCTCATCTTTAGCCTTTTCAATCCTAATTGAAGGCTACTTAAACGTTCAAAAGTTATCACAGGCTATAAGTGAAAAAATCTCGCTAGAGTTTAGAGCTAAAAGGGAAAGACCAGATTATAATTTTAGTAAAATCTACTACGTAGATTACGTCCAATCAAAGTTTTTTGGAGGTGATGCTATGAGTGGTCTTGAAAATTTGCGAAAACAGATGAAAGCTATAGCTTTTGAAATTGGAAAGCTAGCTAACAAAGGAGATACACAAAAGAGCTTGTTGAAAAGGATAATCCTCGACTTAAAAAGTGAAGAAACGCCTATAACATTTGTAGAAAAGCTGGTTTCCTATCTGCCAAGGTTGGAAAGGGAGGATATTAAAGTGTCGATTCCTCAAGACCTTGTAACACTGCCAATTAGAGATTTCTTTATAGTGAAAAACGAATTCATTGTAATTCTTTGGAATAGTTATGTGGGAGGTGGAAAGCAATGAGAAAAATAGTTATTGGACTTTTAACACATATTTCGGGAAATGTGAACGCAAACGAAGTTGAAGGCGACAGAATTAGAATTAAAAAGTTGGTTTCAGCAAGTGGAGAGACATACCCTTTCGTTTCTGCCAGAGCTGTGAAAAGGGGAATTAGAGAAAAGCTCAAGGAATTTGGGTTTAAAGTTGATCCTTTTAGGATTGGTGAAGGAAACAAGTTAGCGGACAGCGGAGATCCTATAGAATATGTTGATAATGATTTGTTTGGGTATCTTTACATTAAAGGAAATCAGCAAAAAGCGAGAGTCTCACCGATTTCGATGTCTCCAATCGTGGCAATTGAACACACACCAATACAAATCGATTTTGGAGGTAGATTTCCAAGAGAATTGGGTGAAGCAAATCCAACACCGTTTGAAATCGAGGTTGCGGACTTTATAGGTTTGATGAAAATTGTGATTACTGAAAGATGTGGTATATTTGCTGAAAGTGAAAAAACCGATCAGCTGAAAAAATGGGATGAATACATAAAAGATGGAAAGCTTGAAAGAATCAATGGTGGCTATAAGTTGGACGATGATGAAAGAATGAACAGAGTAAAGGCATTATTGGAGATTCTACTCAACGAAGGTTGGGCGTATCCGAGAAGGGCTAATTTCTTTACAATGGCTGAGCATGTTTCTGCAATAGTTTACTGTGGTGAAAAGCTGTATCCAATTTGGAAAAAAATAGATGTTGATAATAACACATTCACAAAACCGGATTTAAGTAAAGATGACAGCAAAAAATTATTGGAAGTTTATGACTTAAAGTCGGGTATTGTTCCAAGTGAAGATATAGAAAAGATGGCAAAATGGTTGGTGAGAGGTGAATGGAAAGGGGATTGACGGTTGATGTTCTCTTCGACTTAGCACATTTTAGAGTTCATACGACGATGAAAAGTAGAGTATCTTATCTTATACCTCTACCAACTACAGTAATAGGCTTTTTCTTTTCAATTCTTGGAAAAAGTCGAGAAGAATACATTAAAGAAAGAACTAAGTTTAAAGCTGGTGCAAGGTTGCTCGAAATTAAAGGAGTATGTAGAGAAAACGCACAATTATTGAAGCTAAAAAGAAGTAGGGAAGAACGAACAACAGAAGAGTTAATAATATTGTTTAGACCAAAATACAGATACGCTATATGGGGCAACAAGGAGACAATTGACAAATTGTATAAAAGAATTAACGAATTTGATTTCGAATTCGTCCCTTATGCGGGAATTAACGATTTTATCTTTTTTGATATCGAAAATCCAAAGCTCTATGACGAATACGAAGAAACGGATGAAATCGAAAATACATACTTACCGCAAAATCTTTTTGGCTCTTTAGAAATGACAGAAAACAGTATCGTTTACAATTTGCCTTATGTGTATACAGGATTGCCAAAAACGGTCGTAATGGGACTAAACGTTAAGTTTAAACTAAAGGAGAAGGTTAATGTGATCGGTGGTGTCCCACTTTACGATTGTTTTTTGAGGTTATGATTATGGATTTTGCATCTTTAGGACTAGATAACCTATCAAAGGCATCCCATAAGAAAAATGGAATAATGAAGCCACTTTATGAACATATTGAAGAAATTAAGCAAATATCGTATTTACTGGCTAAAAAACATGATCTACTAAAATTTAGGGATATAATCGATGCTCTTGCGGATTGGCATGACATAGGTAAGTTAAATCCTAAGTGGAGCATAGATAACGACAAAAATCCACCACATTCTGCATTGTCAGCGTATATGTATCTTAATCACTCTGAGAACTTTGATCCGATACTTTTCTATCTAATTTTGAAACATCACTCTCATTTGAAATTAGAAGATACTTGTCCTTCTCCTCCAAAATGTCGAGAAATATTGAGATATATAAGACGAGCTACAAAAGAAACAAAGTTTGAAATAAATAAAAAAGCAAATTATATAATAAAACAGATTTACTCGGCATTGGTGCAATTACAGGAAAAATTAAATGATTTAAATCTCAACGTCGTTTACGCAGATTTGTTTGGTATATTCAAAACTGCGGACATTATCTCAGCCATGTTTGAAAAAGATAACGTGATCTTCGAAGAGATCGCAAGTTTCAGCAAAAGCCAAATAGAATCAAATATCAAAGAATACATAAGGTCGAAAGGATTAAAATTCGATCAAAATCGGTGGAGAATCTTTTGCAAGATGGCTAATACAAAAGGTGACGTGTTATTAACAGCACCAACAGGGTGGGGTAAAACTTTTGCATCCTTAACGATTGCCCTAAATAGGAATCCAAGACATATAATTTACGTTTTGCCAACTATAACGTCAATAAGAAAGATGAAGGACACGCTTAGCAAGGTTTTCAACTGTAGAGTTGAAGAGAACTATTATTTTGCGGATGTTGAAAAACTTCGTGAAGGTAACGAATCAGTTGTTGATTTCGATATGTTCATTTCGAAATCATTTATGAGTCCAATAACTATAACAACTCTGGATCAGATTATTTTAAGCTTTTTGCATGTTGGTAAATACTTTTTAAAGAGATTCCACTTTAGAAATTCTGTATTTGTATTTGACGAGTTCCATGCCTATCCAATTAATGGATTGTATATCTTACTAAACTTTATAAAGAAATTTAATGAAAATTTCGGATACAATATTAAATCGATTTTCATGTCTGCAACTTCTCATCCCGATTTGGAAAAATTGATTAATGAATACACCAGTTTAGTAAAATTTGAATTCATCAATGAATATGAGAAGAAAAGAAGGTATCTGTATAATGTTGAACCCTCAGACATAACCGAAGATGAATCGTTGAGAGCAATAGTTAAAAAGGCTGAAGACTGTAACGTTTTAGTTTTGTGTAATACGGTTGAAAAGGCTATTAAAACGTATCTACTACTGAAAAACGAATACAATCTCAAGAGAATGATTCTAATACATTCTCGATTTACCTATCGTGACAGGAGAGATAAAGAAATTCGTTTAGAAGAACTATCAAGACTACCAAAAGGCTTTGTGTTAGTTTCTACACAAGTTGCAGAGGTTAGTCTCGATGTGTCTTTTGATTACTTATTTACGGAAGTAGCTCCAATACCGTCATTAATCCAGAGATTTGGCAGAGTAAACAGATACTCAAACTACACAAAGAGTGTAAACGTTAGTATATTTTATCCCAAGGATATTGACGAAGGTAAGAGGTATCCCTACAAAAAGGAAGAAATCAAAGCAACTTTTAACGAACTAATACGGTTGGAAGATAGGATTAAAAATGAGTTAATTTTGATAAAACGTTTTAGAGAAAATCCTCTGGATTTAGATCAAAATGAATTAGGAGAAATTAAAAGGTATATTGAAAAGTGGGAAAACGATACTAAATACTTCTTTTCAATCGATTTAACAGATAATGAATTAAACAAACTCCTAAAGTTTAGAGACACTAATACAGCTTTGATAATTCCAAAATGCTTTAGAACAACGATAATGGACATTCTTAATAGTGATGAAAAGTATAGGTTACGAAGGATTAAAGAATATTTCACTCCAGTTCCAATATGGTGGATAATTGACAGTCTAAATCAAGATTCAATTGGTGAAATAGGTAATATACCAGTTTTGCTAAATCCACGATTTCAATATTCTCATGAGATTGGTTATTTTGATACAGAGAAGTTATCAGGGTTTTTGGATCAAATAGATATCTGCCAAGAGAATGCATTGATATACTGAAATTTTATCAACTGTTAAACGAATACTAAAACTATGAAAACGTTGGAAGGGATTAAGAAAATCCTAGGAGAGCATAAAGAAGAACTGAAAAGGAAATTTGGAGTCAAAGAAATTGGGATATTCGGTTCTTATGTGAGAAACGAGCAGACAGAAGTTAGCGATGTAGATACTTTAGTCGAATTCGAAAAGCCTATCGGCTGGGAGATCGTCGATCTCAAAGAATACCTTGAAAAGATATTAGGTATAAAGGTAGATCTAGTTCCGAAAGGTGGAGTCGTTAGAAAGCCTTTGCTCTGGAAATACATAAAAGAGGAAGTCGTTTATGTCTAAAAGAGACGTTAGGTTGTTTCTTTACGACATCTTAGAGTGCATTGAGAAGATAGAGAAATACACAAAGGACATGGATTTTGACGATTTTGTTAAAAACGATTTAGTTGTTGATGCGGTAATCAGAAACCTTGAGATAATAGGTGAAGCTTTGAAAAACATACCTGAAGATTTTCGCTCAAAGTATCCAGATATACCATGGAAAAAGATTGGCGGATTTAGAAATATCGTTATTCACGAGGGTCGATTTGAGTATAGTCTGGACGGTTATAAGAAAACACCTTAAAGAGCTAAGACCTAAAATTGAAAACGTTCTTAGAGAGTTAGAACATCAAAACTGAATTCTACCGTCCATCCAATTTCTGATGATTTCAGTCGTATCTATCTTAGACTTTTTCCTCAGCTTCTCATTTAGAAGTAAAGCTTCCGCAAGATTTCTACTTTCAAGCATACAAAAATTACCGTATTGCAAACGATAAAACTTCCGATAAACGCATACAATTAAATTATCTCATCGGTCTTGCTCTTATCCAAACCCATTATCTCCCTCTTTACAACCCTATCTGTTCTGAGCTTGTAGATCACGATCATGTCTTCGCTTTCGTTTATTATCTTCTTCAGACCTACCTTTATCTCCTCCAAGTCTGCCTCGCTAATCTCTCCTTCGAAGAGCGAATTTTGAATCCAGTTTAAGTATCTTCTTAAAAATTTTTTAACTTTATTGACCCTCTCTACGTTTACATCGTAAGCCAAAATAACGAACATACTACCACCAGATTACCAAAGGTCTGTATTTTTCAACTCCCAAAAGATGCTTTATCAGCTTGTAGCACTCCAACCTAATGAGCCGTTGATAGGAAACATTCCTCTTCAACTGCCTGTGCTTGATCGTGGATTCGAGCTTCTCGTTGTAAGCTTTGATAAACTTTTTGTAACCGTTTTCGTTCAGAAGAACGCAGTTAAAGTCCCTGTTGAAGTCGTCTTCTTTAATTATCCTCTTGTTGACGAGGTATATTACGAGCCTATCTACTACGAACGGTTTGAAAATCTCCGCTATATCTAAGGCCAAACTGAAACGCCTTTCAAAGGGTTCGTGCAAGTAGCTCACGGTTGGATTCAGCTGTGTGTGATACAGTTCAGATAGAACGGTTGAGTAGAGAAGGGAGTTTCCAAAGCTTATCATTGCGTTTATCTCGTTCTTCGGCGGTCTCTTACTCCTCACTCCGAAATCGAAGTTCTTCAAAATTTCATCGAGATAGCCGTAGTATCTCTGCCTTGCAAGGGCTTCGAATCCCATCAGTTCCCTAACGTTATCAACATCATCCAACTCGAAATCCAAGCTCAAACCGTATGGGGTGAGAACCCTGTTCATGTTCCTCAAAGCCCCCTCAACGAAACATCTTGCGAGATACAACCTCTTTTCTTCGTCCAAGTAGTGTTCCACCTGTTTGATCAACAAATCTCCAGAGATAAGAGTTTCTCTCGGGTAAAAACTGCCCTCGTAAAATCCGTATCTGTTGAAGAAGTGAATGCACACACCCTCCTTAGCCAAGAGAGATAAAGCTTTGGACGTTACGCTTAGGGAACCCAGAGCGTATATTGAGTAGATCGAATTTATTGGAATAGGCCTTTTACCGTCCTCGTTTTCGAAGTAAAGCGTGTTTTCCCTTCTGATCAACTTACCGTCCGATAAAATGTAGAAGTTTTTCCTCTTCATAGGACCACCTAAGAGAAGCAGAACTCGTAGTATGCACATCTCCTGCATTGACTCTTGTAGCTCGGTTTGGGCATCTCACCTTTAACTACACTCTCAATACTCTCAAGCAAATCGTTGATTTCGTTTTCAGCATCCTCACTCAATTCGAGCTCAACACTTTTCTTGAGTTTAGGATAGGTCAAAATGGCCTTTGCCCTTATCCCGTGCTTTTTGAGGTAATACAGATAATACAGGGTTTGAAAGACGTGAGCCTTCTCAAGCTTATCCGACTTTTTAATCTCCCTTATTTCAACAGTATCTCCAACCTTAACGGCATCGATTGCTATGGGGCCTATACGAACGTCCTTACTAAGCCTGTCGTAAACCTCAAGGTGAAGAATCTTCCCAAGCTTGACGAGATCGCTTTCGTTCTCAAATCCTATGTTGTGACTGAAAAGCCAGAGTTTAGTCTTGCAAACGAAGTAGTAGTTTACCTGAACTCCCCTGATATACATCTCTTTAAGCATTTGTGATGTCTGATAAGGACAAAGAAAAGCTTTTCGTTTGGTCTGGCATTAAAAAATAAGGGTTTTGGATAGTATAGGGATATAATTTACATTTTCTCGGATGGGGGAAAGGGGGTAGGAGGAAATTATTTTTCGGGATTGCCAAGGGGACAGGGTTTTAAATTTGATTTAATCGGTTGACGGGTCGTCAATTTTGAAAAGAAGGGAGGGATAAAAGTCTGGCATCTTTATAAATGAAGTGCATTATCAGACTTGCCAGATCGTATTTAAATAATCAAAACACTCCGAAACCTTTTTATTCAAAAATCTCCTCAATAACTACACAGATAAAATCAGACTATACTAGGATTGAAAGGGATTTAATAAGAAACAATAAGAGTGCTGTTAATTATAGATAAAATCAGACTATACTAGGATTGAAAGAGCAATGCCAACTCGTAAGCAGACCATGCAAGCTTGTGATAAAATCAGACTATACTAGGATTGAAAGATTTACCAAAGAGCTTTTGGGACGAAAACATATACAATGGATAAAATCAGACTATACTAGGATTGAAAGATGACATATTTGAGCATCGACTTGAGTTCAGTAGGTTGATAAAATCAGACTATACTAGGATTGAAAGAACCTACATGCGATCACGAGAGGACTGTTATACAGCTGATAAAATCAGACTATACTAGGATTGAAAGTATAAATCCTCAAATACTTCTTAATTATTCCTATCGCGATAAAATCAGACTATACTAGGATTGAAAGAAAAATTAGCCACTAATTTTGAAGGTTCTGAACGGCTGATAAAATCAGACTATACTAGGATTGAAAGCGAGATAGAGTTCCCAGCTCCTTGGAAGAAGGAGGAGATAAAATCAGACTATACTAGGATTGAAAGCTTGTAACCGTCGTTAGTTATCACGTTCCGCTTCGAAAGATAAAATCAGACTATACTAGGATTGAAAGGAAAGTCTTTCGGAAGATATTTTAAGTCGCCTTGAAATGATAAAATCAGACTATACTAGGATTGATAAGGATATTTCTTTAGTGTATATTCGCTCAATTCAGTATAGATAAAAATTGAAATTATGATTTAAAGGAAAACTTACCCATCAGCTCTCCGTATTGTATCACGTGTCCCTCAATTGCCTTCATGAGTTTCTCCTTGCTGAACTCCTTCCATTCGAGAGTTTTGTCGAGGACGTAAACTCTGAAGTAGTATCTGTGAACTCCAGAAGGTGGACAAGGACCGCCGTAGCCGTAGAATCCGAAGTCGTTCTTGCCTTGAATAGCCTTAAAAGGTTTTTCTATGAACTTCCCTTTTGGAACTCCCTCTGGAATTTTGTCGATCGGCGGAACGTTGTATATTATCCAGTGGGTAAATCCGTTTGCGTCAACGTCCTCAACGATCACTACAATGCTCTTAGCTTTGGGACTTAAGTTTTGAAAGAAGAGGGGTGGATTGACGTTCTCGCCCATGCATGTGTATTTCTTCGGAATGTAACCACCATTTTCGAACACGCTTTTAACAACCAGATTCCTTTCGACCTTCTGGGAGCAACCCGTAAGGAGAAGTGCCGTTATCAGTATCAAAATCAACATCCTCATCGCAACTTAGTTAAACTCACAATTCATCAAGATTTCGATGTTTGTGGAGAGGAAGGTCAAGGACTTCATAAACATCGATCCGCTACAAACCGGAGGTAGGCTGACTGAAGACGCAAAGAGGATGCTTTTGGAGTGGGGTGATGGCTATAGCGTTTGCGATTTTTGCACGGGTGATCTGCACGCCATAAAAAACCCGCCAATCGCAGACTTCGTTGAAGAGCTCGCAAACTTCCTGGGATGCGATATCGCAAGGGTAACTCACGGTGCGAGGGAGGGGAAGTTCATGGTCATGCACAGCTTGGCTAAAAAAGATGGCGTAGTTGTCGTGGATTCCAACGCTCACTACACCACATACGTTTCGGCTGAAAGAGCGGGATTGAAGGTCGTTGAAGTTGAAAACACCGGTTATCCCGAGTATAAGGTCGTTGAGGAGAGGTTTGAGGACGCCATAAGGGAGGGAAAGAGGAGGGGAGAAGTTGTTTTAGCCGTTTTAACGTATCCTGACGGAAACTACGGAAACCTGCCTAACGTTAAAGCTGTGGTTGAAATCTGCCACGATAGGGGCGTTTCTGTCTTACTGAACTGCGCTTACTCCGTAGGTAGGATGAAGGTAAAGGCGGACGAGTTGGGCGTTGATTTCGTGGTCGGGAGTGGGCACAAATCTATGGCCTCATCTGGCCCTGTGGGTGTCTTAGGCCTGTTCGAGGATTACGCGAAGTTGGTTTTAAGGAGATCGGAGAGGTTCAAAAACAAGGAGGTCGAACTCTTGGGTTGTAGCGTCAGAGGAGTTCCCCTCATGACTCTCATGGCTTCCTTCGACCACGTTAGGGAGAGGGTGAAGGTTTGGGACGAGGAGGTCAAAAAGGCCAACTGGTTCGTCAAGGAGTTCGAATCCCTCGGATTCGAGCTTTTGGGTGAAAAACCGCACAGACACGATCTGTTGCACTTTAAAACGGATAAACTCTACGAAATTTCGAAGAGAGTTAAGAGGGGTGGCTACTTCCTCTACGACGAGCTTAAGAAGAGGAGAATACACGGCGTAAAGCCCGGAAGAACCAAGAGCATAAAGCTATCGACTTATATGGTTCCCAGAGATGATTTAAAAAAGGTTTTAGAAGCGTTCGAGGAGATATTGGAAAAGTATTCAGCCAAGGGTTCTCCTTAAAAACCTCAAAACGTCTTCGAACTCGTCCTCCTTGTCGAAGTATAGGGTTTTCACCGCAAAAATTTTCGGTTTTTTCAACTTGAGCTTTATCACCATGTTCTCCCTATCAACCTCGTATCCTTCAACGTCTTCGAGGTCCGTTTTGAAAGGCTTGTAAAATACCGTGTTCCCCTCTATAAAGTAGTATCTGACCTTTCCGAGCGTTATTATCGTGTAGAGAAAGACCATCGTTGCGAATAGGGTGAAAATCGCAAGTGACGAGAACAGCTTCGAAGTGGAGTAAACCCTGTAAGCGGTGTAAATTAAACCGAGAAGTATGAGTGTAAAACTTAAAGCCGTCCACTTTCTTCTCGCCATTCTGTTGTTTACCGCCCTGTAACTCCAGATCATAGCAATCCTAAGCTCTCAAGTTCCTCCGCAATTTTTTCGACAGCCCTCCTCGCATCGTCCGGTGTTTTACCGCCCGTGACCACCATCTTTCCAGAGCCGAATATCAAAACGACAACCCTTGGGTCCCTGAGCCTGTAAACCAGACCGGGAAACTGTTCGGGCTCGTATTCGACGTTTTCCAAACCCAATCCTATCGCTATGGCATTCAAATTCAGATCGGTTCCCAGATCAGCTGAGGCTACGATGTTCTGAACTCTAACCTCAGGTTCATCTATGACCGGAATCCCCAAGCTCCCCACAATCTTTACGATCTGCTTTACCGCCCTTCTCGCATCTTCAACGCTCTTAGAGCCAGTGCAAACCACCTTACCGCTTCTGAATATCAAAGCTGCAGCTTTAGGTTCTTTTGTCCTCAAAACCAATCCGGGAAACTGTTTTGGCTTGTAATCAGCATCGGGTATCTCCCTTGCTATCTTGTTCAAATCTATGTTCTCCCCTATCTGCGTCGAAGCTACGACGTTTTCAATTTTAATTTTAAAATCCCTCTTCATCATTTTTTAGACTGCTTTATAAACCTATATATACTTTGCTCGCAAAACGTTTATACAAATCAAACAACTTCCATCGTGAAATTCGCACACATGGCGGATGCGCATCTGGGATACGAGCAGTATCACCAACCTTTTAGAGCGGAGGACTTCGCGAGGTCTTTCAGGAGTGCGGTGGAGACGGCAGTCAAAGAAAACGTGGATTTCGTTCTCATGTGCGGTGACGTCTTCCACAAAAGCAATCCAAACCCAAAAACGATAAAGCAGGCCATAGACATCTTAACGATTCTGAAGAGGGAAAACGTCCCCGTCTTTGCAGTGGAGGGAAATCACGACAAAACTATAAAGGATCTATCGATATACGACCTGCTCGAATCGTTGGGGCTTTTGTTCAAGCTCGGTTTGAGAAGGAGGTTTCGGAAAAACGAGTTCTTAAAGTCCAAACCCTTAGGGGAGCTCAACTTGGTTTACGCTGATTTCGACGGATTGAAGATATTCGGAGATACCCACAGGTCTTCCCATCACTTCAGGCTTCTCATGGAGGACAGGTATCTACCGGACTGCGACGTGTTGGCCCTGCATCTGTCGGTTAAGGAGGTTGTCGATTTCGAAGTAAAAGACGACTACGTAACCGTAGCTGACTTGCCCAAGGCAAGATACTACGCTTTAGGGCACATACACATACCGATATCGAAGAAGATAGGGGATTCCTGGTTCGTCTATCCAGGTTGTCCCGAGAGATACGATGCGAGGGAGTATTCCAAGAGGATAGAATACTTCGAGAGCTTGAAGGTCTTCGAGGGTTGCAGGAAGGGATTTTTCGTCGTTAACGGTTTCAAGCCGAGGTTCGTTGAAGTGGAGAGTAGAGAGCTCGTATTGGCAAACGTCTTCGCCAAGGATCAGAGGGAAGCGGTAGAAAAGGTTAGAGAGATACAAGACCTCCTGAGTCCAGAATCGATACTCGTTTTGAAAGTTTTCGGAGAGAATGTGAACATAGAGGATTTGAGGTCCATAGTTGAGAGGAGAGTTAAGAGCTTGAGGATAAGCTTCGAGAAGGTTCAAAGGGAGAGGAAGATCGAAATCAAAAAGTTAAACGAGGTTTTCGACGAATTCGAACTCGGCCTCTTGGAGTATTTGAAGAGGTGCGATTTCGAAAGCCTGATGGATGTCGTCGTTGGTTACGTCGAGAGGGAGTTTGGGATAGGAGAGTTCAAAACTTTAACCGAGTTTGAGGGGGGTAAATCCGAAGAAGTCAAAGTTGAGGAAAAACCCACTAAACCCAAAGGTAAAAGAACCCTCTTAGACTTCTTGGGGGGATGACTTATGTTCATAAGGTGCGTAGAGATAGAAAACTTCAGGTCTCACAAGAGATCGAAGGTGGATTTCGGCAGGGGTATAAACCTCATTATAGGTAGGAACGGTGCGGGAAAAACCTCCATTTTAGATGCGATAACCGTTGCCCTTTACGGTGTGAGACCGCTGGGTGTTAGAAAGGAGGAACTGATAAGGGATTCCGCAAACAGATACGAGATTAAGTTGAGGTTCTCGTTTAAGGGGAGGGAGGGTGAGATCGTCAGGACGAGCGACGGCGGAACTTATATGAGATACGACAGGTTGATAGAGGGGGACGAAAGCGTTAGGAAGTGGGTGGAAATAAACGTCGCTCCATCTCAAGTTTGGTTGAACGCTGTTTACGTCAGACAGGGGGAGATAGAGGACATCGTTAGAGATGACGAGAGTAGGGAGAAGATAATCAAGAGGGTAACCCAAATAGAGGACTTTGAGAGGGCTTGGGATAATCTGGGTAAGCTGATAAGGAACTTCGAGAGGGAGGTAGATAGGATTGAGAGGGATGTCGAGGCGGAAAGGGAAGTTGAAGGTAAGCTTGAAAGTGCCAAGAGGGAGCTCGACTTGAAGAGGAGGGAACTTGAAGAGAATTTAAAGAGATTGAAGGAAGTAGAGAAAGAGCTAAGGGAAATTGAGGGTGAAAAGGCAAAGTTGGATGAGCTTAGGGAGAGGTTCAACAGTTTGAAGGAGAGAAAGGAGAATGTCGAGAGAGAGATTGGAAGGTTGGAGGAGAGGCTGAGTGCCCTAAGGGATCAGAGGGAGAGAGTTAAAAGGGAGGTTGAAGAGCTTAAGGGAAAGTTGGAGAGGTTCGAGGAGGTGGAGGAGAGGGCAAGGGAATACTTGGCTTTGAGGGAGGAATACGATAGAACGGTTAAGAAGGAAAGAGAGTTAAGGGAAAAGCTTGTAAGCCTGAAATCAAAGAGGGAAGACGTTTTGAAGAGACTTGAAGAGGTGGAGCGGAAGGTAGATCAACTCCGAAAGTTGAGGGGTCTCGCGTTTAAAATGGAGGAGAGAATAGAAGAGCTTGAAAGTTTGGCTTCGAAGCGCAACGAACTCAAGGCAAAGCTTGAAAGACTAAAAGAGCTTGAAAAGGTATGCAGACCGATTGAGGAGGTTAAAAGGGATTACGAAGAGTTAAGAAAGGCTAAATCCGTTCTTGAGGAGATAGACAGGAATCTGAGGGAACTGATACAGAGCAGAGCTAAGGTGGAGAATGAGATTGAAAACCTTAAGGAGTCCATATCTTCCCTCAGATCGGTTAGAGGTGTTTGCCCCACGTGCAGAAGACCACTTAGCGAGGAGGACAGGGAGAATCTGATAAGGGGTTATTCCAGAAGGGTTGAAGAGTTGAAAGGGGTTCTCGAAGATATCAACTCTAAAATCAAGGCTTACGAGGCCGAAAGGGTCAAGATGGAGGGAATGATTCAAAGGGAAAGCGAGATACTGAGGGAGTTGGAGAAGTGCAAAGAGTTGGAAGGATTGAGAAAAGAGTTGGAAGGATTTAAAGAGGTTGAAGATGCTTGGAACGAGTTCAACAAGCTTAAGGAGGATATATCAAAAATTCGTGGTCAGATTTCCGTTTTGGAGAGAGACGTGGCCGAGAGGAACAAGCTTGAAGATTTGTTGAATCGAATAGAGGGGGAAATTGAAGAGGTAAAGTCCGAAATGGAAAGGCTCGTTAAAGTTGACGACGAACGTTTAAAGTCCCTCGAAAGGTATTACCACGAATACAAAGCGCTTTTAAACGTCAAAAACGATTTGGAAAGAAAAGAGAAAGATTTGAGAGTTCTCGAAGGTGAGATTGAGGATTGCACTTCAAAACTCTCGAAGCTTGAAAACACTCTAAGGGATCTAGTCAGAGAGATCGAAGAAATCGAATACGACGAAGACGCTTACAGAGGTATCTACGAGAGATACACGAAAAAGCTTAGCGAATATTCAGCTTTAAAGGAGAGCGTCGTTAGGTTGGAGGAGATCGTGAAAACCTTGGAGTCGAGCGTTTCCGATTTGGAGGTTAGGTTTGAGAAGTTCAAAGAGAAGTGCAGGAGGTTGGAAAAGTTGAAGAAAGAAGTTATACCGAAGTTGACGGAGTTCAGGGAGAAGATAAGAAGATACAAGGTCTCTCTTACAGAATACGCCTTTAAGGAGGTTGAAAAGATTGCAAGCGAAATATTTGAGGAGATGACGGAGGGGAAGTATTCCGGGATAGTTTTGAAGAGGGAGGAGGGGAGAAGGGAAAGGGTAAACGTTAAGGTCGTTTATCAGGGTGTCGAGAAGGACTTGAACTTCTTGAGCGGTGGGGAGATGATAGCTTTGGGTTTGTCGTTCAGGTTGGCACTTTCGATGTTCATGGTTCAGGGGGAGATACCCATTCTGATCTTGGACGAGCCGACACCTTTTCTGGACGAAGAGAGAAGGAGAAAGCTCGTTGAGATAATGAACAGATACCTGAAGAGGATTCCGCAGGTCATAGTTGTAACGCACGACGAGGAGCTTAAGGATGTTGCCGACAGGGTGATCAGAGTCGATATGCACGGAAACGTTTCTAAAGTGGTCGTCGATGAGAAGGCTGAGCGATTCTCTATTTCGGGAGTTTCCTAAGAGGCTTGAAAACATACTCGAAAACGTTAGAAGGGCTATAGAGGATGTTGAAGTTTCCTTTAACTGGAAGGAGTTACCAAATCCAGAGGACTACAGAGTTTACGGCATAGATGGGAGTAGGAGTATGGAGAAGAGATGCGGTGCAATAGTTTACGCTGTTTCGAGCGTTGGAGTTGGAGATAAAATTTTGGAGTTGCACGACATATCCGTGATAGAGCCTTTCAAGCACGTCGAAAAGAGGGTCGAACTGCACATGCAAACGAACGAAGCGAGAATAGGCGTATTCTCCAACGGATTACCCCTTTTGGACGGCTCTTTGAGCAACCTTCTCTTTCTCATAGAGAAACCTAAGTTAACGGAGCTGTGGAGGGAGGAGATAGACTTGAGCGACGAGAAAACCGTAAGGATTATGCAAGACTTTAAGAACGATCTCGACGATTGGTTGGAGGGTATAAAGGAGGACATGAAAAGCGGACTAACTCAGAGGAAGACCCTTTTGAGTAGGGAGAGGGAAGACAGGAGAATAGCTTTAGAATTTGTTGAATATCTCCACGCCTACGACAGACTGCTCGAAAAGGTGGTCGTTTCTATAGCGAAGAACGTTTACGAAAGCAGACTTCTTAGGGAGAACGATTACAGAATAACGGATCAGGCCGTCGTGGATTACTTGGTGAACGAACGCTTCGGCTTTGAGAAATCGGGATACTTCAAGTTCTCCTACGACGTTAAAAGGGAGGGATGGGTTAAAGAGCTTGCAAAGATTCTCGAATTGAAGAACCTGATTAAATTGAAGGTTCATCCTTGCTACGTAAGGTTTAGGGATTACGGAAACGTGTATCTGCTCGAATCGAACGTTGAGGTTGAGAGGGTTTTGCCCAAGGTCGTCGGTCTGGAGGTGAACGGATACCCCTTCCCACTAATCCACGCACACAGGTATTCGGAGATAAAGAAGAGAGAGATGAGAGCAATTATGATTGCCCTGATGAACGCGTTGGCCGATAGAACAGAATTCAGAATACTGCTTAAACATCCGAGATCAAATCTCGAGAGATTTTAGCATCTCTATCTGCTTTAAATCCCTAAAAAACGGATCACCCAAAACCACGTGATCGCAAATCTTCAAGATTTCTCTCAACCTTTCAACAAACTCGTCGAATTTACCTGAAATAGAGAATTTCTCAATTAAAACGTCCCTATACTTTTCAACGGCACTCGGTATGACTCCAAACCTCTTGTAATCCCTTATAGCTTCAACGAAATTTATCTTTGAGAGTTCTTCACAAATTTTATCGTATCCGAAGGCTTTTGCAAAGGATTTACTACTGCAAGCCACGATCGCACACGCCAAGAGCAAATCCCTCTCGAAATCGCTCGGAAGTATCAGAGACGGTGCGTAGGCAACTTTGATAATGTCCCTCTCAACGAACTGCAAGATCCATCTCAGATGGTCTGGGTGTGCGTAATTGAACAGAATACCATCAGCTATCTTGGATGCCATCTTTGTAATCAAAGGGCCGGAGCATCCGCAGAACAAAAGATCAATACGATTCCTCAAGAATTTTAGGCAATCTGTTACCCTCCTCAATCCCTCATTACCTCTCAAACTTCCAGCACCTATTCCCAAAGCGAAAACGGTATCTCTATGCCTTCTTACAACCTCTCTAAAATTTTCCAAAATTCTGAAACAGTCGTAATCAACTGGAACAACTCCAAAACCCAAAAAGCGGACGTGATCTGCAATCAAATCCGCAACTCTAAAAGGGTCTTTGAAGTTTGGATTGTAACCTACCCAAACGACTTCGCACTTTTCAGCCCTCCTTATCAAACTCTCATCGTCCAAATCTCCGTTTACGTTTACGCTTAGAACGTCAGGTAACCCTTTCTCTCCAACCATTCGACCTGAGGATTCGTGTATCTCCAAATTATGTCGCACTTCTCATCCTGAAACTGCCAAGGAACGACTATTACGACATCACCTTCTCTAATCCATATCCTCTTTCTGAGCTTACCGGGTATCCTACCCAACCTCTCCTTTCCGTCTTCGCACTTAACCTTCACATGTCCTCCACCAAGCATGGCAACGACTATCCCAAACATTTCACCCTTATCCCTATCTGGCAACCTTACCCTTACTACCTCCTCCTCCAGACTATCACCCCCTTTCGAGTTTTACTCTAACATCTTTTAAAATACTGTTTAAATACCTTGCCACAGCCCTCTTTAAGTCCAAAGGATGAAGATTACCAGATTTAAAGTCTGAAATTAGTTCTTCTGGTGTTTTGTAAACAACATCACCTCCAAACCTCTCCTCCCTCTCAACTTTAAGCTCGTTAAACCTTGGAAATATGTGATAGAGTGCAATCTGTATTATAGGATTGTTTTCAACCTCTCTCGCTGGGCAGTAGGCCTTCAAAATCTTCTTCTCAACATCCTCTTCCGAATCCCTAACCGATATGTAGTTACCCTTTGAGGAACTCATCTTTTCCCCATCCAAACCCAAGATAATGGGTGTGTGTAAGCATATTGGAGCTTTGTATCCAAGCTTTGGAAGGTTTTCCCTTGCAAGCATGTGTATCTTCCTCTGATCCGTCCCTCCTACGGCTAAATCGACACCCAGATGGGCTATGTCCAAAGCCTGCATCAAGGGATAGATCATCTGAGAGACCATAGGGTCTTCTTTCCTCCTGCTAACTTCGTCCATACTCCTCCTTGCCCTGTTTACGGTAGTTATCCTCGCCATTCTCAAAACGTCCAAAACGTAATCCTTTTCGAGTTGGTATTCGCTCCCCAAAACGAACTTGGCCTTGCTCTCATCCAAACCCAAAGCTATGAAAGCCCTCTTGTTGTAATCCGCAATCTCTCTAATCTCATCGAAGTCGCCCTTCTCGTTCAAATAAGCGTGAACATCCGCCAAAAGAACAACAACCTCAAATCCTGCAGTTTGCAAATCTATGAGTTTTTGGACTGTCATCATGTGTCCCAAGTGAATCTCCCCGCTCGGCTCGTAACCGACGTAAGCCCTTGGTTTGTCCTTTGTTTGTAAAAGTTCGATCAACTCTTTTTCGGTTACTATCTCTACGGCGTTTCTTTTGATTAACTTAAGCCTACTCTCCAAGTCCATGAAATCAGAAGTCCCCTTTGAGTTTTAAAAGCTACGCAAAACAAAAGAAAAGGAGTTCAATCCTTCTTCTTTCTAAAGTTTGCCCTCAAAGAGGGTCTGATCTTTTCCGCACCCTTCCCCTTCCTTCTCAAACCTCTCGCCCTTCTACCAGCTGAAGTTAGTCCTCTGAAAACCCTTCCCCTCTGTTTGGCAATCTGACTCAACTGCGGATCGCTCAAGATCGCAGGATGGCTTCTATCTATCAGAATTACCTCAAACCACTTGTATCTACCGTCTTCTCCGACCCAGTATGAATTTAGGACTTCGCAGTTAGGATACTTCCTGTTTGCTCTCTCCTCAGCTATCCACTGCAGATTTTTCTTGGGTGTTTTCCTGTTTACCATCAAGTTGCCAACCTTTCTCCCCTTGTTCGGTCTTGAAGCTCTCCTTCCACCCCTCCTAACTCTAACCCTTACGACTATAACCCCCTGTTTGGCCTTGTAACCCAGAGCTCTTGCCCTATCCAACCTCGTAGGTCTCTCTATTCTTACGACAGCCGGTTCTCTCCTCCATCTTTGTAGTCTCTCCCACATCAACTGCCCCACTATGCCCTCCCAAGGTCTCTTCCACATCTCCCTTATGTAAGCGTACATTGACGATGCCATCTCTATGTGGTTCAGAACTATGTTAATAAATCTTGCCTTGTCAATGGAGATGTATTAACGAAAACGGTCAACCACCATGATTAGACCTTCTTTCAACGGAGCAATCAAGCAACGAATGAGATTAACTGATCACTATCTTCTTCACGCCGTCGACCTTCAAAAACTCGTCCACCAACCTTCCCGGGATTTTACCGTCCGTTACTATCGTTAACTTCGATTCAACACTCAACTCCGGGTCTTCAGCTAAAATGAACCTTATGGATATACCCTCCCTTGCGAGTATCGATGTGATACCGGCTACTATACCCACCTTGTGGCTTTCCGCGTAAACCTCCAAAACGCCGAAGCCCAAAATCCTTGCAACCTCGGTTATGTTTGCAACCGGCTTCAGTGAAGAGAAAACCCTTTTCAGTTCCTCGTCGCTCTCTATGTTTTGAATTGCGGAAATCACGACCTTCCTGTCAACCCCTAAGGCTTCAGCAATTTTCGTCGGAACGAGTTCAATTTTGTCGCAGTAGGCCTTTCCATCTCTCACCGATATTCCCAACCTCAAAAATTCCCTTGCAACCACAATCTGAGAGGGATACTTCTCAAACTTTTCTGCAATCTTACGCCACATGGTTGGAGTGTTTACGGAATTAAAATATGCCTTACGTCTATTCCAGTCATCTTAAGTATTACGTAAGCTCCGTAAATAGTTCCAATCATGCTACCCAAGTTGGTCAATGCTGTTACGAGCAAAACCCTGAAGGCCTTATTCTTAAAAAGCTCTCTGAAACTCTCCGCTTTGATTAGTTCAACTAGATCATCGATCTTGGGCTTTCTAACCTTCAGTTCCACGTATCCCGCAATCCATCCCGCAGCGATCAACGGGTTTATCGACGTTAGCCAAGCACAGAGAAATGCGGAAAGTATGGACAGGGGATGAGCCAAGGCCAAGGTTGCACCCAAGGCCGAAAAAACGCCGTTTATCAGAAACCAGTAGAGGAAGGCTTTGAGAGCCAATCCCGTCCCAAGCTTCGTTAAGATGTAAGCGAAGGAGCACACTACGAGTGCGGATAAAAAGAAGCCGAAGACCTTCGATGCACTTATCCTCCCCCTTCTAACCTCCAACAAACTTTCGATTGGCGGAATCTTGTTCGGATTTCTCAAGTAACTTTCGAGACCGCTCTTGTGTCCCGCTCCGACAACAACAACGATTCTATCGTATCTCTCACTCGCCTTCAAAACGTTGTAGGCCATGTATGCGTCTCTCTCGTCTATTAAAACCTCGCTCGCCTTGGGACTCACCTTTCTAAACTCTTCGACGAGTTCGTCAACGTTACTTAGGACGTTCTCAACGTCATCCTTGGTGAAAAATCCCTTAAAGATGTGCCAGAACAGTTTCAACTTCTCCAACAGACTCATCCTTTGCCACAACCTGTTGAAAGTTATCCCTATATCCCTGTCGATGAGTATGACATCCGCCCCTATCTCTCTGGCCTTTCTAATTGCGGTAAGCATCTCTTCCCCCGGCTTGACTCCCGTCTCTTCACCAATCTTCTTCTGAATGAAAGATAGTATTACCTGAAGAAGAGCCAAGAAAACGTTTCCGCTCTTTAAGATTTCGGAGAGCGAAACGTTTGGACTCTCACCCATCAAAGCCTGAAGCCTCTTCGGACACAGCTCAACAGCAACCGCATCCGGCTTGACATCTTCGATAACCCTCTCAACTACCTCCACGCTCTCCTTCAAAACGTGTGCAGTCCCAACTACGTGTATCTCCGCCACGAGAGAACTTCAAGAGAACTACATAAAACGCTTTGCAATGCCATTCTCGTTACATGCGATTATTCCCGTATAATAGGAAACACTTAAATATCTGGAATCGAACGTCTAACATGCGACCGATCCTCAAGGCCAAGAAGGGTGTCGAGATGAGTAGAAAGAGAATAGACGAAGTAAAGAACAGGAGGTTCAGAAGGATAATCAGATACGTTTACGAAAACTGCCCCTTTTACAGGAGGAAGTTCAAATCCGCTGGAGTCGATGTTGACAAAATCAGAAACGTTGAGGACATATCCAAAATTCCCTTTACGACCAAGCAGGAACTTAGAGAAGCTTACCCCCTCAAGATAATCTGCGTTCCAAAGGAAAAGGTCGTTAGAATTCAGATGAGCGGAGGAACTACCGGACAACCAGTCATAGTTCCCTACACGAGGAGGGACGTTGAACAGTGGAAGGAGATGGTTTTGAGGGCGTTTTACATAGCTGGGATAACGTCGAAGGACGTAATTCAAATAACTCCCGCCTTTGGGTTGTGGAACGGAGGATTCGGTTTTCACTTCGCAGCTGACGCTATAAACGCTTTTATAATACCCATAGGACCGGGCAACACGAGAAATCAGCTTAGATTTATGAGAGACTTCGGAACGACCGTTCTATGTTCAACCGCAAGCTACCCGTTGAGGTTGATCGAAGTTGCGAACGAAATGGGTATCGATTTGAAGGAGCTGGAGCTGGAGAAGATGCTCTTAGGTGCGGAACCTTGGAGCGACGAGATGAGGAGGATAATCGAAAACGAGTTCGACGTTAAAACGTATGACATCCCCGGTTTAACGGAAATGGGCGGTGTGGGGACTGTGGGATTTGAGTGTCCGGAGAGAAACGGACTTCACATGTGGGAGGACAACTACGTGGTTGAGGTGATCGATCCAGAAACTGGAGAGGTTTTGGATGATGGGGAGGAGGGGGAGGTAGTTTACACCGCTTTGAACAGGGAGGCCATGCCGTTGATAAGGTATAGAAGCGGGGAGGTTTCGGCTGTGGTCAGTAGGGAGCCTTGCGATTGTGGAATTGAGCACATGACGTTGAAGAGAATAAGGGGGAGAACTGACGACATGATAATATACAGGGGTGTTAAGTTCTATCCCGCGGATGTTGAAGAGATTTTGGCGGGTTACGGAATAACTCAGTATAGGATAGTTTTGGACGACAAGGTTTCGATAGAGTTCGAGGGCGATGAAAGTTTGATCCAAAAGATCGCAAGGGATATCAAGGAGTTCTTGGGATTCAAACCAATTCTAAAGGCGTTACCTTACGGAACGCTTGAGAGGTTCGAGGGTAAAGCCAAGAGGTTGATGCGAAAGTGTTAAAATAAGCGTTATTAAAAAAAGCTTGAGCGGGGGTTGCCGAGTCAGGTCAAAGGCGCGGGATTTAGGGTCCCGTCCCGTAGGGGTTCGAGGGTTCAAATCCCTCCCCCCGCATACAACCTCTTCAACATCAAGGCGTCTTCCTCCAAGTTTGGACTTTCAACTATTATCACACCATCGACGTTGAAATCCTTCAAAGCCTTCAAAAGCTCCCTGTAGTTAAAGTCGGACTGGTTCAAGTTGAGATGTCTCTTCTCTCCCTTCAAACCGTATTCTATTCCACTGACGTGTGCGTGGAATCTTTTCAAAGCTTCCGAGCCGAGGTAACTTTCGACCTTCTCAAGAATCTCGCAGAACTCATCGTAGCTGTTGTAGGCCCTATACCTCGCGTGGACGTGTGCGAAGTCTATGCAAGGAAGTATCTCCAGTTCTTGACAGAGTTTCAGAGTTTCATCTAAATCTCCGAACTGTGTGGGTTTTCCAGTAGTTTCGGGCCTTAGCATAACTCCCCTCTCAAAGGCGAAATTAACCAGGGGTTTTAGGTTGTTCCTTATCCTTGAGTAGGTGCCTTCCTTCGAACGTTTTAGATAGTAACCGGGATGAAAGACCACATCTTTGGCGAACACTCCACCGATCTCTATAGTCTTTCTGAGCCTTTCAACGCTAGCCTTCAACTTATTCCCATCAGCGTTGAAGTTTATGTAATACGGTGCGTGAACGGAAAGGTAAACCCCCAAGTTCTCCGCAACCTCCCTAACCTGTTCCGCCACCTCTAAACCCATCTTAACCCCTCTAACGAACTGGACCTCCATTGCATCCAATCCCAACTCCCTTATCGTCTTTATACCTCCTATCGTCGATCTGTCCTTGGACGAATTTGGAACTCCGGCGGTTCCAAACCTCATAACCCGTCACCGAATTCGAGTATCAACCTCAGATCGTAAAGCCTGTCCGCGACGCTCATTATGTAATCACAATCCTTAAGCCTTTCAATCCAGTCCTGAGGTATCTCATCTATCCCCAACTCGCAACCCTTTAAACCGCAGGCCAAAGCGGTGATGGAATCCGCATCTCCACCCGCATTCACGGACCTTATGGCACAATCCCTAAAGGTCTTGCAGGAGAAGAAGGAGTTTAGGGATAGAGGAATCGCGTCGTAAATCGAAACGGAGTTGCCAATCTTATCGATCACGATGTCAACATCCTCTCCAGCTAAATCGTATGCGAGTTCTATCTTGTCCGCCAAAAGGTTATCGTATCTCCCAACCCTCTCCACCACCTCTTTGACCATCTCGTCGTAACAGTATTCGTTCAAAACGCACGATACCGATAGGGCGTAGGCTATCGCACCTACCGCTGAAGGCCCCTTGTGAGTGACACTTGAGGATATCATGGCATACTTCTCAACCAAATCCAAGCTGAATGAGTAAACCAGTCCTATCGGTAAAACTCTCAAAGCGGAACCGCACGTGTCGGAATAAACTCCAGAATCGAACCAGTGTGCACCGCTCTTTATCCTAATCAGGGCGTTTCTCGTAGTCCATCCCAACCTACCGCTCTTCAAGTTGAGTAACCTCTTAGCCAAATCGGAGGGATCGAGGTATCTCTTACTCAAAATCGATTCCGCCAGAGTTAACATCTGTTCAGTGTCGTCCGTCCACTCCCCAGCCTTGAGGTCGCCCAAAGGAGAATCCAAAAAATCCTCAACCCTTCCGAAGAGCCTTAAAATCTCCTCCCTACTTAAACCTTCAACGGGCATTCCCAAAGCGTCTCCTACCGCAAACCCCACCAGTGCCCCCCTAAACTTCTTGAACATCGAATTCGTTACGACAGATTAATATATAACGTTACTCTCGATTGTCTGTGGACGTTGTGATTAAGAGGAGTGAGGTGAACGGAAGGGCAACTCCACCACCCTCGAAAAGTTACACTCACAGAGCGTTCCTATCATCATCTCTCTCAAGGAAATCCAAGGTTTACAACGCGTTGATAGCTGAAGATACCTTGGCAACTTTGAGGTGTTGCAAAAAGATGGGTGCGAGATACCACAGGAGGGACAGCTTCGAGTTCTTCGGTTGCAGAGAGATAAACTCGGGCTACTACTACGTCGCAAACTCCGGAACGACCTTGAGGCTGTTTACGGGAATACTAACGCTGTCTAAGGGAATTTCGGTTATAGACGGGGACGAGTCGATAAGGAGGAGACCGAATCTGGAACTCGTAAAAGCTTTAAACGAGTTGGGAGCGAGGATCAGAGGTTTCATGGACTACTCCGCTCCTTTAGTAATAGGAGGTTTGCTTAAGGGTGGAGAAGTCGAAATAAGGGCTATGAGCTCACAGTTCGTATCTTCCCTTCTCTTTTCCCTCCCCCTCGCGAGGTTCAACTCAACCGTAAAGGTTTTGGACGTCAAATCTAAGCCATACATAGACGTAACCCTTCACGTTCTCGAAGAGAGCGGGATAAGGATTGAGAGAGAGGAAAACGTCTTTTACATAGAGGGAAATCAGGAATACAACCTGAGAGAGTTTAAAGTTCCTGCGGACTTCTCTTCAGCGAGTTATCTAATATCCGCAGGAGTTCTGGCTGGCAAAGTAGTTGTAGAGGGTCTTTACGAGTCCAAGCAGGGTGACAGGGCGATAGTTGACATAGTTAGGGAGATGGGCGGAAATGTTAAATGGAATAAAGAGAAGGGAGTTCTGATTGCAGAAAAGTCGGAGCTTGAGGGGATAGATGTAGATGCGAAGGACATACCCGATCTGGTTCCAACTCTTGCAGTGTTGGGAGCGGTTGCCAAGGGAAGGATGGTCATATACAACGCTGAACACCTGAGATACAAGGAAACCGACAGAATAGAGACCACCTACAGAAACCTCAAGGCTCTGGGAGTCAAAGTTGAAAAGAGGAGAGATGGACTGGAAATTGAAGGCGGTGAGGTTAAGGGGGGTGTAGTTGACTCTTACGGAGATCACAGAATAGCGATGGCTTTTT
>JALWDS010000030.1 GCA_027036775.1 Archaeoglobaceae archaeon | reverse complement strand
GAGGCATGTTTTTGTCGGGGTGGGTCTGGAGCTCAAGGTGGAAGATGGATCTGTCTTCAAGTTCTACTACGAGGTCGGCTTTTCTCTCTTTTATGCTGGGGAACGTGTTATCAAGGATTTTTACTCCCTTTTTGCCGGTAAGGATGTGTATGAACTTCTCGGGTATCCTTTGGAGGATGTCTCTCAGGAGGATGTCCATTTTTTGTTTGCTCATGGGAGCTCCTTTGTGAGTAGGTCTGGGAGGATTATACCGATAGCGGGGGTAGTAGTTCCCTTAGACAGATTTTCTCTGCTGCATACTCAAAATTTTTGCTGTGTGTGGATTGTTGAAAGGTTCCACAGGTAAGTTTTCCCTCTGAGAGGAAAAGGCCATACCCATATGGGAATAACTCTGTAATTTCCTTGACAAGCTGTAAAACCGTCAATGTTAACTTTGCATGCTTATTTTGACTTGACGATGTTTGTGGTATTTGAGGCTTGAAAGGAAAGGACGGTATAGCGTCTATATGATGATTGCTGGGAATTCAAACTCTGCACGTAAAAACGGAATTAAAGTTTTGATTTGTATTGTGTGCAATTCTTTAATTGCTTGAAAACCCTTAAAACCGGCAATGAAGACAAAATTGGAAAAGCAGGAAAGCGAGCAGATACGTCATTTACGATGATTCTGTTTTTCAGGTTTTTCAATGCTTTATTAGAAAACCTTGAAAGGTTCGATGTGCTTGCAGTGTTAGAGAGATTTTAAAGGATTTGATGCCTGCGTAGTGTGGAAAGCTATAATTGTTATGATGTGAACGGACGGGGCTTAACCCGTTCAGCCTCCTGTGTCTCCAATAAGGGACACGGAAAAAAGAACGGGCAGACAGGTGTTTCCAGTACTTGTCTGGCTAAGGTAGGGGGATGGACGCCCTGCCTAAGTGGGCGCGGGGATTAAAGTCGGCGTAAAAGAGAAAGAAGTTTCAGCTTGTTTTTTACACATTCGTCGTATTTTTCATGTGTTCTTTCCTTATAATGGTATTTGTTGCAACATTCGCACATTGCTTTGAGGATGATTGTTTCTGGTACGTTCGGAAAAAGTCTTTTATACTTCCTTAGCTTGTTTGTTAGTTCGTTGTAACCGTTATCTTGGCAACAGGATACTAAATCCCAATCTCGCTTGCCACCAGGATGTTCGTCATAGTATTCGCATTGTGAGGTAATATCTTCTACCGTTTTGATGTTTTGACAATTAAATCTTTTCATTTTACGTATCCCTCCTCATGCAACAGCGTTCGCATATTTTAAATTCAGTAGAGAGATTGTATTCTGATTTCAAGATTTCTTCTATGCGATTGAATACATTATCTTCTTCTTCTGCACGTTTTAACAATTCATCTACAATGGTTTCCTCTATTAGTCCAATCCAAATTCCTGTTGTTCTTGCGTCTGATAGTCCAGCTATTATTTGTGGATGGTCTGGGCAGAACATAAAGTGCAGTCTAATAGTGCACCTTCTGCTATTTGGAGGAATGTTAATGTAGAGCTTATACATATTTCTGATACTTCCATTAGTTATTACTTCATCTAAACCATATAGGTTGTATCCGTTCCTTCGCAGGAGTTCTGCTACTTTATCAGCGATGCCTATGATGTTGTTGATTGGCATTCTGTTGCCCTCCTTGCAAATTCTTTGCTCAGGGTTAAATTATTTCTTGACAACACTGTTGTCAACTGATGATTAAAAGAATGAAGGAGGTGTAATGCAGACCGCAAAAGAGGAATTCGCAATAGAATTTAAGTCAGCTATTTCGCGAATAATTTGTGGTGTATCTACATTGGAAGACGAGTTAGGATTGTTAAAAACATTTGAATTCAAGTATTCACCTGATAAAACGGCGTGGTTTCTAAAAGGAGTAGCGTGTGTTTTGCTGGATTTCATTTTGAAGGTTAAGAAAAGAAAATTGCCTATTCCTCAGGTAATTACTTACAAGGAAGTAGCGGAGGGAACGAATAGCTTATTGGAGAGATGGAAGGTGGGAAGAGAAATAAGATTGCCTATGAGGGGGAATTCTTTATCTAATCAATTAGGTTGGATACTTGGACTTTTGTCGTCTTTTTCATGGTTTTCTGGGGGGATATGGATAAGTTCAATTGTTCAAACCCAAAGGGGAAATAAACCATCCTCAGGATTCTATGATCTTGTATTTCAACTGACAGGAAGGTATCCACAGGATGTTGATGTTTTTGAATTTCAAAAGCAGTTGTTTGAGAGGTTAATTTGAAGATGCGAGGAAGCATTGTAAGTCAAGTCCAAGCTCTTTATAAACTCTCAGGAATTGCGCGAATAGGACATAGCAAGTACAAAGCTAAAGAGCTTGCTCGGAGCTCAATAGGTAAGCGTCTTGGTATCTATTCCTATTCAACTGCCGATGCCTATCGTGATGTCTGGAAACAGCTCCTTTCTTATGCAAAATCCAGGGTGGAATTTTGCACAAGAGAGATTTCACAACTTAATGGAAAAGGGTTATACTTATGAGCAGGTATTGGTTGAGGTCTTAAAGGAATTAGGTTATGAAAGAGCTGACATCACCAAGCATTATCTAAAATGAGGTTTCTTTAATGGTGATAACCTTTGATAAATTAGTTGAGGAAAAAGGCACTGGGGAAAAATCAGCTGTTAGAGCATTACAGGCATGGATATACTTGATTGCCAAGGCTTCTAATCGTCAGATTGTTACGTATAAGGAGTTATGTGATTTAATGGGATATTCGGATGCACGACCGTTAAGATGGATTTTAGGTTGTATCATGTATTACTGTGAACAAAATAATTTGCCACCTTTGACAGTTATTGTAGTAAATGAAAAAGGAGTTCCTGGTCCTGGTTTTACTTCTGTAAATTGGGAAGAGTATCATCAAGCGAGGGAAGAGGTATTTTCCTATCCGTGGTACAAAATAGTACCACCAACAATTGATGAGTTAAGGGAAGCAAGGGAAATAGGGCAGACAGGAGATGAGCAATAGTTTTAACTTGTATTTGATTAAAAAATTTTACAAGGAGGCAACGAGGAGCCGCCACTCCTCAGTTGCCTTTATCCCTCGTGTACCCACGTGTACCTTTGTGTCCTGCTGACTCTACTGTATTAAAAAGAATAGGCAAAAATAGGGATAAAGGCAAGAGGGCTTAAGTGGCGGCTCCTCCGCAGAGAAAGCGGAGGAGCAAGTGAGAGTAAGGGTAGAGAAAGAAAAGAAAATAAGAGGAAAGGTAAGAAAAGAGAGAGCAAAGAAGTTCTCAAAGAGATACAACAAGCAAGCTTGCTACTTGGTTCAGTTCTACGACCCTCAAGTTGGAGCTCCCGTAGGTGTTATTCCCGTAAGAACTCAACCTACCCTTGAAAGTGTTCTGAAAGACTTGGAAGAGTTAAGACTATATCCCCTGATACTCCCTCAACCTGTTTTCGTTCCTCAATCTTTCTGGGAAGAGTATAGGTACTCCAAAAATCCGGTAGCTCTTGTTAAGGAGTATGGGCTTTTAACGGATTCTTCTATTTACCGTTTTGAGACGGTTGTCATAGACATAGATAGTCCCTTTAAAAGCGTTTATCCTGCGTGGAATAAACTAAAGGAGAGGATAGGTTTAAGGAGCGGTTATCAGGTCTATAAGACCAAGTCTGGAAGGTTCAGGGCTTACATCTACCTTCTTGACGGAACGAAAGATTTAAAGAGGGCTAAAGAGCTTGTAGCAATCATCTATGCTTTCTTTGAAAGAAAGGGTCTTAATGCAGACGGGACCTTTGTCCATAGGCTTAACCATCCTGTCTTCTATGAGGAGTTTCCGCTTTACAATTACGAGCTTATAGAGGATGTTAAGGGAAGGGTTACCTTCTTTGGACTTTACAGAAGGGTGAAAAGACTCCAGAAAGAGCTTGGGCTTTACACCTTTAAGGGTAAGAACCTGACGGAAGAGTTTTGGGGTAAAAAGGCACCTATCAAAAGAAAGGAAAAGAAAGAGTGCAGAATCATTAAGGCTCCTGCATTCGTTAGGAGACTAAGGGAGAATACTTTAGACAACTTGGAGCTCTGGAAGAGAGCGGTAGTTTCCCTATCTGAAAAGCACGATTTCTATCGTTACATCCACGTAATTCAGCCTGCTATTGGCTGGGCAAAATACCTGGAGCTCCCGGAGGGTGACGTTACTGAATTCCTCGTAGATCTGTTAGGAGAGAGGAAGAGAAGAGACGTAGGAAAAGCTTGGAGGTATGCTCGTGAGCTTGAGTTTGTAATTCCTGAGACCGTTAAATGGGCTGGAAGAACCAGGGAAGAGTGGGAAGGAGAGGCGATTGCTTATCTCCAGTTTAAGGGGGGAGTAAGCAGACAGGAGCTAATAGGGGAAGTCTTTGCTAATCAGAAGTGGCTCTGCGACATGATAATGGACGGACTTGTAAAGAAAGGCATGGTTGTTTTTGAGTTTCAGGTTTACGGGAGGGGAAGGCCGAGAAAGGTGTTTAGACTGGCAGAGGAAATAAAGATTCCTCTCAGGAAAGCGGTTGGTTGTGAGATGATATATCAAGTGGGACTTGAGCTAAACAGGTCTTCCCATAACAAACAAAACTTTGTTGTAGGAGGAGAGCAGGATTTTAGCCAAGATAATAACTCTCTCTTTGAGAGAGCTATGGGTGGTGGTTGGTATGTGGAACAGGGAAGGAGGTGTGAAGAGGTAGTATGGGGAGGTGATGATGTTGGAGAAGGGTGTAGTTTTGACTTGAGTTTTGGATTTTCTGACTTTTGCTTTCATAACCGTCGATGGGAGAGTTTTGAATCTTGTATTGATTTTTCCGTTGGTGGGGTTGGAGAAGGGCAGGATGGTTATGATGACCTTGTGGAGCTCTGGGAGGAGGGACTGATTGATTTCTGACGTCGGTATTATTATGGCTAAAATCGGTGTTGTTATTAGGGCTGAAATATTAAATGGGGAAGAGAGAGGTATTATTTAAGCTAAAATCCGATTCTGGTGTGCACTATTATATAGTGCTAAAATTAAAGCTCTTGTGTTTCAACGGTTTTTTTCTCAATGACCTCTTTTACAAATTCTTCTGGGACTTTGAGGACTTTGGCTATTTTCTCTGGAGGTAGATTAAGTTCTTTATAGAGATTTAGAATGTCTTCTTTTTTGGCTTCTAATTTTCCTTTTTCAATTCCTCTTTCGAGTCCTTCTTGGAAGAATGGGTCTTGTTTCATCATCTCTTCGGTAATTGTGAGGGGCATCTTTCTTTCCTCCAATAGTCGTTTAAGCACTATCTTTAATTTAGGTCTGTAATGGAGGGCTGTTAGTAGCTTTCTGATGTAGTCGGCTCTCTCCTTTTCCGGTAGTTTGAGGAGCTCCTCCATCAGTTCGTTAAAGTAGCGTTCTGGTTCCTCAACGTTACACAGGACTGCAAGGATTTTGTCTTCCATGTCGGAGCTCTTCATCAGTTCCTTGCAGCTGAGTTCTTTTATGTCTCTTAGTTCGTAGCTGAACGAGAGATCGGGTTGGTTTATAGAGCTTTCCATCCGGGGAGCTCCCTCTCCTACGTAAAGAACCATCTGACGGATTTCTCTGTCTGGGTATTTCTGCATTAGGAGGATTCTGTATTCCAGCATTCTGAGAGGCATGTTTTTGTCGGGGTGGGTCTGGAGCTCAAGGTGGAAGATGGATCTGTCTTCAAGTTCTACTACGAGGTCGGCTTTTCTCTCTTTTATGCTGGGGAACGTGTTATCAAGGATTTTTACTCCCTTTTTGCCGGTAAGGATGTGTATGAACTTCTCGGGTATCCTTTGGAGGATGTCTCTCAGGAGGATGTCCATTTTTTGTTTGCTCATGGGAGCTCCTTTGTGAGTAGGTCTGGGAGGATTATACCGATAGCGGGGGTAGTAGTTCCCTTAGACAGATTTTCTCTGCTGCATACTCAAAATTTTTGCTGTGTGTGGATTGTTGAAAGGTTCCACAGGTAAGTTTTCCCTCTGAGAGGAAAAGGCCATACCCATATGGGAATAACTCTGTAATTTCCTTGACAAGCTGTAAAACCGTCAATGTTAACTTTGCATGCTTATTTTGACTTGACGATGTTTGTGGTATTTGAGGCTTGAAAGGAAAGGACGGTATAGCGTCTATATGATGATTGCTGGGAATTCAAACTCTGCACGTAAAAACGGAATTAAAGTTTTGATTTGTATTGTGTGCAATTCTTTAATTGCTTGAAAACCCTTAAAACCGGCAATGAAGACAAAATTGGAAAAGCAGGAAAGCGAGCAGATACGTCATTTACGATGATTCTGTTTTTCAGGTTTTTCAATGCTTTATTAGAAAACCTTGAAAGGTTCGATGTGCTTGCAGTGTTAGAGAGATTTTAAAGGATTTGATGCCTGCGTAGTGTGGAAAGCTATAATTGTTATGATGTGAACGGACGGGGCTTAACCCGTTCAGCCTCCTGTGTCTCCAATAAGGGACACGGAAAAAAGAACGGGCAGACAGGTGTTTCCAGTACTTGTCTGGCTAAGGTAGGGGGATGGACGCCCTGCCTAAGTGGGCGCGGGGATTAAAGTCGGCGTAAAAGAGAAAGAAGTTTCAGCTTGTTTTTTACACATTCGTCGTATTTTTCATGTGTTCTTTCCTTATAATGGTATTTGTTGCAACATTCGCACATTGCTTTGAGGATGATTGTTTCTGGTACGTTCGGAAAAAGTCTTTTATACTTCCTTAGCTTGTTTGTTAGTTCGTTGTAACCGTTATCTTGGCAACAGGATACTAAATCCCAATCTCGCTTGCCACCAGGATGTTCGTCATAGTATTCGCATTGTGAGGTAATATCTTCTACCGTTTTGATGTTTTGACAATTAAATCTTTTCATTTTACGTATCCCTCCTCATGCAACAGCGTTCGCATATTTTAAATTCAGTAGAGAGATTGTATTCTGATTTCAAGATTTCTTCTATGCGATTGAATACATTATCTTCTTCTTCTGCACGTTTTAACAATTCATCTACAATGGTTTCCTCTATTAGTCCAATCCAAATTCCTGTTGTTCTTGCGTCTGATAGTCCAGCTATTATTTGTGGATGGTCTGGGCAGAACATAAAGTGCAGTCTAATAGTGCACCTTCTGCTATTTGGAGGAATGTTAATGTAGAGCTTATACATATTTCTGATACTTCCATTAGTTATTACTTCATCTAAACCATATAGGTTGTATCCGTTCCTTCGCAGGAGTTCTGCTACTTTATCAGCGATGCCTATGATGTTGTTGATTGGCATTCTGTTGCCCTCCTTGCAAATTCTTTGCTCAGGGTTAAATTATTTCTTGACAACACTGTTGTCAACTGATGATTAAAAGAATGAAGGAGGTGTAATGCAGACCGCAAAAGAGGAATTCGCAATAGAATTTAAGTCAGCTATTTCGCGAATAATTTGTGGTGTATCTACATTGGAAGACGAGTTAGGATTGTTAAAAACATTTGAATTCAAGTATTCACCTGATAAAACGGCGTGGTTTCTAAAAGGAGTAGCGTGTGTTTTGCTGGATTTCATTTTGAAGGTTAAGAAAAGAAAATTGCCTATTCCTCAGGTAATTACTTACAAGGAAGTAGCGGAGGGAACGAATAGCTTATTGGAGAGATGGAAGGTGGGAAGAGAAATAAGATTGCCTATGAGGGGGAATTCTTTATCTAATCAATTAGGTTGGATACTTGGACTTTTGTCGTCTTTTTCATGGTTTTCTGGGGGGATATGGATAAGTTCAATTGTTCAAACCCAAAGGGGAAATAAACCATCCTCAGGATTCTATGATCTTGTATTTCAACTGACAGGAAGGTATCCACAGGATGTTGATGTTTTTGAATTTCAAAAGCAGTTGTTTGAGAGGTTAATTTGAAGATGCGAGGAAGCATTGTAAGTCAAGTCCAAGCTCTTTATAAACTCTCAGGAATTGCGCGAATAGGACATAGCAAGTACAAAGCTAAAGAGCTTGCTCGGAGCTCAATAGGTAAGCGTCTTGGTATCTATTCCTATTCAACTGCCGATGCCTATCGTGATGTCTGGAAACAGCTCCTTTCTTATGCAAAATCCAGGGTGGAATTTTGCACAAGAGAGATTTCACAACTTAATGGAAAAGGGTTATACTTATGAGCAGGTATTGGTTGAGGTCTTAAAGGAATTAGGTTATGAAAGAGCTGACATCACCAAGCATTATCTAAAATGAGGTTTCTTTAATGGTGATAACCTTTGATAAATTAGTTGAGGAAAAAGGCACTGGGGAAAAATCAGCTGTTAGAGCATTACAGGCATGGATATACTTGATTGCCAAGGCTTCTAATCGTCAGATTGTTACGTATAAGGAGTTATGTGATTTAATGGGATATTCGGATGCACGACCGTTAAGATGGATTTTAGGTTGTATCATGTATTACTGTGAACAAAATAATTTGCCACCTTTGACAGTTATTGTAGTAAATGAAAAAGGAGTTCCTGGTCCTGGTTTTACTTCTGTAAATTGGGAAGAGTATCATCAAGCGAGGGAAGAGGTATTTTCCTATCCGTGGTACAAAATAGTACCACCAACAATTGATGAGTTAAGGGAAGCAAGGGAAATAGGGCAGACAGGAGATGAGCAATAGTTTTAACTTGTATTTGATTAAAAAATTTTACAAGGAGGCAACGAGGAGCCGCCACTCCTCAGTTGCCTTTATCCCTCGTGTACCCACGTGTACCTTTGTGTCCTGCTGACTCTACTGTATTAAAAAGAATAGGCAAAAATAGGGATAAAGGCAAGAGGGCTTAAGTGGCGGCTCCTCCGCAGAGAAAGCGGAGGAGCAAGTGAGAGTAAGGGTAGAGAAAGAAAAGAAAATAAGAGGAAAGGTAAGAAAAGAGAGAGCAAAGAAGTTCTCAAAGAGATACAACAAGCAAGCTTGCTACTTGGTTCAGTTCTACGACCCTCAAGTTGGAGCTCCCGTAGGTGTTATTCCCGTAAGAACTCAACCTACCCTTGAAAGTGTTCTGAAAGACTTGGAAGAGTTAAGACTATATCCCCTGATACTCCCTCAACCTGTTTTCGTTCCTCAATCTTTCTGGGAAGAGTATAGGTACTCCAAAAATCCGGTAGCTCTTGTTAAGGAGTATGGGCTTTTAACGGATTCTTCTATTTACCGTTTTGAGACGGTTGTCATAGACATAGATAGTCCCTTTAAAAGCGTTTATCCTGCGTGGAATAAACTAAAGGAGAGGATAGGTTTAAGGAGCGGTTATCAGGTCTATAAGACCAAGTCTGGAAGGTTCAGGGCTTACATCTACCTTCTTGACGGAACGAAAGATTTAAAGAGGGCTAAAGAGCTTGTAGCAATCATCTATGCTTTCTTTGAAAGAAAGGGTCTTAATGCAGACGGGACCTTTGTCCATAGGCTTAACCATCCTGTCTTCTATGAGGAGTTTCCGCTTTACAATTACGAGCTTATAGAGGATGTTAAGGGAAGGGTTACCTTCTTTGGACTTTACAGAAGGGTGAAAAGACTCCAGAAAGAGCTTGGGCTTTACACCTTTAAGGGTAAGAACCTGACGGAAGAGTTTTGGGGTAAAAAGGCACCTATCAAAAGAAAGGAAAAGAAAGAGTGCAGAATCATTAAGGCTCCTGCATTCGTTAGGAGACTAAGGGAGAATACTTTAGACAACTTGGAGCTCTGGAAGAGAGCGGTAGTTTCCCTATCTGAAAAGCACGATTTCTATCGTTACATCCACGTAATTCAGCCTGCTATTGGCTGGGCAAAATACCTGGAGCTCCCGGAGGGTGACGTTACTGAATTCCTCGTAGATCTGTTAGGAGAGAGGAAGAGAAGAGACGTAGGAAAAGCTTGGAGGTATGCTCGTGAGCTTGAGTTTGTAATTCCTGAGACCGTTAAATGGGCTGGAAGAACCAGGGAAGAGTGGGAAGGAGAGGCGATTGCTTATCTCCAGTTTAAGGGGGGAGTAAGCAGACAGGAGCTAATAGGGGAAGTCTTTGCTAATCAGAAGTGGCTCTGCGACATGATAATGGACGGACTTGTAAAGAAAGGCATGGTTGTTTTTGAGTTTC
>JALWDS010000029.1 GCA_027036775.1 Archaeoglobaceae archaeon | reverse complement strand
TTCAAGCAACAGATATTCCCGTCCACGGGGGACGTCATAATCGTAACGATATTCGCCTCAAGCATAGTCGGCGGTTTGAGCAGTTTGCTCGGTGCGGTTCTGGGTGGATACATCGTCGGTTTATCTGAAAGCCTGCTATCCTACACTTTCTCCCTCTACTTCGGGCCCGCAATCCTTTCCTACAGCAAGGTGATACCCCTCTCGATACTCATTGCAACGTTACTCATATCACCCAAAGGCTTGGTTAGCGTGAGGTGGAGGAGGTTGTTGAAATGGTTTGGGAGATAATAGCTACTGTGATGTTCTGGTTCGGACTATACGCGATAGTCGCGGTAAGCCTCAACATGGAATACGGCTACGCCGGAATACCTAACTTCGGAAGGGACTTGGCGGTTGTAATCGGTGCGGTGGCTGTGGGTGGGATAATCGTAAGGATCTTGATGATAGCTTTTAACGTCTCCGGCCAATTCCTTATAGCGAGCGGAAAGGCATCGTCAATAGCCAACGACATAATTGCAAGCAATCCCTCCTTCGGAATTTTGATTCTCATAACCTCCCTCGTCGTAGCCTTTCTGGTGGGTTTTATCGTCGGGGCCATATTCATACTTCCGAGTGCGAAGCTGTCCGAAGACTACCTCGCAATAACTTTGTTGGCCATAAGTGAGGTAGTCCTTCAGATATTCTACTACAACACCGATATAGCAGGTGGCTACTACGGCGTATCGATTCCCGACATCTTGGCGTTCGTTCCAAGTCAATATAGAGATGCGGTGTTCATCGCCGTAGTCTTCTCTTTGGTTGCCTTGGTTTTCCTATTTGCGGAGAGGTTGCTCAACACACCTTTCGGAAGGATTTTGAAAGCCATGAGGGAAAACGAAAACGTCGTTTTGGCATACGGTAGGGACATAATGACGTTGAGGGTCAAAACCGTGGCAATAGGTTCTGGAATCGCTTCTTTGGCCGGAGCCTTGTATGCCCTTTACACCGCAAACGTAGTCGGTATACTGAACCTATACAGCAGGGTTTACTGGACCTTCTTGCCCTTCCTCATGATAATACTTGGCGGACTCGGTAACAACAGGGGTGCAATAGCGGGAGCTTTCGTATTCGCCTTGACCAAGGTTCTGCTTGAATCCTACAAGCACGAGATAAAAACCGCTTTGCACATACCCTTCTCATCGAGCTGGTTGGGATACATCCTCTTCGGAGTCGTAACTCTGGTAATACTCTACTACAAGCCCGAAGGTCTGATAAGGGAGAGGCCGATATTTACAAAGCCCATAAGGGAGAGAATGCGATAGACCTTGGAAAAGTGTTATATTCAAGAAAAACCTCAAATGCGACATCATGAAGGTAAGGGACGTTATGACCAAAAACGTGATACATGTCGAACTGCCGAACACGAGGGATAGGGTGCTCGAAGTCTTGAAGGAGCACAAGATTTCTTCGGTTCCGGTTCTCAAGGACGGAAAGCTTGTGGGGATAGTTACGATCAAGGATCTGCTGAGGAAGGTTGAGGAGGATCAGCTCGCTTTGCTTATGACCGAAAACCCGGTTACGGTGAGACCGAACGACTCTATAAAGAAGGTTGTCGATATATTTCTCAAAAACCCTTTCAGAAGACTACCCGTCGTTGAAAAGGGAAAGCTCGTTGGATTTTTAACCGTTAGGGACTTGATTAAAAAGATCGCGGAGATGGACATAGACAAGCCCGTAAAGGATTACGTTTGCGGTGACGTCGTCTGCGTGTGGGAGGAAACGCCTTTAAACGTCTGCGGTGAGATAATGAGACTCAGTTCATCCGAACTTTGCCCAGTCTTGGATTCGAACGCCAGACTCGTGGGTTTGGTTGACGAAAAGATAATGCTCAACGAAAGCTTGATAGAGGAGTTCATAGAGAGAACGCAATACTCGTCTTCAAGCGATATAGACGACGCTTGGAGCTGGGAGGGTCTGAGAGATCACGTGATAAAGTTCTTCGAGATAAGCGTTCTTAAGTTGCCAAAAGAGGCCGTGAAGAAGTTCATGAAAAACCCCGCCTACGTTTATCCCCAAACGTCCGTATCCAAGTGTGCAAGGGAGATGGTGAGAAACGACATAGACCATATACCCGTTTTGGACGCGATGGATAGGATATGCGGAATAGTTAAGGACAAGAGCCTGATAAGGGTTCTCAAAGAGATTTGACATGTTCGCCGGAGTAGGCCCAGCTTTGGTCGATTACGTTCACGTTATAGACGAGTATCCCAAGAGGGGAGGCCACACCATCGTTAAAGAATCTTTCAGGTATCCCGGTGGTGCTGGTGCCAACGTTACATACGGTTTGAGCCTTTATGGAGTTAAGTGTTCGTTCTATTCAGCGGTGGGAAGGGATGAGGATGCTGAATTTTTCAGGAAAAGCATGGAAGGCGTTCTTTTGAAGTTGTCCGTGACGCACGAAAAAACGGGGAGGGTTGACATATACGTGGATAGAGATGGTGAGAGAACGTTCTTCGTTCATCCAAACGCTTCGGGAGTTCTCAACATAGATATGGACGTCGAAGACTTCAAAATGAACGAACACTTTTACTTGGACCCCTTTCCCTCAGAGGAGAGCGTAGAATTTCACTTGAATGTGGCCAAGAGGGCGAAGGAGTTTGGGAAGACGGTAATTTTGAGCATGAGCTATCCATACGTTTCCTTGGGATTCGAAAAACTCAAAGAGCTTTTAAATTATTGCGACATCGTTTTCAGTTCCAAGGCGGAGTTCGATCTCTTGGGTGTTGACGTTGAAGACGTGCTCGAACACGTTGACATCTTCGTTCTAACCTTGGGTAAGGAGGGTGCAAAGGCTTTTACGGACGAAAACGAATACTACCATCCCGCTTACAGGGTTAAAGCGGTTGACACGACCGGTGCTGGAGACGCCTTTGCTGTAGGTTTCCTCTACTGTTACCTCAAAGGATACGATATCGAGACCTGCTTAAGGGTGGGAAACTTCGTTGCAAGCTACAACGTTCAGCGCTACGGTGCGAGGAACTTTCCACCCCTACATGAGGTTGAATGTCAGATAGGTTAAAATCGTGAAAACGTAGGAGTGTTTCAAACCCAAAAGGGGATTTCCCTCCCCAATCTGACCCGCAACAAGTCCCGAGAGAATGCCTATCAAGAGGGAGATTTGGAAGAAAGAACTCTTAAGGTTTTCGAGGTTTAAAGATGTGACGGCACCGCCAACTCCGCCCTTTATCTCCGAGAATGGTTTGAAGAAGTTCGTTATGACTACGTAGGAGGTAACGAGGAATATGGCTATGCACATGTATATTATGACGATGTAGAGGAAGGTTCCGCTCCTCATCTTCTTCTTGAACGTCACCTCGGAATCCGCATACCTCGCTACGGTGTAAAAGGCGTCCTTTACCGTCGGAGCGGTCTCTAACGCTTTGACGACTATGGGTATTACCTTCGATAGAATTTCACTCTTGACCCTCAAACCGAACCTGACGAAGGCCCTTGGAATCACTACACCCCACTCTATCTCCCTCCTCAACGTTGCGATCTCCCTCGTAACGACACCCATTTCCGTCTGGGACAAAACCTTCAAACCCTCCAAAACAGTTAATCCCGCCTCGTTCAACATCGCCAGCTCCGAAAATACGTCGGGAATTCTCTCCTCGAACTTCCTCAACGTTCTCTCCTTTACTTCGAGAATGAAAATTAGGGGGAGTATGAATGCGGAAAAAGATATCAAAACGGTATGTTCCAGCTTGAAGAACCTGTAGGCTATTGCGAAGATTGCCAAAGAGGCGAGAGAGATGTGTATTAGAACTATTCTCAGTTCGAGCCTGTATACGCTTTCCGTGAACGGATGGAGCAACAGCTTCAAAATTTTCTTCTTAAGCCTCTTCACCCTGTCCACATCGTAAGTCCTCGCAACACCTTCAACGACGTTGGCCTTTATAAGCTCGTATCTCCTTTCGAACTCCTCGAGTCTGACCTTCGGTAAGGGTAGGGTCGATCTGATAAGCCACACGAACATGATCGTGGCTATGGGTAAAGCTATCATTGCACCCAACCTGTAGGCCTCCATGAATGGCGTTCCTATCAGCCTCATGACCGCCAGTATTATGAGAAGGAAGAGGGGGAGAACCATGAAGACCGATATGTAAACTTCGGACATCATACCCAGAAACTCCAAGAATGATTCTAAAACCCTCTCCTTCTCCTCCGCCAACTCCTCCGACTTCCTCCTTAAAAATTCCGAAAGTTTTCCACCTCCCTCAAGAACGAATATCATGTTGTCCAAAAATGAGGAGAGTTGAGGTGAAGGTGTGGTGTCTCTGACGAACCTCATACCGTCGTAAACGTTCCTCTTGAAAACCTCGACCATCTCCACCACAATCAAAAACTCCCTGCTCAGCTCTCCGAAGATGTGTCTCGACTCCGCAATCGTCTTGACTATCTCGCTTATAGGTAACCCTCCGACTGCCATCCCATACATCATGTTTATGGCGTGGGGTAGGTAGAGCTCGATCTCCCTCCTTCGGTTGTTCGAAACGAAGAACGGATAAGACAGGATTGCATACTTTGAAGTCTTGTAGGCGACGAACGTGAGCGCTAACGTTATCGCAAAGTAGTAGAAAATCTTCAAAGTTTGAAAGTTTAGGAGAACGAAGTTGTAGAGTGGTGTGTAGCTTGCAACGTAGAGTATGAACTGCGGTGGAACGTTGAAAACTGTAAAAACTCCGATTAAAAATCCTACAATTGCGGATATTACGGAGTAGAACTCCGCTATCGCAAAGAGCTCGTGAACGGTTAAGGGTAACCTTGCGGAGATTATAGCCTTCTCTACGTCCCTATACTTCTCCTTCCTCGAAACTACCTTCCTCGCCCACTTTCTCTTCAAGAACTTCGGACAGTATATCCTAACGACTTCCCTCACTTCAACACCTCCAAGGCCTTCTCGGGATTTCTGTAGTACGTGTGTATCAGTTTCGTGACCTCCCTGTAATCCCTAATTCCCCTCTTATACATCAGCTCAAGGAATTCCTTCCTCCTTCTGAGTTCCTCCACTACGTCTATCAAATCCACTCCCTGAATTACCGCAATCTTCTCAAGCTTCTTCGAATCCGCGAGCTGAACGTATTCGTCACTTGCAGGGTCCCATTGGAAAACCCTGTTTATCAGAAGTTCCTTGCTCTCTGGTTCCAATCCAACGATCTCGACTATCTCCCTTACCCTCCTCTTCCTGATCCCTCTGTAAGACCACATGAACTGGACCGCTATCGAATCGAGGAACTGTATCATAACCCTTGGAACGTTTAAAGGTGGATTTTCGAGCCTGTATATGAGTTGGTTCACGTCACCGGCGTGGAAGGTTGCGTAACCTGCATGGCCTGTGGACATGGCTTGAAACAGGGTCATTGCCTCCTTCCCTCTGACCTCTCCTACGACTATGTAATCCGGTCTCTGCCTTAGAGCTGCTCTAAGCAGGTCATACATGTCTATCTCCTGTCCCTCAATTCCAGTCCTTGTAACCTCCGCAATCCAGTTCTCGTGATGGAGTTGTATCTCCCTCGTATCCTCTATCGAAACGACCTTAGCCTCTGGAGGGATGAACATGAGGAGTGCGTTGAGTGTGGTTGTTTTTCCAGCTGCGGTTTCACCGATGACCATCACGTTCATCTTGTTTTCAATTAAGAGCCAGTAGTATGCAAGAAGACCGGCATTAAACGTTCCGTAATGTATCAAGTCTATCGGAGTGAAAGGTTTTTCCCTGAACCTCCTTATCGTGAAAGAACTACCCCTCGTGGAAACTTCGGTTCCGTAGGTTATCTGAATCCTACTCCCATCTGGTAGTGTTGCGTCCACGAGAGGGTTTGCGTAGGATACGTGCTTACCGCTCTTCTGTCCCAAAAGCAAAACTAGACTATCCAGCTCCTCTTTACTGAAGGACACGTTCGTTTTCATACTTCCGTGCTTTCTGTGAAAGACGTAAACAGGTATATCGTAGCCATCGCAAGAGATGTCCTCAAGATTCGGATCTATCAGAAAGGCCTCTATCGCACCGTAACCGAAGAAGTCCCTCATGAGATAGTATAGAAGTTTCATGGTCAGATCCGATCTCATCCTCAATCCGTAATCGTCCAAAACCTCTATAAGGGTAGAGACGACGATCTTCACCTTCTCCTCTTCACCTATCCCTATCTCCTTCAAAACGACCTTCTTCCTCAGGTCGTCGAATATGAGGCTTATGAGTTCGAGTTCGTTTCTTGCAAGTGGTGGCTCGATTACGTGGTAAACCCTCTCAAGGGTATCGACGTTCTTCCTTATCTGAATCAGCATGAAGTTCGGAATCAACCAGTATTCGTCTATCACCTCGTAACCCTCTGGAACTTCGACATCTACGAGAGGTTTTTCAATCCCGAATCTCTCGTAAACTTCGATGAGCTTTCTGTAGTGTAGCGGAATCATCGAATTTAATCTATTTTAACAAATCAAAAGCCTTTCGAAACGCTTTTTAGATATCCGTCCCAATTCTTCCGATGAAAGAGATTCTAAGGAGGGCCAAAGAGCTGGCGGAAAGGATTAGGAGGGAGGGTTTTGTAAGAGTGGTCACTCACATAGACGCTGACGGCATAACATCTGGTGCGATAGCATTCGAGAGCTTAAAGAGGGCTGGAATAGATTGCGAAATCGAATTTGTAAAGAACTTGAGTCCCGATGTTTTGGAGAAATACTCTAACGACTTTATCTGGTTTACGGACTTGGGTAGCGGGTGCATAGGGGATATAGTAGATTTTGGAATAGATTGTGTCATTTCGGATCACCACACACCGAACGGTCACTACAGGTATCAACTCAACCCCCACGACTTCGGTTACGACGGTAGCTACGATTTGAGCGGGGCTGGAGCAACATACCTGATAGCTAAATTCCTCTCCCCCTTCAACTACGATTTGATTCAACTGGCGATAGTTGGAGCTGTCGGGGATTTACAGGATTCAAAGGAGTGTAAACTGATAGGTCTGAACAGGTATTTGGTAGATGAGGGAATTAAACTTGGATTTTTGAAAGCTGAAAGGGATTTGAGGTTTTTCGGGAAGCAAACCAGACCCGTTTTTAAAATGCTCGAATACAACTACGACCCCTACATCCCCGGTGTTAGTGGGAATGAGAGGGGAGCGATAGGGTTGATGAAAAGGCTGGGAGTTCCTTTAAAAGATGGCGACTGGAGGAGATGGATAGATTTGAATACAAACGAAAGGAGGGCGATAGTTTCGGAACTCGTGAAGATCTGCATAAAACATCGGTATCCCCTCAGTGTAATAAAGAGGATAGTTGGAGAGTGCTACATCTTGGTTAAGCAGAGAGAGGGGACGGAGTTGAGAGATGCGATGGAGTTTTCAACACTCTTAAACGCTACCGCAAGATACAACAAAGCTGAGATAGGTTTAAGGGTTTGTTTGGGTGTTTTAAACGGTTGCGACGAGACGGCTTTTAAAAAGGCTCGAAACCTCCTTCAAAGGCACAGAAGGAACCTTTCGGAGGGTTTAAAGATAGCCCTCGACAGGTTGGAGAGTTACGGTAATGTGCAGTTCTTCCACGCTAAGGATGAGATATTAGATACCATAGTGGGAATAGTTGCAGGGATGTGCTACTGCAGGGCGGATTTGAATAAACCCATAGTTGCCTTTGCAAACTGCGAAGAGGGTGTTAAGGTTTCCGCAAGGGCTACCCAGAGGTTGGTCGATTTGGGCTTGAATTTGGCTGAGGCTATTAGAAGGGCCTGCGAGAAGGTTGGTGGAAGGGGAGGAGGACACAAAATCGCTGCTGGAGCGATAATACCGAAGGGGAAGGAATGGGAATTTTTGGAGGAGTTTAGCAAGGTTGTTGGGGAGCAGATCAAATCTCAACCCTTACGTTCACGAACATAGGTCCTCTAACGTCTATTTTACCACCCTTGGAAGATACGTATCTAATAACGTTGTCCTGTATCGAAACGTTTACATCTCTTGGGCTTTCAACAACTCTAACCCTTAAAGTTCCTCCCCTTCCCATTGCGACCATCTCCTCAACCCTCCTACCGACGTAGTATGCGAAGGAGTCGATGTATCGTATTCCAGTTGGAACCCCCTTCTCAAAGAACTCCTTGAACCTCTCGCTTCTCGGAATCCCGTAGATGCTGTTGTTGTAAACGACTATCTCGTTTGCGTAAGCTGGACCACATAACTTTGTGTTCTCCTCAACTTCGTAAACGTAAACCCTAAAGCTCCTCCCGTAAAGCTCTCCTTCAAATGCCAAAAACTCGCACGGACTTTCCACATTTGCGTATTTGTCAGCTGTTTTTATAACCGCATTTGCCACTTTCATCCCTACCGTGGTTTGAGGAACTTCTCTAATCCTTATGGCTTTTGCAATGTCCAAATCGCTCAGTTCAACATCTTGAACGTAAACCATCTTTCTCACATCGGTATAACCGTAGAGGATCATTGCAAGCCTTTCAACGCCCAAACCCAAGTTCAAAACTGGATACTCTATACCGTAGTGGCACAGTGCTGTGGGAGAGTAAATTCCAAAGGTGGCAATTTCAACCCAACCACTGCTGTATTTTGTGTTGCTCCCCACAAGCTTCGGATGAAAAGCGAAAACCTCTGTCTGCGTTCCGGGGATGTAGTATTTACTTCTTTTCTCATCGACCTTAAACTTGAACCTCTCGAAGCCGAAGTGCTTTAACAAAGCGGTAGCAATAGCCTTGCCGTCTTCAACGCTCACATCCTCATCTACAACTACACAACTCGCTGAAAAGTAGCTGTAAAGTCTCACTGGACTTTCTCCCTGCTCCCTTCTAAAACATCTGTCTATGCTGAAGAGTTTAATTGGAAGTGGCATTTTGTCCGCTATTCTGCTTAAGGTTATGAACCATCCAGTCGTCATGTGACTCCTCAGAGTTAAGTTTGTTGGTTCAGGCTTAAGCTCCTTAAACTCTGGAAAGAGGTCTATGATCTTTATGGCTTTTGTATCGTCAACCTTCAAAACCCTTGCAATTTCAAAGGATAGATCGTCCCCATCAATCTTTCCCTTCTTGTATTTGTGGAAAGTAGCTCTCAAAGCTTCAACATCCTCATTACTCAAACCCCTTCCAACGATCCTCTCGATCTCTCTAACCTTTTCGGCGGATATTCCTACGTTCGGTTTGGGTAGGGTTGCCAGATAGAAACACCTATCCAAAACAGCCAAAGCCTCTTTACCGAACTGCTTTTTAACGTGAACATCCTCAACTATTATCGGATTTATAACCTCTCTAAATCCCAAAGAGAGGTAGGCTTTTCTCAACTCCTGAATGGTTTTAAAGACTGGATGCTCCAACCCGTAATCGAATTGATGTAGAGGAAACCTATCGTTTAACGACTTTTCACTCAAAACCTCCCCACTGCTTAACCATGCGGATTCGAAATCCTCCTCAACCCTCTTAGCCCACTCCTTAGGATCGAACCTCATAGAGACCTCTCCAGTTGGAGTGCAAAGCTCAAGATTTTGTTTTCCTCAAAGTAGTTACCCATTATCTGCAATCCCACCGGCAAACCCTTAACGAAACCCATCGGCATGGACAAAGCTGGAATTCCAGCCAAGTTTATCGGAACCGTGTTGACGTCCATTTTATACATCGTTAACGGGTCTTGAATCTCACCTACCTTGAAAGCTGGAGTCGGCATTGTGGGTGCTATGAGCAGATCGCACTCCTTAAAGGCTCTCTCGAAATCTCTTTTAACGAGAGTTCTAACCCTCAAGGCCTTCAAGTAGTATCTTCCGTAGTAACCCGCTGACAAAGCGTATGTTCCGAGCATTATCCTCCTCTTAACCTCCTCACCAAATCCTTCAGCCCTCACCCTTGAGAAATATTTGGTCCACGTGTCCAATCTCTCCAAGGCGTATCCGTATCTAACCCCGTCGTATCTCGCCAAGTTTGATGAAGCTTCGCTCATCGCTATTATGTAATACGCAGGTAGTGCATACTTCAGAGAGCTTAGGGATACCTCCACGACCTCATGATCCGCTTTTATAACTTCAACGACTTCGTTGAAAACATCCATTACGTCATCCCTTGCACTCATCTCCTTAACTATACCAACTCTATACCTCTTCTCTTCGGGCTTAAACCTAAATTCCACTCCAGCGTTCGTCGAATCCCTCTCATCCTTCCCAGCTATAACCTCAAGTAGAAGTGCCAAATCTTCAACGGAATT
>JALWDS010000028.1 GCA_027036775.1 Archaeoglobaceae archaeon | reverse complement strand
ATGGAACATCTTAAAAATCCTTTGAAGTAGGTGATTGCATGCTTAAAAGATTCCTTCCGCTAATACTCACACTTTTGGTTATCCAAACAGCATCAGCACAGGTTGTGAAGGTGGAGATGAGTCCGCAAACTCTACTACCAAACGACGTTGCGGATTGCAAATTAATCTTTACAGCTCAGCAGAACACTTACGTCAGCGGTATCACAATCTTCCATCCGCCAGAGATTCAAGTTGTTCCCTCTTCCTTTTCTGGAATCGGATGGATTTCCTCCGGCGAAAGCTACGAGTTTCCCTTCACGATCAAAGCTGAGAAGAGCGGAATTTACACACTTACCATTTACGTCAACACCCTAAACGGAACGGTAAAGCAATCCCTAACTGTCAGAGTTTTAGACCGAATGCCAGATATAGTTTTGGACAAAACCGTTCTTCATTTAAACGAGGTTAACACGGTTCAATTCACGGTAACCTTCCCTCTCCCCATCAGCAACGTAGTCGTAGAGCCTCTCTTCAACTCCGATCCTAAGATTATATACGTTCAAAACGGAAAAGGTTACTTCAAGTTTGAACCCACGAAACCCGAACCGCTCGAGTTCAAAATATGCTTCTACAACGGCAACAACTACCACGAAGTTGTTAGAACTGTTAACGTTACCTACATCGAGAGTAGGGGAGTTCTTATAAACGTCACCCCTCAATACCCAATCACGCTGATGGGCGATGTAGATAGGATAAACGTGGAGATTGCCAACTTGAGAGGAGATACTATTTATTCGGTAAACATCACCGCTTCAAACTGCTCTAAAAAGGTTCAAATCCCCATGATAAAATCGGGTGAAACTGCCAAGGCTGAGTTCAATTTCTGCTCAAGGAATGGGGGCTACAAAGAAATTGTGGTCAAAGTTAGTTACAGAGACGAGCTTAATAATGTTTATCAGAAAATAAAAATGATTAAAATCAAAGTCTTGAACGAAACCACTTTGCAGTTCAGCGGTTTAGAAATCAAGCCGAGTTTGGAAGGTTTAACGGTAACCGGTGACGTTAGCAACAACGGGAGAACTAAGGTTTACAACGTATTCGTTACCGCCTCAACGTCCGAACAAACCAAAACCTACTACATAGACAGCTTAGACCCCTCAGACTTCGACACCTTCGAATTTACCTTCACCAACTACTCGAACACCATCACTTTGCACGTTAAGTGGACGAACGAGATCGGCGAAGTGTTTGAAACTTCTAAGGTCTTTAAGGTCCCACCTCTGAGTGTTCAAGCGAAGTCGAGCGTTGATTACATTCCGATAGTCGTGAGCGTTGTGGTTTTGCTTTTCGTGTTAATCCTGATCTTTCTATCGTGGAAGAGGAGAAGATGATAGAGCTCATAGACGTTTACAAGGTTTACAGGTTGGGAATTCACGAGGTTCAAGCTTTGAGGGGGGTAAACTTGAAAATAGAGAGGGGAGAATTCGTCGCGATAATGGGTCCATCCGGTAGCGGTAAATCTACACTTCTCTACCTCATCGGTTGCTTGGACAAGCCAACCAAAGGTAGTGTAATTATAGACGGGCAGAACACTTCTACACTAAACGAAAAACAACTAACCGAACTTAGAAGGGATAAAATCGGCTTCATCTTCCAGCAATACTACCTAATTCCAACTCTGACAGCTTTGGAGAACGTGGAGTTGCCGATGGTTTTTAAGGGTGTTCCGAAGGACGAGAGGATTGAGAGGGCCGAAGAACTGCTTGAAATGGTTGGATTGGGTAGCAAAAAATATAGAAAGCCGAACGAGTTGAGCGGAGGGGAACAGCAGAGGGTTGCAATAGCGAGGGCTTTAGCAAATAAACCTTCAATACTTCTCTGCGACGAACCGACTGGAAACTTGGACACGAAAAGCGGTAGAATCGTGATGGACATAATAAAGAGGTTGAACGTCGAGAGGGGGGTTACAGTCGTTTTAGTTACACACGACCCTTCGCTCAAAGTCTATGCGGATAGGGTGATCAAAATAAGGGACGGTGTGATACATGCTGGTTGAGTTGGCTTTGAGAAACCTTTCGAGAATTAAGGTTAGAAGCGTCCTCGCTTTGATCGGTATAGTTATAGGCGTCATGGCAATAAGCTCAATCGGAATATTCGGTGAAAGCTTGAAGGCCACTATCTTGGAAAACTTCAAAGATGTTGCAAACGAAGTAATAGTTTCTCCAGACTACACCCACGGCTACACCTCCATCGACAAGAGGACATTGGAGAAGTTGGAGAGAATACCCTATGCAGAGGTTATACCGATCAAGAGCGAGTCCGCTTTGGTTGAGTATAAGGATAAGAAGACTTATCTAACGATTTACGGAATGGAAGAGAAGGATTACAAGATGTTCAAGCTTGAAAAGGGGAGTTATAGAGACTGCTTGGTGGGTAGCAACGTTGCAAACTTCTTCAAGCTTAGGATAGGCTCCAAGATAGAGATAAAGGGAAAAGAATTCAGAGTCGGCGGAATATTGAGACAAGAGGCGAGGTTCGATATAAATCCGAACTTTGCGGTAATATTACCAGTCAAAGAATTCGATGACATTTTCAACAAAAAGAACGAGTATTCAATGGTCATAATTAAGGTGAAAAGTCTTAACGATATTGAACGAGTAAAAGACTACGTTAAGGAGGTTGTAAATCGAAAGGAGAGCAAAGTGAGCGTTTTCGAAATGAAACTAATAATAGATAGAATTAAGAATATTTTTAACAAAATGACATCCTTCCTAATATCCATCGCTGGTGTCTCCCTCTTGGTTGCTGGAATTAGCATTTTAAACATTATGCTGATGTCAACCATGGAGAGAACCAAGGAGATCGGTTTGATGAGGGCAATAGGGGCTTACAGAGAAACGATACTCAAGCTGTTCCTCCTCGAAGCCCTCATACTCGGTCTCATCGGTAGCTTGATAGGTGGTGCTCTAAGCTTTTTGGGAGGTTACGCCATAGACATGCTGATATTGAAATCCGCCAAATACGTATTTCAGCCGACATCCCTGCTTTACGTATTCTTGGGAATTTCCTTCGGAATCGTAACCGCCCTAATCAGTGCACTCTACCCCGCTTGGAAAGCCTCCCGCCTCGAACCCATCCAAGCCCTCAGATACGAGTAATCCAAAAAACTGTCCACCGCCGAACTTAACAATACGATACTCGTTTTAACGGAGCGGAAGATGATCATTAACGTATCGGTGAGCTACGTAAAGCATTGTAGA
>JALWDS010000027.1 GCA_027036775.1 Archaeoglobaceae archaeon | reverse complement strand
TGGCTTGGTCATCGACAGAGACTTAAATGCTTCTATCAATATCGCAAGAAAAGGTTTAGAATTATATAAAAAGCGGGCTTTCCTCCCCGCCTTGAAAGGCGAGGCTTCCAGCCCGCAATCCATGTGATTGGAAATCCAAAAGTTGATAACAGTAGATATAACTGAGTCGAAAGTTAGAAAAAACCATAAAAAGAACTAAAATTATGAAGTGGATCGTTGCGGATCCGAAAATATGTCACGGGAAACCAGTATTTAAGGGAACGAGAATTTTAGTAAGCGACATTCTTGAATTACTCGCATCTGGAATGAGTATTGAAGATATACTAAAAGAATATCCAAGTTTGAATGAAGAGATGATCAGAGAAGCTTTGGAACTCGCAGCCAAGATAATTAAAGGGGAATACCATGTCAAACTTGAAATTTCTACTCGATGAAAATATTCCAAGGTCTGTAAAGAGATTTCTTGAAAAGAGGAGATTTCCGGTGGAATATGTTCCAAAAGGTGCTACAGATGATGTAGTTATAAGCTTAGCTAAAAGTAAGCAGGCCGTTTTACTTACCAGAGACTCAGATTTCGCTAATCAAATCCTGTATCCTCCAAAAGAATGTTACGGTATTGTCGTATTCAAAATCCATCCTCCTAAACCAGATAAAATAGTAAATGCCCTCTCAAAATTATTGGAGAATATCAAAGATTTCAAAGGAAAGTTGTTCATCGTAAAAGAGGAGGAAGTCATAGTATTTGAATAAAATTAAAATTGATGGAAAGATTTCAAGATACATATTAAAGTTCAAATGGTTAAAAATTTTAACTACTATATAAAACCAAAAATTTAAAAATGTTTTTCAAAGTGGAAACCTTTAAAACATCAGAAAACCAAAAAAGATTATGGGTAAAGTCATTCAAATCGAGATCCCAGAAGAGATTATTGTAGGTATAAAAATCCCCGAGAAAGATTTGGAAAAAACAATAAAAGTAGAACTGGCTGTCGCACTTTATCAAAGGGGATACTTATCTTTAGGACAGGCAAGAAGAATTGCGGGATTATCTAAATCCGAATTCATAAACGAATTGGCTAAAAGAAAAATCGAAAGACACTACACCGAAGAGGATTTAAAAGATGACATCGAATTTAGTGGTAAGTAAATCTTCTATTTTGATTCATCTTTCGAGAATCGGAAAACTTTGGCCGTCAAAGAAGATTTTTGGTAAGGTTATCGTTCCAAAAGCTGTTTACGGGAAATGTATGATCGGAGACATGGTCGGATCAGAAGAAATAAATAGGTCAGAATGGATTAATTGCTAAGAATTTTGGATTTAAAAGTAATCGGGACAATTGGTATATTACTTAAAGCAGAAAAACTTGGATTAGTTACGAATCTTAAGAGAGAAGTCGAATTTACGAGAAGTGGAAGAAGAGTAATATATCGATTATACAAAAAAGGCAGATACTCTTCCTTTAAACTGAAAAGGGAATAGCACGTTTTGGATTTTATTACATCAAAAATAAACCTCTCCAGATTTTGACGATTCTAATCTTGCAAAAAGATTTATCAACAAATACATGTTGCTGTCAAATGACGCATTAATAATTGCCTTAAGAAAAGGGATAAACAAACTTGCAACCTTCGATTCAGATTTCAAGAGAGTTGGAGATTTAATTGAAATTCTCGATGAAGGCTATATCTAAGGGGTTAATTTCAGAGGATGTAGCATCGAAACTACTGAAGTGAGGATAAACAGTTTTATAACCTCTTCGATGTCCTTTGAACGTGAAGGAAGTTATAATGAAGTTCGTAGTTCTAAACGCTCAAAAATACGGTAAACCCAACGAAAAGGCGGTAATGGGAAAGGTAATGGCCGAGATGCCGGAGTTGAGGAGTAAGGCTAAGGAAGTTCTCGAGATGGTTAGGGAGTGCATAGAGGAGTTCAACAGACTCAGCGAGAGCGAGAAGAGAAGGCTTTTCGAAAAGTTCTCTCAAGGGGAAGTTCAAAGGAAGAAAGAAGTAAGTCTTCCTCCCTTGGAGAAAGCAGAGAAGGGGAAGGTCGTGATGAGGTTCGCTCCAAATCCCAACGGCCCTCCAACCCTTGGTTCTGCAAGGGGAATCGTTGTCAACGACGAATACTGCAAGATTTACGATGGAAAGTTCATTTTGAGATTCGATGACACGGACCCAAGAACCAAGAGACCGCTTTTAGAAGCTTACGATTGGTATCTGGAGGACTGCGAGTGGTTGAACGCAAAACCCAAGGAAGTTGTGTATGCATCGAAAAGAATACCGATTTATTACGAATACTGCGAGAAGCTTTTGGAGATGGAAAAGGCGTATCCGTGCTTTTGCAGTAAGGAGGAATTTAAAAAGTTCAGAGACGGTGGAATTGAATGCCCCCACAGAAACATGAGTGCAGAAGATTCTCTCGAAATCTGGGAGAGAATGCTGAGAGGTGAGTTTAAAGAGGGAGAGGTAGTGATAAGGATAAAGACTGACATGAAGCACAAAGACCCAGCTATAAGGGATTGGGTAGCTTTCAGAATAATATACGAAGATCATCCCTTAGTTGGGGATAGATTCTGCGTTTGGCCGACATTGGATTTCGAATCCGCAATAGAGGATCACATCTTAGGTATAACGCACATAATAAGGGGTAAGGATTTGAGGGATTCCGAATTGAGACAGAGATACGTATACAGATACTTCAACTGGGAGTATCCAATTACCAAGCACTGGGGAAAGGTGAGCGTTCACGAGTTCGGTAGGCTTTCGACGAGCGAGATTAGAAAGGCAATAGAAGAGGGGAAGTATGAGGGATGGGACGATCCCCGTTTGCCGACGATAAGGGCTTTTAGAAGGAGGGGATTTAAGCCGGAGGCGATAAGGAACTTCATTCTCTCGTTGGGTGTGGGAGAAAACGACGTTTCAGTCAGCGTGAAAAACCTTTACGCGGAGAACAGAAAGCTTATCGATCCGATTGCGAACAGATACTTCTTCGTTTGGGATCCAGTTGGGATAGAGATAGAGGGAGTTGACGAAGTCGAAGTTAAGATTCCCCTACATCCGAACAAAAAAGAATACAGAGTTTTGAAGGGTAAGAGTAGGGTTTTCATAACGAGAGACGACTTCGAGAGGTTGAAAGAAGGAGAAGTGGTAAGGCTGAAGGACTTCTGCAACGTGAAGCTCGTCGATAAGGAAAGAAGGGTCTTCGAATTCGTCAGCTACGAGCTTGGAGAGATTAAGAAGGGTAAAATAATCCACTGGCTATCCGAAGGCGTAAACTGTAGGGTTGTGGGGGAGGTTAGCAAGGAGGGGATTGCCGAGAAAAACGCTCTGAACGATTTGGGTAACGTAGTTCAGTTCGAGAGGTTTGCATTTTGTAAACTCGAATCCTACGACGGAGTTTTAACAGCAATATACACCCATCCATGAGGGCTTTAAGACTTCTACTGATAATCATAGCTCTATTGTTGATGGGATGTCAGCAGAGGTTTGAAGGTAAGGTCGTTAGAGTTATAGATGGAGACACAATCGTGGTCGATTTAAACGGAAAACTTGAGAAGGTCAGGCTTTTAGGTGTTGACACTCCAGAAATTGTTCCAGAGAGAAACAGGCCTTACGAATACGACAACATAACGAATTTAACCCTTCTATCCCTATGGGGATTGAGAGCGAAGGAGTTTACAGAAAGCTATCTTGATCATAGAATAGTAACATTGGAAACAGATCCCTTGGTCGGATACAGAGATAAATACGGGAGGTTGTTGGCCTACGTTTACGTTAACGGGACGGATTTTAACGCTCTGCTTTTGGAGAAGGGTTTGGCGAGGGTTTACGTTACCAAGTTTAAAAAGCTCGAACACTACCTTAAAATTCAAGAAATGGCAATGAGGGAAAGAAGGGGGATATGGAGGTATGCATCTTGACTACTGGTTGAAGGAGCTCTATCCGAAGATCGCAAAGGATTTGGGTTTGGATGTCGAGAGGGATAGATTTGCCACGAAGTTAATCGCAAAGCTTGGAGGGGATAAGCTTTTACCAGCTGAAGTTTTAAAGTTCATGGAGGGTAGAGAAGTTACGGTTTTAGGTCCTTTCGGTGTTTTGGATTTCGAATGGGATGTTTTGATAACCGCTGGAAAGAGCGTATTGAACTACGACGTAGTTCCAGACGTTCACGTTACGGACGGTGAGGAGGGTTGGAGGGTTTTGAAAGACCTTGAAGATAAAGGCACTATAATCGTTCTGCACGCACATGGCGATAACGTAGAGCTTTTGAAGGAGATAGTTCCAAAGCTTGAGAGGTTTGTAGCGACAACTCAAGTTGAACCAATCGACAGGGTTTACAACTTCTGCGGTTTCACAGATGGTGATAGAGCTGTCATGATTGCCAAGCATTTTAAAGCCAAGTCTATAAGGTTGGTCGGATTTGATTTCGAAAAAGCTGAGGGAAGGAAGTTAAAGAAGCTCAGATGGGCAAGGCACATACTGAAAATGGAGGGGATAATTTGATAGGGATAATAGGGGGAGGATTAGCTGGACTTTCTTTGGCGTATCATCTAAAGGATTCGATCGTGATAGAAGCTAAGGACAGGGTGGGAGGACTTTTGAGGAGTGAAAGGATTGAGGGCTACACATTCGACACGGGTGGTTCGCACATACTGTTTTCGAGGGATGAGAACGCTTTGAAGGAACTTGTAAATATGATTGGAAGTGTTGTTGAGCACAGAAGGAGGACTTTCATATTTTACAATGGTAGGTTCATCAAGTATCCTTTCGAAAACGGAATCTACATGCTACCGAAGGAGGAGAGGTTTGAAATTCTCTACGATTTTTTCATGAACTACGTTAAGAGGAAGGAGAAACCTAAAAATTTACTCGAATGGTTTTACTACGTTTTCGGAAGAGCGATAACGGAAAAGTATCTGAAGCCCTACAACGAGAAGTTGTGGAAGACGGATTTGAGAAGGATAACGCTCGAATGGGTTGGTAACAGAATTCCGAATCCTCCAGTAGAGGACATACTCAAATCCTGCGTTGGGATACCCACAGAAGGTTACAAGCATCAGTTGAAATTTTACTATCCTTTGGAGGGAGGTATAGAAACTCTCGCAAGAAATTTGGCGAAGAGGTGTAGGGTTGTTACGGGAGAGAGGATAAACAAGATCGAAAGGGAAGATGGAGTGTTTATTCTCAAGGGTAAGAGGGAATATATCTGCGATAAGGTCGTTTCTACCATACCGATCGACGTTACCGCTAAGATGCTCGGTTTAAACGTGAGGTTGAGCTACAACCCCTTAACGGTCGTTGGGTTGGGTGGGAAAGGGGATTTGCCAGACTTTCACTGGATTTACGTTCCAGATAAGGATATAGTTTTCCACAGAATTGCCTTCCTTCACAACTACAGCCCGAACATGGCTCCAGAGGGCAAAATCAACATCATAGCTGAAGTCTCTGGTAGGGCTGAAGTTGAAGATGTAATTGAAGGACTGGAAAAGATGGGGTTCGACGTCGAAGTGGAAGTTGCGATGAAGTGGGAGTGGGACTACGCATACATAGTGTTCGACGAAACATACGAGAAGGTTGAAGAGATCAGGAATTTTCTAATGGAAAACGGAATAATACCCTTCGGTAGGTTTGGGAATTGGGAATATTTAAACATGGATGCAGTCTGGATAAAAGCCAAGGAGCTTGCTAAGGTATTATGAAGGTTCTCGTCATAATCCTCAACAAGGACAATGCGGAAGGACTTGAAAGGTGCCTTAAATCTTTGAAAGAGCAAACTTACAAGGACTTCGACGTCCTTGTTTTGGACGGAAACTCGAAGGACAACTCCAAGGAGGTAGCGGAAAAATATGGAGTCAAGTTTAAGGTTCAGGAGAGGTTGGGAGGGACTGGTTTTGCAAGGATAGAAGGCTGTAAGATAGCTTTGAAGGAAGGGTACGATGTCGTAATTTGGGGTGACTCCGAAAACGTTTACGATAGGACTTACGTTGAAGAGATGGTTAGGGCTTTGAAGGATTGCGACGTTGTGGGAGGTGTTTCAATCCTCGAAGGAAGCTTTTTAGATCACGCCTTCGCTTGGTATCATGCAATTCACCTGATCGTTCCTAATTTACATAAAAAACACGTTCCGGGTAACAACAAGGCGGAAAAGACATGGATATACGAAAAGGTTATGTATCCTCCGAGCGTTAGAGCTGAAGACTACGGATTCAGCCTCCTACTTCTGAAAAACGGTTTGAAGGTCAGATTCGGATTGGCGAACGCAAAGGTTCTCGTTTCGTTACCCAAAAATTTCAGGGACGTTTTGAAGTGGCAGAAGGCGAGGGCTAAGGGAGTTGCTCAGGCATTGAGATACGTCGGATTCAAACCCTACGACGTCTTGGCTTGGTCGACGCTCGTTTTATTTATCCCACTTCTCTCTTTCAACTTGTCCTCTCTCGCATCGTATCTGGCAATCCTCCTCTCATCTTCAACCCTGATTCACATCAAATCGAAAAGGTTTATTAAGCGTTTCAAGTGGCGTTACTTCGTAGCCCCTCTGGTGGGTTTGCTGATCCACTCTCTCTATTCGATCCTCGCCCTAATTTACTACGTGAGGTGGTCGAATGAGAGAACACCTTAAAGCTCTGATAGCTTTGGCTATCAGCGTCGTAACCCTCGTTTTGATTCTCCACATATCCAACTTCGAGATTTCAAGGAAAATTCTGACTTCTCTCGACTTGAGGTTCGTTCTAATTGCTTTTCTCCTTCAGGTTTCCTTCTGGCTTCTATGGGCTTTGAGGTTGAAGGTCATAGCGAAAACGTTGGGTTGCAACTTGAGATACCGTTACTCTTTGGTGACGACTTTGTCGAGCATGTTCTTCGCTGCCATAACACCATCTTCAGCCGGGGGAGAACCTGTAAGGGTTAAGATGGTGGGAGACGTTTGCGGGAGTTACGGGATAGCTTCAGCTGTGGTCCTTATAGAGAGATTGCTCGACGCGATATTCTTTGCAATTTCATTACCTATTCTCGTCATTTTGGCAGGATTCTACGTCGGATTGGGTTTCAAGGTTGGTAGCGTGTTTTCCATCTCTCTCTTCTTCTTCGTAGCCATGCTACACACACTTTTAAAAAAACCTTCGAGAATTGAGAGGTTGATAAACGGGTTATTCAAATTTTTTGGAAGGTTTTCGAGGTTTGAGGATAGGTTGGAGGTTTTGAGGGAGAAGACTTTGAGAGAGGCCATGAACTTCAGGATGGCCATGATAGACGTTTTGAAATCGAAGTTGAACGCCTTTTTTATGATATCTCTGACCGTTTTTATGTGGATTTTGGGTTTCCTCATTCCCTCCCTCATACTCTTAGCTATGCACCTCCCACCATACTACCTATTCTCGATCACCGCCCAAGTCATAATCGTCGTTGTCTCGTTGATACCCCTGACACCGGGTAGCAGTGGAATTGCGGAGGGAACAATGGCTTACCTCTATTCGACCTTCGTCCCCTCGACCGCTTTGGGAGTTCTCGTCACGATATGGAGGATTGTAACCTACTACACGAACCTCCTCTTCGGCTTCTTGGTTAGCTTTAAAGTTGCCAAATCTTAAAATTCTCAAACTCTATACGTATTATTTTTTAAACCGACATTCTTAAATAAAGTTTTGGATGTAATCTCTACATGACGGAGCACGAAGAAATTCTGAAGAAGATGGAGGAGATGATAGGGGAAAAACCCGTTCCCCAGTATCTGTTCTCTAAGATAGTTCCGGAGTGGCTACCGAAACAGATGGAGGAGAGGCAGTTTGTAATGCAAAAGCTCGAAAGCATACCCGAGAAATACAAACATCTGATAATGATAGCGGTTGCAGCTTCCGTAGGTTGTGAGATGTGCACCGAGGTGTTTACGAAGATCGCAAAGAGGAGAGGTGTTAGCGATAGGGAGATTTGCGAAGCTATTCTCGTTGCGAGATTCGCTTTGGCTTCAACGATATTCGCAACCGCAACTCCAGCGTTGAAGTGGCTCGTAGAGCAGAGGGAGTGAATTTTTTAACCATTTTTGATTTTTATAATTTAGTTGAATTATTAACCGAAACGTATATATAACACGTGTAACAAAAATGTTACACATGAAGGCGTGGTGGATAGCTCTGGGTTTGTTGGTCTTGATACCAACCTGCTCCGCACAACCCTGGGGATGGCATCACGGATACTACGCGGTTCAGCCTTGGGGGTGGCACTACGGTTGGTGGTACTACAACACAACGACCAACGTCAACGTAACTGAAACTGCCAAAGCCATCTTGAGCAACGCACAGGTCGAACCTATAACCTGCTTCTGCGGGTTCACGAGATACGTGATAGTCAGCAACGGAGTTGCCGTCGGATGGCTTTGGGAGAACGTTGACCTGAGCAAGGTCACATTTGGAGAACCCATAATGACGCCTTGGTTCGTCAAGGTCCCGCTGATCTACAACGGATATATAGTTGGAATTTTAAACGTCCCGTTGAACTACCCGCCATGAACATTGAGCAACTGGTGAAAGTTTGCGATGCCCTAAGTCATCCCCTAAGGATTAAGGTTTTAAAATTTCTTTTGGAGAGGGAATGGAGCATATACGAACTCGCAAAGGCTCTAAGGGTTTCGAGGCAACTCCTCTACCTTCACCTGAGGAAGCTTGAGAGGGCTAACCTCGTCGAGAGCGATCTGAGGGTTGAAGAGGCGAGGGTCAAGAGGTATTACAGAGCCAAGAGGTTTGAGATAGTTATAAGCGACGAGGTTATCAGAAGTTTGGAGGTGGTCTGATGCCTTGGGGTCATCCGTGGTGGTATGCACCGCCCGATTGGTTCGCACCAGATTGGGGTTGGTGGTTCGGAGGTTTGAACCTACTTATTCTGTTAGCTTTTGTCTTTCTCGTGTATCTATCTTGGACGAACCACAAAAGGGTTGAGGAGGTTAAGTTTAAGGTCGAGTCGATAGAAAAGCGATTCGACAGGGTTGAGAAAGACGTTGAGGAGATTTTGAAGCAGTTGAAGGAGGTTTAAATCTCCAACCTTTTTCCAAGCATTTTCGGAACCACTCTGAAGAAAACGCTCGCCATGGGCATCTGAACCATGAAACATGATATTATCGCCAAAACGACGTTTGACTTTGGAAATGCGGATATAGCCAAAGCTATGGCTATGGAGAGGTTTTTGGTTGCACCGCCGTATATGATCGGAATGGAGTTCTCGTAGTTCAGCTTTGCAAGCTTGGCCAAAAAGCTTCCCGTGAAGAACAGAATAACGTAGTAGATGATCGCAACAGCTATCGTGTAGTATATCGAGGAGGGGTTTGTGACTATCTTCTTAGCTTGGAGTGACGAAGCCACGAAGACAACGGATAGAGCACAAATTCCGGATAGAACTGGAAAGAGAGGTCTGGCCCTATCTATAACCTTCTCACCGACACTTCTAACGATACCCTGCCTCGTCAGAAAGCCCGCGGTGAGGGGCAGGAATACGAGAACCGCCAAGCTCTTCATCAAAAGGTTTATGGGGATTCTGACGTATGCTCCCACCAAAACCTGAAGGGTGTATGGAACTTGAACAACGGAAATTATCAAGGTTAGGGCTTGGAGAACTATTGCCAAAGGAACGTTTCCACCCAAAAGACCCGTCCAAGCTGCGTTCATTCCGCCCGGGGGAACCGCACCCGCCAAAGTGAATCCCGCCACGAGATTGTGATCCGATAGGAGGAGGGATGAGACTGCAAATGCAATTAGAGGGGCAACCAGAAGGATGTTCACGAGACCTAAAACGATCTCCTTGGGTGACCTGAAAACTCTAACGAATAGCGAAAAGCGTGTTGGGATTATCATGACGTATATCATTAGAAAGACGAGGGGCAAAACCAAAAAGCTCAGATTTACGTTTGGGAAGGCGTAACCGAAAGCAAGACCCGAGAATATGGATAGGAAGACCCAAAGCGTCATGAACCTTCTGAAGAAGGCGTTAAACCTCACGAGTTTGCTCAAGTCACCACCCCCTTCTCATCCTCTTAATTTTCCTCTTGAACGCCTTCCTCCTCCACTTGATTATCTTTGGTATCGAAGCTACGATTATCAGAACTATTATCGCTATAGGAATCAGGAATTCCAAAATCATCTAACCACCATAACCGGAACTTTTGCGTGTCTGATCACGTTTTCAGCTGTAGAACCTATGAGCTTCTCAATCGCACACCCCAAACGTCCGCAACCGTGGGCACCCATGAGTATCAAACTGACCTTCTCATCTTCGGCTGTCTTGACTATGACCTCCCAAGGTGAACCTATCTTAACCACGACCTTAACCTTAAGTCCCTCCCTTTCGAGTTCCTCCGCAATAGCCTTCAGCTTAGCCTTGGCCTTTTCTATGAGAGCCTCGTCGAGCTTTTTCGTTTCCTCCTCCACATCCTTCCCCGCCCAAACGAAAGCGTCCTCGTAAGCCTCGACTACCGCAACATCAACGACGTGCAGAATAACGACTTCCCTACATCCTGCATCTTTGAGCTTCTTTACGTAATTCAAAGCTTTCTCCGCCTCCTTTGAAAAGTCCGTCGGGTATAGGATTTTGCTGAACATCGAAGTTTATAATCAATAAAGAATTTAAGGGTTTCTATTTAAAAAATAATCTAAAAATAATTATTTAAAATAGTATCTGATATCCCAAGTATATGAACTTCAGAGACACGAAGAGGAAGACGAATCCGAAGATCGCCTTTATTGCCCAAGACGGAACGACTTTGACCAACCTCGCACCTATCTGTGCTCCGAGTATGGTTCCGATTCCCAAGAATATCGCCGCTATAACGTCAACGACTCCCTGATAGAGCTTGAAGGCTCCACTGACGACAGCCATGCTTATGAAAGAGGCAAGAGATGTTCCAACCGCAATTTTGACCGGGGAGCTTAGTAGGTATATGAACGATGGGACCAGAGCGTATCCTCCACCCAACCCCACTATACCAGTTATTATTCCGATGAGGAACCCTATGGTGGCCTTTGCGGTATTCGAACCCGGAACCCTATTACCCTCTTTCATCTCCATCTTTCTCTTGAAGATTCCCTCGTATATCATCCTGATGCTGACGTAGAGGAATGCGAATCCGAGTATGAAGTTAAGTAGCCAAGTTTCGTTGGATATGTAGAAGAATATTATCGAACCCACCGCAGAGCCTATCGCACCGCTTATCGCAACCACCTTCGTTGTTGAGTAATCGACGTTCCTCATCCTGATGTGGGCTATCGCTCCAGACGTTGCGGTTAAAATTACTGCGGTTATGGTCGTTCCTATTGCGATGGCAGTGGGGTAGTTGAATACGAACACCAAGGCTGGTAGCATTATGACGCATCCACCGATACCCAAAAGACCTCCGAGCGTTCCAGCTATAAGACCCGTTAAAAATATCAGTGATCCCGTTATCGGGTCCATTAGAATCACCTCACTATCAAAACTGGTTTATCCGCGTGCTTGACGACCCTCTCAGCGCAAGAACCGAAAATCTTCTCTCCACCGCTTCCCCTCTCCGTCATAACTATGAGATCGACGTTCTCCTCGTTCGCAGTCTCAACGATCTCCTTCCAGCACTTTCCGACCTTGACTATCCTTTTGACCGCCTCATACTTCTCAAGCTCCTTCAACGTTATCTCCTTCCTCTCCTCCACGAACTTCTTGAAGTCTATTCCTGGTTCTGAAAACCACGGATAGATCTTTTCGAGCATTCCCTCCTCGAGAACGTGCAAAACTATAATCTCCCATCCCTGTGCCTTTGCAAAATCCAAAGCCTTTTCCGCCTCCTCCGAAAAGTCCAGTGGGACCAAAACCCTCTCCACCTTTTTGGCCATGTTCGATAAAGATATTAAAGATATAAACAGCTTTCGATTTAAAATTCAAACTTTGAATACTTTTCTCAACCAAGGATGCAGGTGTAGATAGCCTATGACTATCGGAGCCTGAATTATGGGTATCAAAGCGGGAACTATTGCGGATTTTAAACTTAGAGCCATGACCGCAATTGCTGCAGCAACGCTCTGGTTTTTAGTTGCGGATATGAAAGCTACCGCCATGTGGTCTCTGTAGGTCAGCTTAAAAATCTTGTCCAAAATCGTTATCGCTCCGAAGAGGGTTGTAAGCATTACGGATTGAAGTGCGACTATCTCCCCCACTATCCTCGGTTTCTCAACTATCACCTCAGCCTTGCTCGCGACGAGCAGGGCTATCAGAATCAACATCGTCACCATAGTTGCGAGGGACAGAATTGGTTTGAGCTTCATCTCTATGGCCATCATCTTCTTGAACTTCTCTTCTCCCTCCATCCCTTTGACCCTCCTGTAAACCAAGAGAAACCTCGTTACCTGTCCGGCCACGAAGGGAGTTACGAGTGTGTATAAAACTGCGGAAACTATCTTGTCGATCGGAATCCTTACCGCGGAAACGCTTGCGTAGAAGCTGAGGTAAATTGGGATTGCAGGTAAAGCACCGAAAAGGCTTAGAACCGCAAGTATCGTTGCGAGTTCTATGTTTCCCTCCGCTATTAGAACGAATCCTATGGATGCGCTCGAAGCGGGAACCACGTTTGAAGTAACGAAACCGAGAGCGAGGTCGATGTCGCTAAACAGCTTTGCAAATGCCATTGCCAAGAACGGAGCCAAGAGAAAAACGAAGAACATGGATATAACTATTTCCTTGAACATCCTTACCGACCTTGCGAGTTCCTCCGTTTTCAGCTGAACCATGGAAGGGTATATGGTCAGTATTGCGAAAGTAACTATTACGTTCTTCACCAACTTGGGGTTGGACTTGAAGAAACCTGCAAACTTCAATCCGACGAGCACACCGACCATCAGAGATAGGAAGGTGTAGGCTATGAGGTATCTGCGCATGTGTCTCGCAATTCTCTCAATCATACTGTTATGAGATATTAAATCGATATATCGTTTTCGATTTAAAATTTAAAAGTTGAATTAAATCCTCTTGATCAACGCCCTCTCGTGAAGCTTTATCGAGGTGTAGAGAAGTGCGATCGTGTATAGGGTCAAAACGGTGAAGTCTATCGACAGAGGTAGGAAAGGCTTCAATCCCAAGCTGAACCTCGCTATGTCAGTGAAGTATGTTAGAGGTGATAGCAACGCGATGTATTGACCCAAGGGAGGTAGCTGGTCTATCGGTATGAATATCCCGCTCACGAATATAAGGGGAAACCTGACCAAAGCGGAGATCATCATAACCGTCGCTGGAATGTTTGAGGGGTAGGCCGAAAACAGCAGTCCCAAGCTTGAGAAGCAGACCGCGGACAGGATTATACCAACAACGAGTATGACGTTCATGCTCAGGTTGAGTGCGAGGGCTATCAAGATGGGGACTAAGGAGAGAACTATTCCGAATATGGTTGACGCCAAGACGTCTCCCAGAACTATCGTCTTGACGTCTATCGGATAAGTCAAGAGCCTTTCGAGCGTTCTCATCTGCCCCTCCCAAGGTGCTATCGCGGGTGAAACCGATGTTGAGGCAAAAAACACGGTCATAGCAATCAATCCAGCCATGAGGAAGTTTAAAGGTAGATTCCTCCCCACCCAGAAGGCCAAGAACAGAAATATCGGCAAGAGTATTCCGAAGATGACAACAGGACCCTTGGAGTAGTAGATGAGGATGTCCTTCTTAACTATGGCCAGGACCTTCATACCTCACCACCCAGAATCTTTATGAAGGCCTCCTCAAGCGATGGAGTTCTCGTGTTTATCGAGAGTATTCTAACTCCCCTCTCCTTGGCAAACTCTACAATACTACAGATGGTTTCGTTCGGGTCCTTGGTGTAAAGGACGTATCTGTCTCCGAACCTCTCCCCGAAGAAGTCAACATCCCTATCGAACCTAACCTCGACAGCTATATCACCACCCACGAGCTCCTTTATTCCGTCTGGGCTATCTTCGGCAATTATCCTACCGTCCTTTATTATCGCAACCCTATCGCACAGCATATCCACTTCGTCCATGTTGTGTGATGTTAAAAAGACGGTGACACCCGTATCTTTTAGCTCGAGCACCTTCCTCCTCAGCATCCTCGCACTCGCAACGTCCAAACCGGATGTCGGTTCGTCCAAGAACACTATCTCAGGCTCGCAGACCATTGCGATGCAGAACATGAGCCTCTGCTTCATACCCTTCGAAAATGTCTTAACCTTGGAGTTCCTCCTCTCGTAAATTCCGAACTCCTTCAACAGTCTTTCGCACCTACCTTCCGCAACCCTCTTATCTATACCGTATAGACCGCACGCGAGCATGAGGTTCTGCCAAGCGGTCAAATCTGGATAGACATTTGCAACCTCAGGTAAAACGCCTATCCTTTCCCTAACCTTGACGGGATTCTTTACCACGTCAAATCCCCTCACGAAGACCCTTCCGGAGTCAGGTTTTATCAATCCCGTAAGAATCCGAACGGTCGTAGTTTTACCCGCACCGTTCGGCCCCAAGTATCCGAAGATCTCTCCCCTCTTAACCCTGAAGGATACCCCCTTCAGAACCTTCCTACCGTCGAAAGACTTCTCAACCCCTTCAACTTTTATCATCCTCGCTCACCAGCGGAATCTCAATCTTTCTCACCTTCAACCTCCAAACCTTCTGGGGTGCACCTCCCCCCTCCTCCCTGTAACCTGCAATCTCAACTATTCCGGCGTTCTTCAGTTCGGAGAGGTGGTAGTAGAGGCTCGTTAGCGTGATCGTTTCGTCCTTCTTTAGGAGGCAGTTGAGTATTTCCTTGGTGCTCTTCTCTCCGTCCTTCAAGCACTCTATTATCAGCCATCTCGTCGGGCAGTGCAGGGCCTTCATTATCGTTCTAAACCTCTCGAAGTTCTCGTGCCAAATACACATGCTATCTACCCTAATATTCAAGCGGTTGACTCGAGTATTCTAAACTGAATATAAGCGTTTCGGCGGTTCAAAATCGAAACGAAAAGGCTTATAAATGTTTAATAGTTAAACGAAGTATGATCGACGAAAAGGACAGAATAATCTTTGAGGAACTGCAGAAGGACGGTAGGAAGACGCTCGTAGAGATCGGAAAGAAGATAGGATTGACGAGCATGGGTGCCAAGAAGAGGTTGGAGAGTTTGATCAACAAGGGAATTTTGAAGGTGAAGGCACTGATAAACGTCGATAAGCTCAACGTGAAGTTGGCACTTATAGCTATGGAGTTGGAGAGCGGGAGAGCTTTGAGGGAGCTCTTGAAGAGATTCGAAAACTGTCCGAGGATCGTGAAGTTCTTCGTGACAACTGGTTCCTTCAACCTCTTCGCACTCGTTTGGGCGGAAGATTATCATTCTCTCGAAAGCATAAGCTTGGAGAACTGCTCTTTGAGGGCACAGAAGGGTGTCAGGAGGTTCGAATTGTATCCTATAATGGAGGTATACTACGACGGCTTTTTGGATTTGAAGGTTGTTGCAAATAAGAGGCTTTCAAAGGCTCCCTGCGGTGTGAACTGTGCGGTGTGCGAGAGGTATAAGAGGGAGAAGTGCTTGGGTTGTCCTGCGACGAAGTTTTACAGGGGAAAGATCTAACGAAAGATGGACTCTATTAGGTCGCCGACGAAAGTTCCGATTATAAAGAATATCGCAAAGTATAGGACGGTCAAAACTCCCAAAACAACTCCGCCGACAGTTCCGACTATGAACCCAACCACTGGAAGGGCTGGATTTAAAGCACCTAAGGGAACCAGAAGTAATGCGGACAAAACACCCACGACAATACCCAAAACAACACCTATCAATATCGCCCTCTTCAAAAGCTTCAACCTGTTCTCCTTACCCGGATTCAGCAGTCCGAACAGAAGACCGAGTATGAAAGCGATCGATTCGAGTAGCATAACCGTAGGTTTCCCGGGGGTATTTAGAGGTTACGAAAGGTTTTTCAATTTTGAAGGAGGATAGCCGAGGAGGAGAACGTTGTCGTTTTGGAGTTCAGCGTGAACACGGATGAGGGTTTAAGGGGGGCTTTGAGGTATAACGTCAGAGCGGTTCCAACGATCGTCGTAAAAGAGGAATACGTAATTGGTTACGGACTACAAAAAGTTGAAGGAGCTCATTTCAAGATTGAGGGCTTGACCTCCCTCCTCGGAACGAACTCAACGCTCGGCCTCTGCATTATGGGCTGAGGATAGAGCTCCATCAGCTCGTAAACCTCTTGAGGAACGTCGGTTGAAACGTTCAACCCCAGTTCCTTGGCGACTTCAACCGTTATGGGATAATCGTGCGTCCACCTACCCTCGGTCAATATCTTCGCAACCTCCTTAGCCTTCTCGTCACCCATCTTGTCCCTCAAAAGCTCGTAAACGAACTGTCTAACTTGATTTATCGCTTTTTCAGCTATATCCGCCAATATGAGCGTTTGATCGTCAACGTCTTTGGGTTCCTTCTTCTTTACCGCGTTTAAAATTGAGGGCGCTGGATAGTTCATTAGCTGGGGATCTACCGGCCCTAAAACCGCATTTGGATCCATTATTATCTCGTCAGCAGCCAGAGCTATGAGTGTTCCCCCGCTCATCGCGTAGTGCGGGACTATCACGGTTGTTTTCGCCGGATGATCCTTCAAAGCCTTGGCAATTTGCGTTGCTGCCAAAACCAAACCGCCGGGAGTGTGTATTATCAGATCTATGGGCTGATCCTTGGGAGTCATCCTTATCGCCCTTAAAACCTGTTCGGAATCCTCTATGCTTATGAAACGGTAGAATGGTATGCCGAACAGTCCTATGCTCTCCTGCCTGTGTATCATAGCTATGACGTTGCTCCCCCTCTTCTCTCCAAGCTTTCTCATTATGCTCTGCCTCATAAGCATAAGCCTTCTATACTGCAGTTGAGGTCCCACGAGTAGCCAGAAGAGTAGAAGCCACCATATCATCGACGCGAAAAATCCGAAGGGGTCGTAGTAGTAGTTCATGAATTGAGAACGCATCAAAAATATAAAAGTTATTCGAGTTCAAACTTTCTGTAAAAACAGCTGTAGTTACCTGTATGGCACGCAACACCCTTCTGCTCGACCAAATAAAGGAGGGCGTCGTTATCGCAGTCCACCCTTATCTCAACGACCCTCTGAACGTTTCCAGAAGTTTCGCCCTTCATCCAAATCTTTTTCCTACTCCTACTCCAGTAGTGGGCGTATCCCGTCTCCAAAGTCTTCTTAATAGCCTCCTCGTTAGCGTAGGCCAGCATCAAAACCTCCTTTGTCTTTACGTCCTGAACGACCACCGGTATCAGTCCCCTCTCGTCGAACCTCAGGTTCATGTCACCGAATTGAACAAACGTTTTATACAACTTGTTGCTATTTAAATCGATGAAGAAGTATCCGACTGGAATAACCGCCTTAGATTCGAGTCTTTCGGGTGGGATTCCTTCTGGCAGTCTGATTTTACTCGTGGAGAAACCCGGGGCCGGTGCGGAAATATTAACCTTCCAATTTGCGGTTCTGGGATTAAAAAACGGTGAGAATATACTCTACGTGGTTACCGACGACACCGAAAAAAACCTCGTGGAATACATAAGGATTTACTATCCCGAAGCGAATCTGGACGAGAACTTCAAGGTGATAAGCTTTGCCTCGAACGAGTCCAAGCTCTTCACTTTCGATCCGCTAAGAGGACTTAGGATACTTCTGAGCAAGGAGAGGTTCGACAGGATAATCGTCAACAGCATGGAGAAGGTGGTAAGGATATACTCCGAAGACGAGGCCATAACTTTTGTGGAGGAGCTCTCCAAGAAGGTTAAAGAGGATGAGGCGGTTGCGATGATAGTTTTAACCCACGGAACTTGCAGTGAGAGGTTCGAAAACACTTTGAAGTCCATCGTGGACGGGATATTCGAGTTCGACATAAGGGAGAGGGAGAACGAGATACAGAGGATACTGAAGGTTATAAAGCTCAGGAGGTGTGCGATTCCGAAGAACGTGTTCAGATACGACATAACCGAAAGGGGATTGAGGATGGAGTCCCTCATGAGGGTGATATGATCGTTACGGTTATATTTTCCAAGACAAAATTGAGACATGCCAGCTGTGGTTGACGAAAACGCTTGTGACGGTTGCGGGGAGTGCGTTGACGAATGCCCAACTGGAGCTATAGAGCTGAACGACGTTGCTCACGTCGATCCAGACATATGCGACGACTGCGGTTTGTGCGTTGACGTATGTCCGAACGATGCGATAAGGTTGGAATGATCAGGAAGGGCGTTATCTACGGAATTCCCATAGCCTTGGGATACTTTCCAGTTGCGGTAACATTTGGATTGATGGCTTTAGCGAGGGGAATGAATGAAACGGACGTAGTTTTGGCTTCCATGTTGATTTTTGCCGGCTCGGCACAGTTCGCTTTGGCAACACTCATAGACTACCCTTTAAACGCAACCCTAATTCCGATAATTCTCAACCTTAGGCATTTAATTTACGGATGTATAGTTTCGAGGAGAGTTGAGGTTAAGAAACCGTTCTTGACTGCTTTCGGTTTGACAGACGAGGTCTTCGCGTTGTCTTTCAAAGGTGACGACGAGAGATTTATCTGGGGGCTTGCGTTGATAGCCTACATCGCATGGGTTTTTGGGACGGTTGTAGGCGTGTTGGGTGGATCTATCATAATTTCGAATGAAGTCCTATACAGGTCTCTCGTATTTGCATTTCCAGCCCTCTTTTTCGTTCTACTCTTGTCCAACAGAGATTGGATTTCCGCTTTTATTGGTGCGTTCGTATCTCTAATGCTGATGGCTTTAGGTTATCCGTCGATAGGTATCTTGATCTCTGGTCTATTTACACCGTTCGTTGTGAGGTGGTTGTCTTGGAGGTCTTCATAATATTGACCGTTGCAATCGCCACCTACTTAACAAGACTACTGCCATTCCTATTGAAGGACAGAATAGACTTCGAAAGGTGGGGAAATTTCCTCTCAAGTTCTTCCACGGCAATAATTTCATCTCTGTTTGTGACGTCCTTTGTAGGTGCTCAGAGGGAACCGAAGGATTTACCCGTCGGCATAGTTTCCCTTCTTATCGTTACATTAACTTTTCTCAGGTGGAGAAACTTGGGTTTGTCCATAATCTCTGGCATTTTGATGTATTTTTTTATAAGCTTAGCGTTGAACTAACCCTGTGAAGCTCTGGAGGGTCGTTGGCTTTGACGATAGCTTTAAAGGAGATTTGGCCTATCTCGTGGGTTGTATCACCTGCAAAGACTACGTCGAAGGATTTTTGATAGATAGAATAGAGGTCGATGGAACGGATGTCAGCGAAAAGATCGTTAAATTGATATCAGAATCCCGATTTAAAGAACAGATAAGGTGCATCCTTTTGAGCGGTCTAACCTTCGCAGGTTTCAACTTAGCTGATCTCGACTACATTCACGACAAGCTCGGAATTCCAATCGTCGTAGTTTTAGAAAGGTATCCAGACATGGAAAAAATAGAGAAAGCACTGAAGAACTTCGAAGACTTTGAAGAGAGGATGGATTTGATAAGAAATGCAGGAGAGATTAAAAGCGTTTACGGAGTTTACGTTCAGCTGAAGGGTTGCGACGAAAACTTTGCAGAGAAGATTTTAAAGCTCACGGTAAGGAAGGGTAAGGTTCCAGAACCTCTCAGAATAGCCCATTTAGTAGCATCAGCCTTAATACATAAGGAATCGAAGAGACGATAACGTTAAATATTGCCGAATCCACTAAGGCCATGGCAAGGAGGGAGAAGGTAAAGACTCCACCGCTGATGTCTTCCGCAGGTATAATGAGATACTTTGAAGAGGAAAAGGCACAGATAAAGATCAAACCCAAGAGCGTTTTAGTATTTGGAGTTGCGATAGGTGTTCTCTGCATAATCCTAAACGCTTACTACGGTCTCTGGCCCGGATGATTGAGATAGTCTTTGCTGGAAGGTCGAACGTAGGTAAATCGACCTTATTTTCTCAACTCTTCGGAGTTAAGGTCAGAAAGGGGAAAAGACCGGGAACGACCATAAAACCCAACCAGATCAGGTATAGGGACCTATTAGTTACCGACTTGCCGGGTTTCGGTTACATCTCTGGAGTCGATAGGGAATTCAACGAGAGGGTCAAGGACTTCGTCGTCAGATACATCGAAAAAAATTCCGAAAGGATAATCTTGGCCGTTCAGGTTGTTGACGGCAAATCCTTTTTGGAGATAGCGGAGAGATGGGAAAGGAGGGGATACATTCCCGTGGAGGTTGAGATGTTCGAATTTTTAAACGAAGTATGTCCCAAGGTCTTTTTGGCGGTAAACAAGATGGACAAGGTGGATGATTGGGATGAGGTTTTAAACGGAATAGCGCTAAAATTAGGGATGACTCCACCTTGGCAAGAATGGACTCATGTGATATTTCCAATTTCAGCCAAAAAGGGTAAAATCGACAACTTGAGAAGGGCGATAAAGAACAGGTTGATCGAAATAGGAAGGAGCGACCTGATTCCAGTTTTGAAGTGAGAAAAGCTATATAATTTCCATCCTAAGTTTTTTTATGGATCGTAGAGTTCTTCTAATTTTCTTGGCTGTCATCTTGGCTTTTATCGTTTACAAAGTTGTTGTTAACCCGTCGAACATCGTTTTGATCGTGACATACTGCTTTTTCGTATCCGTTATCCTGATAATTTACTACACCCTATCTAAATCTCCGTCAAAATTCTCAGAGGTTTTGATCTCCGAAATTTTGAAGGAGTTAAATCCCGATGAGTTCGGAGTTTATTATCCAACTTTTTTACCGTGTGTTGTAATGAGAAAGTCTGACTGCTTTATTCTTATTACCGAATACAGACTCTACAGGTACATCTATATCTGTAAGGGTTCCGAGGACTACGCAAGGTTAAAAGATAGAATACGCTTCGCCTTTAACATGTTTGCAAGGAAAACGAGGAGAGTTGAAATTCCGAATACCGTAAAGGCCTTCGAAGGTGAAATAGTGGTTCCTCATCCGAGCGATAGAAGTAAGGTAGTGAGAGGTTTTGGCTTTAAAATCTTATGCTGGATATCTTACGTATGCAACGTTATATGTTTCTGCCCGATCGGAATCTAAATAAACTTTTGGATAAACCTCAGGTGAAAATGAGGTGCATAGAGGATTTGATTCAGAACGGTGAGAGGGAAAACATCGAGTTTAAGGAGTTCCTGACGAACTACCACTTAAGGGAAAGCAGGTTTCAGGAGTTGGCTTGTCAGATGAACCACAGAATTATAATGGGTAGGGGTAAGGCGATATACGTCATAGGCGTTTCCGACGACGGAAAGCTGAAGGGTATAGATGAGAGGAGGTTTGAAGAGACGGTTGAAGTTTTGAAGAAGATAGCTGAAGAGATTTCTGCAAATGTTAAATCCGTTGAGAAGTTTAAGATCAACTCCGGATACGTCGGAATAGTCGAGATAGTTAAATCCAAGGCTAAGGAGCACATAACGATCGGCACAGCTGGCCATGTAGATCACGGTAAGAGCACGTTGGTAGGGTGTTTGATAACTGGAAGGAGAGATGACGGCGACGGCTTAACGAGGATTTACCTCGACACTCTGAAACACGAGATAGAGAGGGGTTTGAGTGCGGATTTGCACTTTGCTGTTTTCGGTTTCAAGAACGGGAAACCTTTGAGAATGAAGAATCCTTTAAACAAGAACGAAAGGGCCTTCGTTACCGAAAGAGCGGATAAACTCGTATCCTTCGTCGATACGGTTGGGCACGAACCTTGGCTGAGAACAACTATAAGGGGTTTGTTGGGTCAAAAGATAGACTACGGTCTCTTGGTCGTTGCGAGCAACGATGGAGTTATGAGAACGACGAGGGAGCATCTTGGAATTCTTTTGGCAATGGATCTGCCCGTTATAATAGCTTTAACGAAGATAGACATGGTCGATGGAGAAAGGGTTGAAGAGGTCGTGAGAGAGGTTTCGTCACTCTTGAGGAGGGTAGGTAGGATTCCATACGTCGTCAAGGACTTGAAAGACGTTAAGAAGGTTGCAAAGCTGATGGGGGGTGGTTTGATAGTTCCGATAATAAAGACGTCTGCGGTAACGCTTGAGGGTTACGATCTTCTTGAGGAGCTCCTCCTGAGGTTGCCGAAAAGGACGTTCAAAGGCGAGGGTTTTCTGATGTATATAGACAGAATTTACAGAGTTACCGGAGTCGGGACGGTCGTTAGCGGTAGCGTTAAGAGGGGGGAGATTGAGGAAGGCGACGAAGTTTACGTAGGGCCCTTTAGGGACGGTAGCTTTAAACTCGTCAAGGTTCAGAGCATAGAGATGCACTACTACAGGGTTGACAGGGCTGAGGCAGGAGACATAGTGGGTTTAGCTTTAAAGGGCGTCAGATACGACGAGTTGAGGAGGGGAATGGTTCTGACGAAGGAAGAGCCGAAAGCGGTTTGGGATTTCGAAGCGGAGATTTACGTTTTCACGCATCCTACGAGGATCAAGGTAGGATACGAGCCGGTCATACACTTGGAAACGATATCGGAGACCGTTACATTCAAGGAGATGGAAAGGGATTACATGAAAGCTGGCGATAGGGGTAGAGTCAAAATAGCTTTCAAATACAACCCCTACTACGTTTACGAGGGTCAGAAGTTCATATTCAGGGAGGGGAGGAGCAAGGGAATGGGGGAGATAGTCAAGGTCTGAGGATGTTTGCCTTATTAGCTTCCGTAATAGCGATACTGCTTTTAATAAGAAGGTTTCACGTGGGCTTTGCGGTCTTCGTTGGAGCTCTGCTCTTGGGATTTCTAACGCTCGGTTTGGACTGCCTCAGAGTTCTATACGAAACGGTCACCTCTCTCCAAACTCTGAAGTATCTCGTAATATTCGTGCTCGCGTTCACCTTGGCCTACTCCATGAAGGAGTCGGGAGTTTTGCACGAGTTGACGACGTCCGCACTCTCAGTTTTCGGAAGGTTCAGCGTTGTGGTTATACCTGCGATGATAGGGCTTTTGCCCATGCCCGGAGGTGCAATAGTTTCTGCCGTAATGCTCAAGGACGTCTTCGATAAATTCAAAATCGATCCTGAGAGGGCGACGTTTTTAAATTACTGGTTCAGACACGTTTGGGCGAGCATAGACCCCATCTATCCAAGCGTGATACTCACTCTGGCCATACTCGAATTGAGTTATCCGACAATGCTGAAGTCCACGTATCCCGTAACGATAGCGATGATAATCTCGGGTCTTCCGTTCTTGGCCAAGACTGAAAACTTCAGATGCGAGGAGAAGACGTTTAGGGGACTGCTATACGTAACCCCCATATTGGCGGTAATGGCTCTAACGGTTTTGGGCGTTGATCTTCTATACTCCCTTGTCCTTTCGATTTTGGCCTTTTACTCCTTCAGGAGACCCAACTTTAAGGCGGTCTTTAAGAGGGTCTTCGACCTTAGGATACTCCTGCTTGTGATATCCCTCCTCTTCTACAAGAACGTCGTCTTAGAGTCGAACTCTGCGGAGAGGCTAATGAACTCAATAGCCACCCTTGGGATGTCAGGGGCGGTAATTGCGTCTATAGTGTCCTTCACGATGGGTTTCGCAACGGGTATAGAGAGCGGTTACGCAGCCATAGCGATCCCAATTCTATCCAACTTTACGGGCTTGGGAGGAAACGTCGTTCCTAAAAACTTGATGCTCGTCGTCGGTTTGGGTATAGTGGGTGTCATGCTCTCTCCCCTTCACCTCTGCCTGATATTGACGAAGGAATACTACTCAGCGGACTTGGAGAGGGTTTACAAACGCTATCTGATTCCTTCAAGCCTCGTAACCCTCGCTCTGGTTTTTGCGGTTTACCAAACGCTATGAAGCTTAAAAATTAAACTTAAAAATTTATATACCTCTCTCACGAAAACGGTGTAATGCTCATCGAATTGCCCAAGCATAGCGAGGTGTTCGGTAGCGTTAAGATTCACGAACTTCAAAAGGTGCTCAAACTTGAGTCCAACAAGGTGATAGCCCCCTTGATTAGGGGTTTCTCAAGGGAGGAGTTGAGAGACGTTTTCAGCAGAATGGCAATAGTCGTTCCGGTCAAGGATGAGAGACTGCATCTGCTCGACGGTGTTATGAGGTCTATTCCCGAAGACTGCACGATAGTTGTCGTTTCTAACAGCAGGAGGGAAGAACAGGACGTCTTCAAGCTGGAATGCGACATGATTTCAAACTTCCACAAGATATCGAAACAGAACGTTGCCATAGTTCATCAAAAGGATCCTGGACTGAGCTTGGCCTTTCAGGAGGTCGGATACAAGTGCATACTCGACAAGAACGGAGTGGTGAGGGACGGTAAGGGGGAGGGAATGGTAATAGGAGTTCTGCTCGCGAAGATGCTCGGTTGCGATTACGTAGGTTTCGTAGATGCGGACAACTACATACCCTGTTCGGTAAACGAATACGTCACGATATATGCGGGCGTTTTGTCCCTATCCGAAACTCCATACTCGATGGTTCGGCTACACTGGAGATACAAACCCAAAGTCATGGAGGACAGGCTCTACTTCAGAAAGTGGGGGAGGGTTAGCGAGATAACCAACAAATACATAAACATGCTCCTCTCCATCAACACTGGGTTTGAAACCCTTATAGTAAGGACCGGAAACGCTGGAGAACACGCTATGACCATGAAGTTGGCGGAGATAATGGAGTTTTCGACTGGATACTCGATAGAGCCCTACCAAATAATATACCTTCTGGAGGAGTTCTGGGACGGGAACACGAGGTTTAAAGATGCTCTGAGCAGTGGAATATCGATATATCAAGTTGAGACCATAAATCCGCACGTTCACGAGGAGAAGGGGGAGGGACACATAAAGGACATGCTTCTGGCATCCCTATCCGTAATATATCACAGCAAACTCGCCAACGAGGATTTGAGGGAGAAGATATTTGAGGAGCTTAGAAATCACGAGGTCGTTAAGAGTAAGAGGGAGATAAGGAAGGTTACAAGACTCCCACCGATATGCGACATAGACGTGAACAAGTTCAGAAGCGTTTTTGAAAGATACACCGAAACTTTTGTATGTTTAAGGTGATATTCACGGATTTGGACGGAACGCTCTTGGACGAGAGATACAGGTGCGATAAAGCCTTAAACGTTATAGGGAAGCTTAAGGAGTTGAAGATTCCGATAATATTTGTATCCGCAAAGACGAGATACGAGCAGGAGGTTTTCAGAAAGGCTCTGGGAATCGATGATCCGTTCGTCGTTGAAGACGGTTCCGCCATATACGTCCCAAAGGGATACTTCGATAACTTAAAAAATTTTAAAAGAAAAATTAAATACGATAAGAGGAATGGATACGACACCCTAATTTTGGGTGTCCCGTTCGAAGAGATACGCGTGGCAATCGAAGAAGTTATGAGGAAATTTCACGTTAGGTGTTACAGCTGTATGAGCGTCGAAGAAGTAGCTAAGGTTACGGGTTTGAGCTTGGATATGGCGGAGTTGGCAATGAGAAGGGAGTTCAGCGAGGTGATAGTTGAAGCGGATGAAAGGGCCTTAGAACTTCTGGGGGAGAGGTTCAACGTCAAAGTCGGTGGTAGGTTCTTTCACGTTTACGGGAAAGGTGCGAACAAGGGTAAGGCCGTAAGGATTCTAACGGAGCTATACAGAGAGAAGTTTGGGGACGTTTTGACCGTCGGAATTGGGAACTCTTATACAGATTTAGAAATGCTCAAAGTCGTTGACGTTCCCGCTTTGGTTAGGAACAGGGATGGTTGGATAGACGTGGATTTTGACGTTTACAGGGCGAGAGGTATTGCAACACAAGGTTGGATCGAAGTCGTTAAGAAGTTCGTTCTGAGGTGATGAGATGGAGGAAAGGGATGTGATATACCTCGTTCCCCACTCCCATTACGACGCGATGTGGATATTCACGAAGGAGGACTACTTCTACATAAACATCGACGTGATACTGAAGAAGGTCATAGAGATCATGGAAAAATCGAAGGATTACAAGTTCCTGATAGAGCAGGTGCATCTGCTCGAGGAGGTGGAAAGGAGGTATCCAGAGCTCTTCAAAAAGATAGGGGAATACATCAAGGAGGGAAGGATTGAGATCGCAGACGGGGAATACGTCATGGCGGACACGATGCTACCTCAGGAGGAGACTCTGATTAGGGAAATACTCTACGGAAAGAGATACGTGAAGAGGAAGTTCGACGCGGACGTTAAGGTGATGTGGGTTGCGGACAGCTTCGGCCTGAACGCTCAACTCCCTCAAATTTACAGGAAGTGCGGTTACAGATACGTTGCTTTTAGGAGGGGATGTCCTGAGATAAAACCCTCCGAATTTCTCTGGGAAGGATTGGACGGGACGAGAATCATAGCTCACTTCTTCCCACTCGGTTACAGAGCGGGTCTCTATTTGGACAGACTTGAGGAGAGCTACGTGAAGCTTAAGAGGTTCGCCCTAACGAATCACATACTCATGCCGTCGGGCAGTGGTTCAATTCCGCCTCAGGAGGAAACTCCAGAAGTCGTTAAGGAGTGGAACAGGAAGCACGATTCCGTTATGAAGATAGCAACTCCCTCCGAATTCTTCAGGGAGATCGAGAAGTTCAAGGACAAGATGCCAGTTAGGAAGGGGGAGATGTATTCTGGAAAATACTCGGAAGTTTTTCCAGACACTTGTTCGAGCAGGATATGGGTCAAGCAGAGCCTTAGGAGGTTCGAAAACTGGCTAATGTTTTTCGAGAGATTTTCTACGGTCAACTACCTCTTGGGCGGGGATTACAGGAGGGAGGAGATTGCAAACTGTTGGAAGAAGGTCATGTTCATGGCCTTCCACGACGTGGTTCCGGGAACGAGCATGGACGTTGGTTACAACGACATAAGGCAGGACATAGACTTTTTAAGAACAAAGCTCGGCTATCTAACTCCAAGGGTTCTGATGGAGATAATTGAGAGGGACGCGAACGGTGACGACTTCGGAGACATCGTCGTTTTCAACCCGTTGAGTTGGGACGTGACCAACTGGGTCGAGGTGGATCTGAACTTCGACGAGGGTCAGGTTTACAGGATAGAGGGTTTGAAGTGTGGAGATGAGGAGATAGATGTGGAGATGATAAGGTTCAGGAGATACGACGACGAATCTTTAAGTTACGCGAGGATAGGTTTCGTAGCCAAAGTTCCAGCTTTGGGTTACAAGGTTTACAGGATAGTTGAAAGGAGGAGGAGAAAGAGGGAAGAAGGTTTCATAAGGATCGTTGGTAACACGATAGAGACAAAGCACTTCAACGTGTCCTTCTCTCCCGAAAACGGACTCATAACGGTTACGAAGAACGGCAAGGTCGTTTTTAGGGACGGTAACGAGATAGTCATAGAGAGCGAGGCTGGTGACCTCTACCACCACAGGGAATACGAATCTACACCAGTCATAAAGAGCGAGGGAGGAGAGGGATTGACTTTCGGAGCTTTCCGCATAAAGAACTTCTGGATTGAGAAGTCCCCCTTAAGAAGGGTGATAAACATCTACACCGACTACTTCTCCGTGAGGTGGCCATACAGATACGTTGAGAGGTTCAAACCTTTAATGTGGAGACACAGAAGGATATCCTTCAGAAAGAAGATAATCGTTTATAGGGACATCCCGAGGATAGACTTCGTAACCTATGTTGACACGGACCATCCGAGGATAAGGCTGAGGGTGAGGTTCAAAACGGACAGGAACTTGCCAGAATACACGTGCGAATGTCAGTTCGGAGCGGTAAACAGAAAAACGAATATGTATTACTTCAATCCGAAGGATTGGAAGGAAAAGCCATCTGGAGTCTATCCATCTTTGAGATGGATAGATTACAGCGACGGGGAGATAGGTTTTGCCCTTTTGAACATAGGAACTCCAGAGAACGAGGTTAGAGATGGGAACGTGTATCTAACCCTTCTGAGATCGGTTGGAATTCTTTCAGACGGAACCGCCGGACCGGTCATACCTGTTCCGGATGCAAGGGAGGAGAAGAGATACTCGTTCAGATATGCGGTGTATCCTCACGAAGGGGATTGGAGAACCGCAAGGGTTTACAGGATGGGTCACGAGTTCAACTACCACCTTATCGCGTTGCAAGTTCCGAGGAACAGGAAGTATAGGTTGAAGAGGAGCTTTCTAAAGATAGAACCCGAGAACGTCATACTTACGGCTTTTAAGGTTGCGGAGGACATGGACGGGATAATAGTCAGATTTTACGAGGCGGAAGGTAGAGAGTGCACAGCCAAATTGGAGTTCTTCAGAGAGGTTAAAAATGCTGAAGTCGTGAACATGCTTGAGGAGAGGGATGAGGAGTTCGAGAGGGAGTTCGGGAAGGAGGTTAAGATAGACAAGAACACGATTGAAGTTGAGATGAATCCCTTCGAGGTTGTAACTCTTAAGGTTAGATTGCAAAACAGCTTTTAATCCCATCAAAAACTTTGGAACATGAAACTTGAGAGGTCTGAAGAGCTCTACAGAGAGGCAATAAAGCTGATGCCCGGTGGGGTTAGCAGTCCGGTTAGAGCTATCAAACCCTTCCCATTTTACACAGCCAAAGCTGAAGGATCGAAGATTTACGATGTGGACGGAAACCGCTACATAGACTACTGTTTAGCTTACGGCCCCCTCATCTTGGGACACGCGAATCCAGTAGTTAAAAACGCTTTGAAGGAGCAGTTGGAAAAGGGCTGGCTATACGGAACACCAATTGAGCTTGAGATCGAATACGCCAAGCTGATAACGAAGCTCTACAAGAGCATAGAGATGTTGAGGTTCGTCAACACTGGGAGTGAAGCTACTATGTCCGCTATAAGACTTGCAAGGGGATTCACGGGTAAAAACAAGATTTTGAAGATCGAGGGTAGCTTTCACGGTTCGCATGATGCGGTTTTAGTCAAGGCTGGGAGCGGTGCCACCACGCACGGAATTCCGAATTCCGCTGGAGTTCCTCAAGACTTCGTCAAACACACCTTGCAAGTCCCCTTCAACGACGTTGAGAGTTTGTCGAGCGTTGTCGAGAAGAACAGGGACGATTTGGCGTGCGTCATAATGGAGCCAGTCATGGGAAATTCATCTCTCATAAAACCCGAGGAAGGTTACTTGAAGGAGGTTAGGAAGATAACGAAGGAGAACGACGTGCTCTTGATATTCGACGAGGTTATAACGGGTTTCAGGTTGGCTTTGGGTGGGGCTCAGGAGTATTACGGTGTCCAAGCGGATTTGACAACTTTGGGTAAGATCGCTGGAGGTGGATTGCCGATAGGAATCTTTGGAGGGAGGAGGGAGATAATGGAATACATAGCCCCCTCAGGTAATGTTTACCAAGCTGGAACGTTCAGCGGAAATCCCCTCAGCTTAATAGCTGGCTACACAACCGTGAAGTTCATGATGGAAAACAAGGTGATAGAGAAAGTCAACAGAATGGCGGAAGAGCTCGTTAAGGGTTTGAAGGACGTTAAAACCGATGACGTGAACGTGGATTGCATAGCTTCGATGTTCTGCGTATACTTCGGAGATGTTCCCAAAAACTACTCAGATGCCTTAAAGCTTGATAAGGAGAGATACATGAGGTTCTTCTGGAAGATGCTTGAAAGGGGTGTTTTTCTACCCCCCTCGCAGTTCGAAACGTCTTTCGTCAGCTACGCCCACACAAGGGAGGATGTTGAAAAGACGATTGAGGCCTTCGAATTATGTCTGAGAGGATTGTAGTCGGGACGAGAGGAAGTAAGCTTGCGTTGGCTCAAACTTCTAAGGTTGTTGAGAGACTTAGAGAGAGAGGATACGATGTCGAGATAAAGATAATCAGGAGTGCTGGGGACATCATGAAGGACAAACCCCTCTACGAGTTCAAAGGCTCTGGAGCCTTCGTTAGAACCTTGGAGTATGCTTTGGCTATGGGTGAGATAGATGTTGCTGTCCACAGCTACAAGGATGTTCCGAGCAACATGCTCGAAGGCGTTAAGGTTTCCGCTGTCCTTGAGAGGGATTCACCTCACGACGTTTTCATAAGTAGGGATGGAGAAACTATAGATGAGATTAAAGAGAACGCTGTGATAGGAACATCAAGCTTGAGGAGGAGGGCACAGCTAAAGCTTTACAGACCCGATTTCAAGTTCGAGAACATAAGGGGCAACGTTGATACACGTTTGAGGAAGTTGAAAGAGGGTTTATATGATGCCATAGTTCTGGCTGAAGCTGGTATCCAAAGGTTGGGAATAGACGTCGATTATCAGAGGTTGCCGATTGATAAATTCGTTCCTTCAGCGAATCAGGGTATAATAGCGGTGCAGACGAGAGAGGACGAAGAGCATTTGGTTTCGTTCATGAACCACGAGGAAACTTGGATATGTGCGAACGTTGAAAGGGTTGTCATGAGAACTCTCGGTATTGGATGTGCGATTCCTGCTGGGATATATGCGGAATGCGGAAACAAGGTTAGGTTGATCGTTCAGATAATAAGGGATAGGGAGTTCAGGTTTGAAGAAACTTTGAGCAAGAGATGTGCGATTGAGGAGGCCAAGGAAATAGCCGAAAACTTGAAGAGGGAGATCGGATGGGTAAGGTCTATATAGTCGGTGCCGGCCCGGGTGATCCAGAGCTCTTAACCGTCAAAGCTCTGAAGGTTTTGAGAAAAGCGGATGTTATTCTCTACGACGAGCTCGTAGGGGACGAGATTAAAGAACTGCTGAGGACTACAAAGGCGGAACTGATAGACGTTGGAAAGAGGGCTGGAAGGCACAAGATGAAGCAAGATGAGATAAACGAGTTGATGGTTAGGTTGGCCAAGGAAGGTAAGATCGTTGTTAGATTGAAAGGTGGCGATCCATTTGTATTCGGTAGGGGTGGTGAGGAGTTGGAGTATTTGGCTGAGAACGGAATACCCTTTGAGATAGTTCCCGGAATTACTTCCGCAATAGCTGTCCCGGCTTACGCAGGTATACCGATTACGCACAGGAAGTTCGATCCAGCAGTGGTTTTCGTAACTGGAAGAGAGTGGAGGGAAAGGTTAAACTGGAAAGCCTTAGCCAATTTGAACGCTACGATAGTCATACTGATGGGCATCTCCAACTTGAAGAACATAGTAAGGAGGTTAATTGAAAACGGAAAGAATCCGAAAACACCGGTTGCGATAATAGAGAGGGGTTGTTCGAGGGATCAGAGGGTTTTGGTTTCAGATTTGGAAAAAGTTGTTGAAATTGCTGAAAAGGAGAAGGTTAAAGCTCCGGCGATAATAGTTGTTGGTGATGTTGTTAGGCTTAGGGAGAAACTCGCAAGATTTTTACAGAACTTGAAAGATTTTGATCATGCAGATGTTGATTGTAGAGATGATAGAAGTCGGTAAGAAGTTGGGGATATTTGGTTTAATCGACGGTGCGAGTGGAAACATGAGCTGTAGAGTTGGAGATTTCATGATAATCACGAAGAGTGGATCGATTTTGGATGAATTAACTCCTCAAGATTTCGCTTATGTGAAAATTGGGGAATATCAAGAGGGAATTTCGAGCGATTGGAGGGTTCACACCAAGATATACGAGAAAACGAATTACAAAGCTGTAATACACTGCCATGGGGTTTACAACGTCTTGCTGTCCATGTTAACCGATGAGATAGTTCCAAAGGATTTGGAGGGTGGTTTGTTTTTAAAGAGGGTTAGAGTAGTTGAGGGTGAGTTTGGAAGTGAAGAGGTTGCGGATGAAATAGCCAAAGAGATCGCTAAAAGGGGTGTGGTCGTCCATAAAGGTCACGGGATTTACTCCGCTGGAAATAACGTTGAAGATGCTTTCAACAGAGCTTGCTACTTGGAGCACTCTTGCGAAATCCTCTACAAGCATGATAGTAGCCATTGCAAGGGCTAAGAAGGATGCAAAGGCTTTAAAGCATGCCTTAAATTGCGAAGTCGTGAGTTTGGGCGGAGTTAGGAGCTTAGAGGGTGTAGATTTTTCACAGTTTAAAAATAGAATTCCCATATTTTTCTTTGGAAGGGACGAGATAGATTTGGCGGTTGAAGCTGAAAGAGAAATTGAGAAGGTTACACCGCTCTATCAAATTATAGTATTGAGCAAGAAGGCCGTGAGAAACGCGAGGATGGAGGAGATAAGGGAGAAGTTCGAGTTTGCAAAGGCTAAGGTAAGGTTGGGGGTTAAGTTCGATGAAGTATTCGTATTTTCCCCGAAAAACGAGTTTCACTTGGAGATACACCCAGATTACGATTCATACTTCGTTTTGGGTGAGGGTTTCGTCAGAAACATGGGAAAGATTGGTGTAGAAGTTGAAGAGGGGAATCTGATTTTGAGGAGGCTATACAACGAGGAGTGGATTTACGTTCCAGAGCTGAAAGCTGTTGTCAGTAAAAGGATAGGTGAAAAGTTGGATGTAAAAATTTTGAGCGACGTTAAACCCAAAAGGATGCCTATAGAAAAAACGGTAAAGAGAAACGAGAGAACTTTGAAGTTTTTGGAGAACGTTTCGATCGATTTCATCAAATCCCACGGCGACAACGTAGCGGTTCCCTTTAGCGGTGGGAAGGACAGTTTAGCTTGTTTGATACTGGCTAAAAAGGCTTTTGGTGATGTTAAAGCCATCTACATCGAAACAAACTACGACATGCCCTTCACGAGGGAATACGTTGAATACGTTTGCAAGAAGCTCGATGTCGATTTGGTTGTTGAAAAGGTCTCTTTCGACGTCGAGAGGTTTGGATTGCCCACGCATCAAAATAGATGGTGCACCAAACTCAAGATGGAAGCTTTGGAGAGGGTCGTAAAATCAGAGGGGATAGAGGTTTTGATAGTAGGGGATAGGGATGCTGAAAGTAGGATTAGGAGGGAGAGGCCAGTCGTTTTCGAAAGGATTGCAAAGGAGATTTTTCCCATAAAGTACTGGAGCGGTGGGATGGTTCAACTCTACGTTTTGATGAACGGTTTGAAGTTGCATCCCCTTTACTACGAGGGTTTTTACCGTTTAGGTTGTGTTATATGTCCCTCTTTAAGCGATTGGGAGAGGTCTTTACTCTCTAAAGCTTTTTAACAAGGAACAATACTTTTTAACGATTTCAATTGTTTTAGCTATTTCTGTTGGATCTTGACATCCTCCCCGCCCTAAAGTGCGAGTATTCCCTGAGGGGAATCCCCGCGAGGGGACGGTTCATGGGTTTGTGCTTCTCCGAGACGGAGAAGCACGGGGTGTGCCAGCACCCCGTTAAACCCGTCTCTCCTTGTGGAGACACGGGCTATATTTAAAACTCCGACGACATCTCTATGAGCTTCCAAACCGCAATTTAGACACTTAAACAATCTCTTATGCTTTATTGCATTAGTTGAATAACATCTTGGACAAATAGAGGATGTATGATTTTCCTTAACCAATTTAACTCTGATTCCGAAGTTTTCTGCTGTTGTGATTAAGCGGTTGGTGATGAATCTGAAGCTCCAGAAGTTGTGAATCATTGCGTTGATTTTAGCGTTCTTATCGTTGTTTTCTCTTATTCCGCTGATGTCTCCGACGATTATTTC
>JALWDS010000026.1 GCA_027036775.1 Archaeoglobaceae archaeon | reverse complement strand
GTGTAGCGGTTAGCATGGTTGCCTTCCAAGCAGTCGATCCGGGTTCGACTCCCGGCTGACGCACACCTTCACTTTTTCCTCGAGAAATATGCATCCAGAATCCAGAAAAGAGAGGTAGAATTGTGAGATGAATGTTAAACATTTCCGTTTTTAGAACGTTCATTCAATAGATAACAAGCGGATGACATTCGCGCTCTGCAATAATAATTTTGGCATACCGCTGACAGTATATGCATACGTGGACACATCCTCATAAGCAGGAATTATCTGCACAGATATTACCTAACAATATACTTAAAATGTATACGCAAATCACTTGTGTATTGAAATCTTTAAACGTATCTTTAGTATTTGAAGGAACTTATAATTATCCCCCGTCGCATTTATCATGGCTATTCTCCGATTCATTCAAACTTTAAATATGTTTCTCCTAAGTTCAGTTGCATGTTGTCATTATCAGGAAACAATTCATCACGTCGGCGTCAGTGGTGTAGCGGTTAGCATGGTTGCCTTCCAAGCAGTCGATCTGGGTTCGACTCCCGGCTGACGCACACCTTCACTTTTTCCTCGAGAATTATGCATCCAGAATCGAGAAAAGAGAGTTGTGAGAGGAATGCTGAACATTTCCGTTTTTAGAACGTTCATTCAATAGATAACAAGCGGATGACATTCGCGCTCTGCAATAATAATGTTGGCATACCGCTGACAGTATATGCATACGTGGACACCTCCTCATAAGCAGGAATTATCTGCACAGATATCACCTGACAATATATTTATCATGTATACGCAAATCACTTGTGTGTATTGAAACCTTTTAACGTGTCTTGGGTATTTCAAGGAAATTACAATTATCCCCCGTCGCATTTATTATGGCTATTCTCCGATTCATTAAACTTTAAATATTTTTCTCCTAAGTTCAGTTGCATGTTGTCATTATCAGGAAACAATTCATCACGTCGGCGTCAGTGGTATAGCGGTTAGCATGGTTGCCTTCCAAACAGTCGATCCGGGTTCGACTCCCGG
>JALWDS010000025.1 GCA_027036775.1 Archaeoglobaceae archaeon | reverse complement strand
GTACGCTACAACGAAGACGATCCCTATGCTTCTTTGCGTAAACAATGGAATCTGATAGAGATGTTCACTAAGCAAAAGACACAGCTTTTAAACCAACTCAGCATTACTATTTATAATGCCTTTCCTTTTTTAGTTCAATATTGCAAATACGGAGTACCGAATTGGCTACTACAACTTTTAAGTAAATATCCTACAGCATCTAAATTAGCTAGAGCACACGCTGAGACAATTCAAAAAATTCCTTACATTTCACGAACACGTGCACAAAAGCTCATTAACTATGCCAAAGTAAGTATAGGTTCAGCTGACGATGAAGTTACAGCACGTATCATCCTTAATTTGGTGGAACATATATTCAATTTAAAAGAAACCATTACCAAACTAAAAAAGCAATTAGTCAAACAGTGTGATCTTCCTGAAGTAAAGCTTCTAACTACTTTTAAAGGAATTGGCGTTCATTCGGCAATAGGATTGGTATTAAATATCATCTCTATCGAACGATTCCCTTCGGCTAAACATCTTGCTTCGTATTTTGGTATTCATCCGGTTTTCATCGAAAGTGGAGATAGAGCAGGAGGCTTCCACATGAGTAAGAGAGGCCGAGCTGTTCCACGGCGCATTTTATTCATGGTCACAAGATATGCGATTTCAAATAATCCTCTTATCAAAGAAGTTTATTTAAGACAGATAAAAAAAGGTAAATCTAAAATGTCGGCTATTGGCATTTGCATGCATAAGATTACGCGCATTATTTATGGCATGTTAAAAAATAACACGGAGTTTGATCCGGAAATCGACAAAAAGAATAATTACAGATCAAAACAAAAAAGAAATAAAAAAATTCGTGAAAATGCTAAACGCCGTTTCCAAAAAGAGGCTGATGATGCACCAATATCAAGAAGAAAAAGTAAAAACAGAAAGAAGGAAAAGCAGCCCCATCCCGAAAATATCGAGAATTCCGGGGTCTTGACTTCTCCTTCTTCGTTACTTGGGTTAGTTGGAAAATAATAGCCCAAGACCTATATGTCAATAGGTAGCCAAACGTTTTGGACGACATACAAAAAATGTCGTCCTTT
>JALWDS010000024.1 GCA_027036775.1 Archaeoglobaceae archaeon | reverse complement strand
TTTCGTAAAAAATAGATTTTAATTTAAGCTGATTTTAAGGAAATTAATTGTATCATTTTTTAAATAAAAAGCCGAAATATGGTTATTTGGTTGCTGTTTTAATATACTCCCTTATAGGGTTTGAAATAGCTTTTTACTCTTGGTTTTTGTTCATGCGCCTCAGTTTTAATATACTCCCTTATAGGGTTTGAAATGAGGATACAACTTCAAAATAACTCCATTTGTTGCAGTTTTAATATACTCCCTTATAGGGTTTGAAATTATTCTATTGCTTGTGCAATAAACTCTGAAATATGGGTTTTAATATACTCCCTTATAGGGTTTGAAATAGCGTTGGTATCAAAACAATGACATTTTCGAGGGGTTTTAATATACTCCCTTATAGGGTTTGAAATCAAATTCATTGATATTGCTAAATGGGGTCTTAGCGTTTTAATATACTCCCTTATAGGGTTTGAAATTTGCATTTTGGGCATATAGCAATAACTTTCTTCTGTTTTAATATACTCCCTTATAGGGTTTGAAATGGAAAGCTTATGAAGAAGCAAAAAATAGAAACTAGGTTTTAATATACTCCCTTATAGGGTTTGAAATAATAGCTCATCCCCCTCCTCTTCAAAAGGGTTTTTGTTTTAATATACTCCCTTATAGGGTTTGAAATTTGATAAAGTTGTTTAAAGTAATTTTAAATCACTTTTGTTTTAATATACTCCCTTATAGGGTTTGAAATAGTCCTGCATAGTTACTTTCCGTCTTTTTGTCCATGTTTTAATATACTCCCTTATAGGGTTTGAAATATAACGTAATATGCCAACTCGGGAGATAGTCTCCCGAGCGTTTTAATATACTCCCTTATAGGGTTTGAAATGTATCGGCGAAAATCTACAAACAATACCTTTATAGTTTTAATATACTCCCTTATAGGGTTTGAAATCAATAGTCATATAAGCTCTATTGTCAGGAAGCTCTAATGTTTTAATATACTCCCTTATAGGGTTTGAAATACTTCCCATCTAATAAATTTACCGTCTTTAGAAAATTTTGGTTTTAATATACTCCCTTATAGGGTTTGAAATGCATTATGATAAATTTAAAAA
>JALWDS010000023.1 GCA_027036775.1 Archaeoglobaceae archaeon | reverse complement strand
GAGGATAGAATAAGCAAAGCTAAAAAGGTGGAGCTTGACTCATCTATAGTTGAAGTTCTATTATAAAAGGTAAAAAAATGGCTGAATTGGCACATTTTAAAAACTTTGCAAAGTTAAAGGATACTTCGATTGAATTTAATGATATTACTGTCTTAGCAGGAAAACCTAGTACTGGTAAGAGTTATATTATGAAAATGATGTATATTATTGAAGAGGCATCTTATCAAGAGTATAAAAATGATGGTAATGTTTATTTTGCAATACTTTCCTATATAGAAGGATTTTATTTTCATGATAAAGATAAGAAACTTCCACAAAGTACATTTCTTTATGAAATGTTAGATAACAAGAATTATTCTGGAATATTAAATTATTTAATGAAGTCTAATATTGAGATTTATAATAAAGATAGAGCTATTAAAATTTTAAATGAAATTATCAAGGATAGTAAAAATATTGAATTTTATTTAAATAACCTTATAAATTCTATTTTTATTAATCAACAACAAATTTCAAATAATTATGAGTTAACACTTAATGATATTCATTTAAAATATAAAAATGATAATGTCTTTTTTACACAAAAAGAAGTATATCGAACTAAGTATGAAGTCATTTTTGTAGAAACCCCACTAATCTTAGAATTCAAAAAATTTATGAATCACAAAAAGGGTAAAACTCCTTATCATATAGAATCCCTTTTAAATGTTCTTGACACAGATTATTCATTCATAGATAAAGAACAAGAAAAATTTATTAAAAGTTTTAGAGAAAAATCCCAAAAAATTATAGGTGGAGATATAGAAAGTAGTGGAGACTCTTTTATCTTTAATAGAAAAGATGACAAAAACTACGATATTCTTAATGCCTCATCAGGAATTAAAAGCATAGGACTACTTCAATATTTAGTAACAAATAAAGCTTTAAAAAAAGGTTCAGTCCTCTTTTGGGAAGAGCCAGAGGTGCATTTGCACCCTGAATGGCAGAAGAAGATGGTTGAACTTTTTATTGAATTAATGAATGCAGGAGTTAAAATAGTCTTTTCTACCCATAGTCCCTATATGTGTGAGTATTTAAATGCTCTCTCAAAAAATAAAGAAT
>JALWDS010000022.1 GCA_027036775.1 Archaeoglobaceae archaeon | reverse complement strand
ACGCCACATAACGCAAAATAACGCCACATAATGCCACATATCGCCACATAACACCATACAACGCCATATATCGCCAAAAAGCGCCTCATTACGCCGCATAACGCCACATAACGCCACATAACGCCACATAACGCCACAAAACGCCAAAAAAGCCACCTAACGCCACATAGCGCCACAAGACACCACAAAACGCCACATAACGTCACATAACCTAACATAACGCCGGAAAACGTCTCCTCACGTCACATAACGCCACATAACGCCAAATAACGCCACATGACGCCAAATAACGGCACATAATACCAAATATCGCCACATAACGCAATACAACGCCACATAACGCCAAAAAACGCCACATAACGCCACACAACGTGACATAACGCGACATAACACCACATATCGGCACAAAACGCCAAAAAGCACATAACGCCACATACGACACATAACGCCACATAGCGTCTTATAACACCACATAACTTAACATAACGCCGGAAAACGTCTCATCACGTCACATAACGCCACATAACGCCACATAACGCCACCTAACGCCACACAACGCCACATCACGCCACATAACACCACTTATCGCCACATAACACCACATACCGCCACATATCGCCTTATAACGCCACATATCGCCACATAACCCAAGATAACGCCACAAAACGCCACATAACCCTAAATAACGCCACATAGCGCCAGAAAACGCCACATAGCCCCAGATAACGCCACATAGCGCCTCATAACGCCACATAACGCAAAATAACGCCACATAATACCACATATCGCCACATAACGCCATACAACGCCATATATCACCAAAAAACGCCTCATTACGCCACATAACGCCACATAACGCCACAAAACGCCAAAAAAGCCACCTAACGCCACATATCGACACATAACGTCACATAACGCCACATAACGTCACATAGCCTAACATAACGCCGGAAAACGTCTCCTCACGTCACATAACGCCACATAACGCCACATAACGCCACATAACGCAAAATAACGCCACATAATGCCACATATCGCCACATAACGCCATACAACGCCATATATCGCCAAAAAGCGCCTCATTACGCCACATAACGCCACATA
>JALWDS010000021.1 GCA_027036775.1 Archaeoglobaceae archaeon | reverse complement strand
AAATTCCTATTCCGTCAATTTGTTTCCAAATATATCCTAATTGCGAATTAATAGATCCTCTCAAAATTTTCCTTTGGTAAGCACCACTCGCATTTTTTTACCTGCTTGCGTTTGCAGGGCACACCTCGCACGCCAACGCCCGAAGAAGCCGTGTGCGATTGCTTCTTGGGCGTCGATGAGATTTGCGGATTACCGCACGCTCTCATTAAGCGCCGAGAGAATACTTTCAAATAGTCTATATAGATACATAAAATTAAGCATTCTCTCGTAACCCCGTTTTCGGAATAGTATATATATTTCTCCACGGAAACGGGGAAACGCCACCAGCAATATTGCTGGGGAACCGTTTTTATTAGTTTTTTAGGCTGGCGATAGTGAGTAAAACGGAAAACCTACACTATCCCATCCCTCCCTGTTCGGTAGGGAGCACACCGATTACTACGACAAGACGATTAAAAAACCATCAATGGATGTATTATATAAAAAAATCGAGAGCTTGGCAACCTTAGTTCCCGTCACGCTACTATGTAGCGTGACGGGAACTAAGACTCCCTTAATAACGGCTAATACCGTTTGATTTTTGCGCTTTTTTTAGATACACTTATAGATACATTTAAACCAACAAAAAAGGCGCAAAAATCAAAACATTACACGAAGCATTAACAGCCTATTTGCAAACTCATATAAACGACGAAAAGATAATAGAACTCTTCCAACGAGTGCGAGCTTTACAAACAAACGGCTATCAATTAAAAGACGCTATATTAAAAGCCACCCAAAACGACCCTACTCAAATCCAAATACGCATACCATTATCCCAATTCCATAAAGATAATATTCCAGCTTATCTTGCTACCAAACACCGAGCAAAGCTTATTAAGTTCCGAACTGAAGGACACGGATATGGAAAAATAGCTAAACTTTTAGCCCAAAGAAATATATATAATAAACAGACAAAAAAACCCTACAGTCGTATGACAATTAAAAGAGCACTTGAATTAATAGAGAAAGGAAGAAAAAATGAGTTTCAATGATATATTGCTTATCCTAAATACAGGATTACTTTTTTCAATAGTTGGATACATTTACATAATAAATAAATAC
>JALWDS010000020.1 GCA_027036775.1 Archaeoglobaceae archaeon | reverse complement strand
GAAGCGAAGTCGATAAAAGCGAATAAGTTTCTCCGCCGGTAGGTCGAGATCGGTGCTGAAGAGGACGACATGCGCTCGCTTGTGCGTGGCGAGATTCGTCTTGACGATAATGACGACGTTCAAAGGCGCCGCAAAAGACTTGTGCAGCATGACCGCCTGGTAGATGTCGGTGCGGACGCCCTTCTCCATGAAGGAAGATTTGAGATACTTGTCCGGAATCGCCTCGTAATCGATCTTGTCGCCGTAGCGTCTGTTGGCGCCATACCGTTTCTGGGGGCCATCATACTTGAAGTAAAGGGCGGCATCGAAACGCAGCTTGGAGATGAGGTGCAGCCCCGTCTTCAATACCATCTGGGCGGCGTTGTTGTTGCCAAAATGGCCATCCATTGCGATGTAGCGCAAGGGGATGAGCCCGTCAACGGTTTGCAAAACCTGGCGAATCATCTTGTCTATCCGTCTCAGCTCGGGCGTCCATTCCACAACGGTCTTGTCCTTGTTCTTGCTACCCTTGGGCCGGCCACGTTTCTTCGCACCTTTGGTTGACTTCTTTTTCTTCTTCGGCTTCGCCTTGGCTTGGCTCTTCTCCGCCTCGCTTTTGATGACCTGCTCCACCAATATAGGCGTGGACCTCCCTTGCTCCACATCGAGCAGCGACAAGGCAAACAGGGCCAGACCCCGTACGGGCTTGCCATAGATGGATGAAAAGAAACGATCCAGACCATGCGTCTTCTTCCCGGCCTTGGTCACCACGCTTTCGTCTCCGGCAAGGATGTATTCGTGCTCCGGAGCATGAAGGTGGGTCTTGAAAAATAGCCAGAACAGGGTGGGCCATGGCAAAGCCGTATGGAAAAAGCGCTGAATCGTGCGATAGCTGCCTCCTTTATCCGTCCAGCGAGAGAGCCCCAGCATGGTCACCCGGCCGCTCGACCGCAGCATGGCGGTGATGATGAAGGTCATCCGCCGCAGGCTCGTCTTGGAAAGCGATGTTTCAAAAATGGCTAAAAGTGTGGTAATCTTTGGCATGAGTGGTGTGAATGGTGGAGAGAAACCATTTCGTCGTGATTTCTCCCATTCTATTCACCCACTCGATTTTTTCCTACTTTTTTGGCGAAGGT
>JALWDS010000019.1 GCA_027036775.1 Archaeoglobaceae archaeon | reverse complement strand
TCTACGAGTTTGCCACCATGTGGCGGAGGCATCTTAAATTTCGGCATGCGTTCACCCCCTTTAACTCCGTATCCGATACCGTCTTTAACGGCAACATATATATGCCTTTCTATTTTTGTTGATGTGGTTTAAAATCGGTAAAAATATAAGCATTTCGAAATTTTTCAATTTTCAATGGTTTTTAATTGTCAAATCTGACCTGTTTGAGACCCCTAAGTTCGTCAAAATCCATTCCCAAGTGATACAAATCTTCGTCGATCTTGTAACCTGCTTTGCATCTCTTGAGCATGTCCAAAGTAAAAAATTTCCATCCCAACTTCTTAACCTTGAAAGCTATCAGGGGCTTGGCTCCAAACCTCTTCGAAAAATCCTCAAGCCTCGCAACCTCATCTTCGGAAATGTAGAGGGGGAAGTTCGATCTCATCTTAACCTCAATTGCCAGATAAGTTTTGCCGTTTCCTGCAACTATATCCGGGCATGGATAACTCATCGCACCGCTCGCAGGGGTCCTTACCGCAGCGAAACCTATCTCCCAGAGTCTGTGCAGGAGTTCCCTCTCAAACCTGTATCCCCTCTTCATGGCTCCACCATGGTCCCTATCCCCTCTTTGGTAAATAGCTCAAGGAGTATCGAGTGTTCCCTACCCTCTATTATGTGAGCCCTTTCGACACCGTTTTTCAAAGCCATCAAAACTGCTTCGACCTTGGGCAACATTCCACCGCTGAACTTGCCTTCCCTCAACATCTCTTCGAGCTCTTTCGCCTTTACGTTGGTTATCAACGTGCTTCTGTCCTTGGGGTCTCTCAAAATTCCCGGGACATCTGTAAGTATTATCAACTTCTTCGCCTTTAGGGCTGAGGCTATGTGCCCCGCGACTATGTCCGCATTTATGTTGTAAACGTTTCCGGCCAAATCTGATGCAACTGGAGAAACGACGGGAATGAATCCGTTGTCTATCAGTATCTTGAGTATCTCTGGATTCACGTATTCCGTTTCTCCAACAAAACCCAAGTCGATTACCTCCTCCAAATCTCCCCTCTTCCTCTTTATCAGCTTCTTCTTCGCAACTATCAACAATCCATCCTTTCCGCTAATCCCTACCGCCCTACCACCGTTCTTTATAAACATGGAGACTATCTTGGAGTTTATCTTACCGTCCAGGACCATCTCTACTATCTCCATGGTCTCCTCATCCGTGACCCTCAAACCGTCTATGAACTTGGGTTTTATACCGAACTTCTGCATCTTTTCGCTTATCTCCGGCCCACCGCCGTGAACGACTATGGGTTTGATACCGACGTAATACAGGAGCAGAACGTCTTTAACGACGCTCTCTAAAACATCATCGCTTACCATGGCGTGTCCTCCAACCTTTACGACCATGTATGAGCCGTAAAACTCCCTTATGTAGGGCAAGGCTTCTATTAACACCTTCACCTTCTCCATAAAGATAGGGTTGAGAAACGATTTTAAGCTTAATCCCCACTCCCATCATGGATCGCGGTTCCGCCTTAGAACTTCTCAAGAAGTATCTGAAAAACGATAAGCTCGTCAAGCACTGCATAGCCACCTCAGCTATAATGAAGGAGCTTGCAAAGGAGTTGGGAGAAGACGAAGAGAGATGGGAGCTATTGGGATTATTGCACGACATAGACTACGAGTTGGTTGAGGGTGATATGAAAAGGCACGGTGTTGTCGGTGCGGAGATTTTAAGTGATTACTTCGACGAGGATTTCTGCAACACGATTAAAAGGCACAACTACCACCTCTTCGATCCCAAAACCAAGGAGGAAATTGCCTTGGTTGCTTCGGACAACATGTCGGGATTGATAATTGCGTGTGCGCTGGTGAAGGGCAGGAAGATCACTTCTGTAACCTCAAAAACCGTTAGGGAGAAGTTCAAGGAGAAGAGCTTTGCGAGGGGATGCAATAGAGAGTTGATCGCAAAAATAGAAGAGATTGGAGTAAGCTTGGACAGGTTTATCGAGATTTCCATAAGGGCCTTGGTGGGAGTCAAGGATGAACTCGGTCTCGATTGAAATCCTTGCAATTTTAACCGCATTTCTAATTTACTGGTCGGTTATCACACTTCTTAAGGGTAGGCTTGAAAGGAGAAACGTATCTGTCGTGGGTCCAATTCTCCTAATCAGAACCAAAAGGGGTTTGAAACTACTCGATCTTTTGGCGAGACCTAAGAGGTTCTGGAGGGTCTTTGGGGATGTTGGAATAGTGGTTGTTCTCTTAGGAATGGCCTACATGGTTTTCCTCGTTTTGGTTATGGATTACGTAGTGTTTACTTCGCCTCCGAAGCCTTCTCCAGCTACAAATCCGAGAAACGTTTTACTCATACCGGGATTGAACGAGTTCGTCCCTCTAACTTGGGGTTTGATAGGTTTGATCGTGACCCTCGTAGTTCACGAGTTCAGTCATGCGATACTTGCGAGGGTCGAAGGCGTTAGGGTAAAGTCCTTGGGTGTAGTTTTGGCCTTAATACCCGTTGGTGGTTTTGCGGAGCCAGACGAGAGGGAACTTTTGGATAGGGATAGAAGGGCGAGGATGAGGATATATTCAGCCGGAATCGTTGCAAACGTTGTCGTGGCCTTTATAGCTTTTTCTGTCTTCTTCCATCTGCTCGGATTTTTACAGCCTCACGTGGTAGTCGTTAAGTCCCTTGAGAATTTCGAGGACGGAGATGCAATACTCAGGGTCAACGGTTTGAACGTCGAAACCGCCAAGGATGTTTTGAAGGCTGTGGATGAAAAGGATTTCGTGGACGTTTTGGTTAGGGGAAAGGATGGGAGTTTGAGGGAGATGAAGTTGAAACCGATAATGGGCGTTTACATCGTGGGTATAATCAACAACACTCCGGCCATGAAGGTTGGCATGAAGGCTAACTCAGTCATAATTGCTGTGAACGGCATTAAAACTCCGAACGTCGAAGTTTTTAGAGAGATAATGCTCAAAACGAAGCCCAACCAAACAGTAAGCTTAATGGTTCTGGAAAACTCCAAAGTTAGGGTTTACAACGTTACCCTGTCGAAGATGGACGGTCACGGCTTCATAGGTGTTTTGATAGGTGGGGACTACTTCTGCGGTGCGGTGATAGGTTACTCGAAAAACGTGATAGATTCTTTGACGAACATCCCTCTAAGCCCGGAAGGTCTATTCAGGCTGACCGCAATGCCCTTCTACTTCAGAAGTTTCGACGGAATAACGAACTACTTCACTCCCAAAGGTTTCTTCGCAAACTACGGCAACTTGATATTCTACCTCCTGAACGCCTTCTACTGGATAGCTTGGCTGAACTTCTACGTCGGACTCTTCAACTGCCTACCCGCAATTCCCTTGGACGGTGGAAGGTTGTTAAACGACCTGCTGAAATACGTGGTTGGTGAAAAAACTGCAAACGCACTTACGAGATACGTAGCAATATTCGTATTCGCATCGATAGTTATATCCATTGTAGTTCCAAACGTCACCTTCTCGATTTAACCTCCAAACGTTTGTGGGCGATTATGCAACCGGGATCGGGTTTGAGGTAATCCCTGAAGTAAGCGTAGGCCCTCGCCCTACAACCCCCACAGACGTATCTGTATCTGCACTCTCCACATATCTCTATCTTGTCCTTGTTTCTCAAGTCCTCCAAAATACCGTTGCTCTTCCAAAACTCCAAGAAGTCGTCTCCATTCTCAAAGTCCTTTACGTTAGCCAACTTGAGGGGGAAGAAAACGCAGGGCTCTATGTTACCGTTTGCCCTCATTGCCAGGTAAAATCTACCACATCCACATCCACCTATGAACTCCGAGAGAACCTTCAACTTGCCCGGTAGGTTTGCGTTGTAGAAGTGAGTTGGGACTACGTTGCTCTCCTCCTGAACAGCAACCCTCGCGTAGTAGGGGGCGGTGGACATGAAGTTTATTCCCGTAGATTTCAAGCGATTCCAAAGCTCTCTCAAAAGCTTCTCCTTCTCCTCCGCACTCAAATCGATTTCGAAGCTACCCCTTCCGACGGGTATGAAGTTGTAGAGCATGAACCACTGAACTCCCAACTCCTCAGCCAAGTCCATGACCTTCGGGATGTCTCGGTAGTTGAGCTTTGTCGCGGTTGTTGATATGCACGTTATCAACCCGGCTTCGACGCAGTTCTTTATTCCCTCCACAACCTTGTCGTATATCCCCTCTATCCCTCTGAAAGCTTCGTGGGTCTCCTTTGTTCCGTCCAAACTGATCTGAACGAACCAAACTCCCAAGTCCTTAAGTTTTCGGACGTTCTCCTTGTTTAAGAGGGTTCCATTAGTTGCCAAAGCTACGAACATCCCGTGATCCCTAACGGCTTTAGCCAACTCGAAGAAGTCCCTCCTTATCAAAGGCTCGCCTCCACTAAAGGCTATAGCGGTAACTCCGGCATCTGCAAGAACTTCAATTGCCTTCAAGGCCTCTTGAGTTTTCAACTCGTCCCTCCAAGGCTTACCGGCTGTGGAGTAGCAGTGCTTACACCTCAGGTTGCAGGCGTAAGTTACGTCCCAAACTATTAAGAAAGGAGCACCGGGAACGAAAGGCTTTCTAACTCCGAATTCCGCCAATCCCCTCAAAACGGATATGAAACCCCTCCTCCAATAGGCATCTCTCAACCTCTCCTTAAGCAATCTTTCGGCGTTTTCATCTCCGAAGGCCTTCAATCCTGCATCTATTATCTTTTTGATTGCCTTGAACTCCAAACCCCTGATATCCTCATCGTTCGCGTAGGCCAACAAAAACTTCTCAAGCTTTGTGACCCCATCTCTATCCCTCTTGAGCGTGCGCTTGATTGCCATCCTCGTAAGGGGATTCCCGACCACGTGTCCAAAGAATTCAACCATTCTATCCATGAGTAAAAATTGTTTTTCGAACTATATTAATCTATCTCCCCCGAAATCGAGTTTAAGATATCAACAGCCATGTCAACTTCCCTCTCGCTTAAGATTAAGGGCGGAACGAACCTCAGGTTGTTTTCTGAAGTTGCGTTTATTACGACTCCCCTATTCAAAGCCCTTTCAACAACTTCAAAAGCTCTTTCGAACCTCGCACCTATCATCAAACCCAAACCCCTCACGTCGTCGCTGATCTCCTCAAGCCTCTCTCTGAAGTATCTCCCAACCCTCTCCGAATTTTCGACCAGATTTTCCCTCTCTATTACCTCTATCGTTGCAAGTGACGCAACGCACGCCAAAGGATTACCTCCGAAGGTTGACGCGTGTTCTGTGTATTCCAACCTTTCCGCAACCTCACTCGTTACACCCACACCCCCAATGGGAAATCCAGAACCCATAGCTTTGGCCATCGTAATGACGTCTGGCTTAACGCCGTAGTGGTCCTTGGCAAACCACTTCCCTGTTCTACCGAAACCCGTCTGAACCTCGTCGAAAACCACCAAAAAGTGGTGCTCGTCTCTTTCCTCGAAAACCGCCTTCACGAAACCTTCTTCCAGCGGATAAACTCCCGCCTCACCTTGAACTAGTTCGAGTATTACGCATGCGGTGTCGTCGTCAACCTTTCTCTCGAGATCGTTAACGTTGTTAGGTTCCACGAACTCCACGGGTTGGATTAAAGGTTCGAAAGGTTTTCTAAACTTCTCCTTCCAAGTTACGGAGAGAGAGCCCATGGTTCTACCGTGAAAGGCGTTTTTTAATGCTACGAACTTCCTCTTACCCGTAACCTTCCTCGAAATCTTTAAGGCACACTCAACGGCTTCAGTCCCGCTGTTGCAGAAGAAAAACTTGTCCATTCCCGTTATCTCTCTCAGCTTCATAGCCAGCTCGATTTGAGGAATCGTGTAGAACAGGTTCGAGACGTGAATCAGTTTTCTCAACTGCTCCTCAACCCTCCTTACGAAGTGGGGATGGGAATGCCCTATCGCAACGCATGCAATTCCAGCAACCAAGTCCAAGTATCTTTTACCCCTTTCATCGTAAAGCCAACACCCTTCACCCCTCACGAAAACTACCTTGTGTCTCTTGTAGAACGGAATTAGGTATTCCCTCTCAAGCTCGAATACGTCCATGTCCTTTGAGGTTTGGCAGTTTATTTAAATGTTGGCTATAACGAAACCCAAAGCGAAGCTCAAAGCGAATCCCAAAAGCGGAGCAAAAATCCAGCTTAAAAATATCTTCTTGATTAAGTTGAACCTTACGGTCTCCACACCCTTTAAAAGTCCGACACCGCATATACCTCCTATTATGCAGTATGTCGTTGAGACGGGCATACCGAGTGTTGTAAAAATCCAAACGCTTATTCCGGCAGAAAACTGAGCGGAAAATCCTGAAAGAACGTCTAAAGTGGTTATCCCCTTACCGACAGTCTCTATAACCCTGTGGCTCAAAACGGTCGCTCCGAGAAAGAGGGATAGAGAGCCTATCATTCCGGCCGTTAAGGGACTCAAAATTCCGTAGTAAACGACCGCACCCATTGCGGTAGCCAACTCGTTCGCTCCAGTGTTGTAGGCTATTAGGAATGCACTCATCAGCAAGAGAGCGGAGAGAATTCTCTCCGCAACGAAGAAGGGATACTTAGACAACGAAATCTCCACGAACCTGTAAATCGTTATGGCCAGAAAAAAGGATGAGAGGGGTGATGTGACCCAAGAGAGAACTATCCTACTTAGGGTTACGTAGTTGACGTGCAAACCCATCGAGAGAGCGGAACCGGTTAAACTGCCCACTATAACCTGATGACTCGATAGGGGGAACCTCCTCCAATTGGATAAAACTATGACGAGGGAGGCAACTGTAAGAGATACCGCTAAAGACAGATCGTTCAATCCAACCAAATCCTTACCTACTGTTCTCATTACACTCTGACCTTGGACGTTCAAGCCAATAAAGACCAAAACGAAGAGGAGCGTTAGGGCGGTTTTGAAGTTTAAAAGCCCGCAGCCCACGCTTATCCCGAAGGCGTTGGAGGTGTCGTTCGAACCTATGCTGAAGGCTATCAGAATGCAGGCCAGAACTATCAGTAGATCGATCATCTCAAACTGACGTTTATTATTTGAACTACGTCACCAGCGTCTTCTATCAAGTCGGTAACGCTTACTATGTGGTGTAGTAGGTCGAGGAAAGTTAGAGCGGACCAAACGTCAACGTTCACGCCTCTTATCTTCTTGCTAAGTTCGTGCTTTATAGAATCCACCTCTCTCTCGTAAACCCTTATCTTGAGGGTAACCTCACTCAAGTTTCCCCCCTCTACGAGATAGTTGAAAGCTTCCATCAGCCTTCTGCTCGACTTTAAGTTCAGTTCCGCTATTCTTAAAAGGTCTCCTTTAACGACCTCCAACAGCTCGCTGTCTCTGCAGGATTTGAGGTAAACGTAGTCGTATGCGGTGTCTTCGACCTTATCTATGGCCTCATCGACTATCTCGGCAAACCTGTATATGTTGGACCTGACGTATGGCAGAAATGCCCCCTCGTATATCTTCATAGCTATCTCTCTCCTAACCCTATCCCCCTCATCCTCAAGCTCGCATACGGATTTTAGGAGAGAGAGATCGTCCCTTTCCAAAGCGAGTTTAAAGACCTCGCAAACCTCCACGAGGATCTTTAAGTGTTCGTTCACGAGCCTTAAAACTTCACTCTCAAGCTTTCCACCGAAAAACACCCTCTTAAAGAACATGATCTCACTCAAAAACCAAGAGCTCTTCCTCCTTAAACCTTCTGTAAGCTTTAACTATATCCTTTCCCTCTACAAAAGGCAGACCCTTATCTTCCGCATACTCTTTAGCTTTCTTCTTGCTCAAAGCTCTGCCAGTTTCATCGTCGAGCATCTCACATATAGCTACTGCTGGAGCTATTCCCGCCATTTCAGCCAAAGCCACGCTAAGTTCCGTCTGACCAACCCTTTCGTAAACCAAGTTGTCCGATGCCCTTAAAACCGCCACATGCCCCGGGCTTCTGAACTCCCTACCGAGATCGAACTCTTTTCCTTTTATCATTACGTAATCGACGATTTCTCCCAACCTCCTTATTGTCAAAGCCCTGTCCACATCTGTTATTCCCGTGAACGTATCTCTGTGGTTAACCCAAATCGCAAAAGAGCTCCTCGAATCGTATCTTATGTCGTAGTTGACGAAGGATTTCAAGCTTGGAATTTTTTCGCTTGCGACCTCTATCACATCGTGCATGAAGGGTATTCCCAACCTATCACATGCCTTAGGATGTAGAGCGACGCATATCAATCCTCCCCCGTCCTTCCTCATCATGGCCACGCTTTTCGGAGTTACAGATATCGCTGGAATTGCTATATCGGTTTCCCCCTCCCTGTCGTCGAAATCGTAGATCAAAACGGGTTTGCCCATTCTGAAGTGTTTTAAAGCTTCCTCAATCATAACATCACCTCCACCTCAACCCAATCACCGTCCTTAAGGTTCAGAACTTCCCTAAGCTTAACCGGAGCTATTACCTCCAAAACGTCCTTGGGATAGTGGGTCCTCTGAGGTAAAACTATCGCCCCTTCAACACCGCTCACCCTACACCTGAAAGCCTTGACGTCACCGAAAGTCCTCTCCTTCGTTTTAAACCCTTTTATGATTATTCCCTCCTCCTCGTCAAGCTTAGCTCTGAAGAACATCTGTTCCCTCGGAATCTTGATGTTTAGAGTCCCGGGATAGGGCTTGAATCCCAAGAGCCTTTCGAACTGCTTTAAGTAGCCTTCGAGGGAAACGTAATACCTTCCCTCACCCAAACCGCTGAAAACCCTTCCTCTTATCAAAATTCTGTCAATATCTTCAAATATCTTTTTGTAGTCCAGATACTCTCTGTAGAGCATCTCCTTTCCCTTATCCGTTATAACCACGAACTGCCCGTCTTTGGTTATCGTCCTCTCTATCAAACCCTCGTCCTCAAGCTCCTTCAACTTCCTCGCTGCGGTCTGAACGCTCTGCCCTATCTTGTCCGCTAAATCCTTCGAACTGATCTTTAACACCTTCTTCGTTGCGTTCATCAAAGCCAATGCCTTCAACACCTGCAACATCTCAATCTTGAGATGCATCTCAACAATGGTATATATCGCTTACGTTAAGAACAGTTTGAAACTTCGACTTTCATGAAAACGTCGAGAATAAGCGGATTTTACAAGCTTGACGTAGATGAAAGACTTGAGATTTTAAAGGATTTCTCCAATCTGAGCGATGAGGAAGTGGAGTTGCTGAAGAAATCGAAGATCGGTTTGGATGTTGCCAACGCAATGATAGAGAACGTTATAGGGACGTTTGAACTTCCAATCGGTATAGCCACGAACTTTCTAATTGACGGCAAAGATTATTTAATTCCGATGGTGATCGAAGAGCCGAGCGTCGTTGCTGCTGCAAGCAACGGTGCGAGAATTGCGAGGGTTAAAGGTGGATTTCAAACACACTACACAGGTTCCATTATGATAGGTCAAATTCAGATAATAACGGAAAACCCTCTCTCAGCTAAGTTCGAGATTTTGAGGCATAAGGATGAGATAATAGAGTTCGCTAACGACATGGAATCTTCGATAATAAGGATGGGAGGGGGTTGCAAGGATTTGATCGTTAGGGAATTAGACGGGATGGTTTTAGTCCATCTTTTGATAGACGTGAAGGATGCTATGGGTGCAAACTTCATAAACACGATGTGCGAGAGAACCGCTCCACTCTTGGAGAGGATAACCAAGGGAAAAGCTCTTCTCAGGATACTCTCAAACCTCTGCCCCCAAAGGTTGGCAATAGCTAAAGCTGTTTTCGATAAGAATGCCGTCGGAGGTGAAGAGGTGGTTGAAGGGATTTTGAAAGCATACGAACTCGCAAAGATCGACATATACAGGTGTGCGACACACAACAAGGGGATAATGAACGGAGTTTGTGCGGTTCTAATTGCAACCGGCAACGATTTCAGAGCTGTCGAATCCGCATGTCACGCCTACTCAGCGATGATGGGTTACAAACCCCTGACACACTACGAGGTAAACGAGGAAGGCGATTTGGTTGGCTATATTGAGTTGCCCATGTCCGTTGGGGTTGTTGGGGGTGTTAAAGTCAATCCTTTGGCGAGAATTTGCTTGAAGATCTTGGGTGTTGAGAGTGCGGAAGAACTTGCGAGGGTGATTGCATCCGTAGGTTTGGCTCAGAACTTTTCCGCTTTGAGGGCTTTGGTTAGTGAGGGAATTCAAAAGGGGCACATGAGACTTCACGCCAAAAGCTTGGCGATATCCGCCGGAGCAAAAGGAGAAGAAGTGGATAAGGTCGTTGAGAGGATGATTGAAGAGGGTAAGATAAGTTTGAGTAGGGCTAAGGAGATTTTGGAGGAGATTAGAAAAATTTCGACTTGAGATAATTTTTAAATTCAGTCCTATAATCTATTATTTAGCGATTTTAGGAGGTGATGGCCATGGCTGTCGAGATAAAGGAGATTCAGAGGTTTGAAAGGATCGGAGCTCATTCGCACATAAAGGGTCTGGGGTTGGATGAAAACCTGAGGGCTTTGGACGTTGCGGACGGATTGGTCGGGCAGAAAAAGGCGAGGGAAGCTGCTGGAGTGATCGTTAGATTGATAAAAGAGGGAAAAATGGCTGGAAGGGGAATTTTGATAGCTGGACCGCCGGGAACTGGTAAAACCGCAATAGCTGTTGCAATAAGCAAGGAGCTCGGTAAGGACATACCGTTCGTTCAAGTTTCAGCGAGCGAATTCTACAGTGCGGAAATGAAGAAGACAGAAGCTTTGATTCAAGCGATGAGAAAGGCTATAGGCGTTAGGATTAAAGAGAGAAGGATAGTTTTGGAGGGAGAAGTTGTAGGATTGGACTACAACATGGTTCCAAATCCCTACAACCCGACTCAAAAGATACCTGAATCAGCAACTCTAACTTTGGCTACGAAGGACGAGAAGAGAACCTTTACGGTCAGCGGAAGGCTTGCCCTCCAGTTCCTGTATCAGGGAATAGAGGTTGGAGATGTCATAATGATAGACAAGGAAACTGGAAGGATTGTTAAGTTGGGTAAGAGCGAGAAGGCAAAGAAGAAGTTCGATTTGGGTGACGTTGAGACTGTTGAAGTCCCATCTGGAAGGATAGAGAAGGAGAGGGAATTTACATACGTTGTAACCTTGCACGACTTGGATGAGGCTAACGCGAGGAGATCGGTCTTTAGCCTATTCGAACCGGTTAGCAAGGAGATTGACAATGAAGTTAGAGAGGCCGTAGATGAACAGGTTAAGAGGTGGGTTGAAGAGGAGAAAGCTGAACTCGTCCCGGGAGTTCTCTTCATCGATGAAACCCACCTGATGGACATAGAGCTCTTCTCATTCATGAACCGTGCGATGGAGTCTGAGATGGCTCCAATAATAATACTCGCATCGAACAGAGGTTTCGCAAAGATAAGGGGAACGGACATAGTATCACCTCACGGAATTCCGTTGGATTTGCTCGACAGACTTCTCATAATAACGACAGAGCCATACTCAAGGGA
>JALWDS010000018.1 GCA_027036775.1 Archaeoglobaceae archaeon | reverse complement strand
GTATAGGGGTTATACTTCAACTGATAGAGCTCGTTGGAAACGACCGTTACCACGTATCTTTGGAAGACGTGGAGGAAAGAATTAAGAGAATGGCGAAGATAACGATAACGAGGGGACTGCATGCGAGAAGACAATACGTTTTCGACAACAGGGCTGTCGAGTTCGTCAGACCATTTCACAAAGAGTTTTGCATGCACTGCACGCGGATAAGGGTAACTTCGGATGGCAAGATAAAACCCTGTCTCCTAAGGGACACGACCGTTGACGTCAGGGGACTTGACGGGGAAGAGCTTTACGAGGCCATAAAAAAGGCCGTCGATTTGAGAGAGCCTTACGTAAGGTATTAAATTCTGATAGATTTAAGTTGATCTATGAGGTTCAAGGAGTTTGCGGAGTTCTGTGCGATCGTTGAAAGGGTATCTTCAACGCTCGAGATGACGGGTAGAATTGCATCCTTCTTAAGGAGGATTGAAGACGATGACGACCTCTACAACGTCGTTCACTTTCTGATGGGAAGGGTTTTTCCTCCTTGGGATGAGAGGGAGTTGGGTGTTGGAATTGGACTGATATGCAAGGCTTTGGAAAACGTTACGGGAGTTAAGAAGGAGAGAATTGAGGGGATGATAAAGGAATACGGCGATCTGGGTTTGGTTGCGGAGAAGTTGCTGAAGGGAAGGGGTATAAGGAGTCTTTTTGCGGAGGAGCTGACGATAAAGAAGGTAAGGGAGATTTTTGACGAGATTGCAAGTTTGACCGGAGAAGGAAGTCAGAAGAGGAAGATTCTGCTTTTAACTGGATTGTATGGTTCTGCATCACCCATAGAGGCGAGGTATCTCACGAGGCTCATGTTGGGGGAGATGCGGTTGGGAATTGGGGAGGGAATAATGAGAGACGCGATTGCGAGGGCTTGGGGGATAGATGTCGGTCTGGTCGAAAGGGCCTACATGATCGTCAACGACTTGGGTAAGGTAGCCATAATAGCCAAGAGGGAGGGTAAGGAGGGATTGAAGAACGTGAGGATTCAGCTTCACATTCCTGTTAAGATGATGCTCGCTCAAGTCGCTGGAAGTGTTGAAGAGGCCTTGAGGGAGATGAAGGTCGTTGCGGTCGAATGGAAATACGACGGAAGTAGGGTGCAAGTGCATTACGGTAACGGTAGGGTAACGATTTACTCGAGGAGGTTGGAGAACGTGACAAAAGCCTTACCCGAGGTAGTCGAAGAGATAAAGAGGTGTGTGAAGGAGGGGGTTATACTCGACGGAGAGGTTATAGCCGTAAAAGACGGAAAGCCAATGCCGTTTCAAGAGGTTTTGAGGAGGTTTAGAAGGAAGCACGAGATAACCAAGGCTATGGAGAAGATACCTTTGGAGGTTTACTTCTTCGACGTCCTCTACAACGACGGTGAGGTTATAGACTTGCCTTTAAAGGAGAGGAGGAAGATACTTGAGTCTGTAATTAGGGAGTCGAGCGTAGTTAAGGTTGCGAAGCAGGTTGTAACCGATAAAAAGGAGGAGATCGAGAAGGTTTTCAGAGAGGCTTTGGAGAGGGGTCACGAGGGAGCTATGCTGAAAAATCCCAACTCCCCATACGTTCCCGGTAAGAGGGGGAGGCACTGGTTGAAGCTTAAGGAGGTAATGGAGACTTTGGATTTGGTCGTCGTTGGAGGAGAGTGGGGTGAGGGAAGGAGGAGTCATCTTATAAGTTCCTTCGAACTCGCATGTTTGGACAGCAAGACGGGAAGGCTTTTGAGAATAGGCCAAGTCGGAACTGGATTCACAGACGAGGACTTGGAAGAGCTGACAGAACTTCTCAAACCGTTGATAGTTAGAGAGGAGGGTAAGAAGGTTTACTTCAGACCCAAGGTCGTTTTCGAAGTTGCCTATCAGGAGATTCAGAAGAGTCCGAAGTATGAGAGCGGTTTCGCCCTGAGATTTCCGAGGTTCGTTAGGGTCAGATACGACAAGGGTGTAGAAGATGCGGATACCATAGATAGGGTTAGGGAGCTTTACGAAAGACAGTTCAGTCCTTAAAAACGTCGAAAAGGGCTATCCTCTCCCTTATCAAGAGTGGAAGTTTTTCCAATCCAACAACCTTTAACTCCTCATCGCTTATACCGTAAAGCCTTTTAACGTTTTCAATCCTCTCTTCATCTATCTTGACAACCTCCCTCTCCGTAAAAACTTCCTTCAACTTACCCTCGCACGAAACGTCCAAAACGACTAAAACAACCTCGTTTAAACCCTCTTTAACACCCACCTTAATCGCATCTCTTATCTGCCTCGTAGCGGAGAAGTATAGAAGGATTTCGAGGGGAAGCGTTTTTGCCACGTTTCTGCCTTCCCTCCAAGACTTTACAGCCTTCTTAACCGCAAAATCTACCACGCCCAAATCTACAACGTATTTGGCGTCTATAACTGCGACGCACTCTCCGAACTCTTTTAAGAAATCTTCGAGCGATTCCACCTTCAGAACTCCCTGCCTTATCATGTAACCACCTAAAAGTATATCTGCCCGCCCAACCTATCTCTCGTGGGGATGAAGAGGGAGAGTCGAACTGATCGGTGATGAAGTTACTCCTGACTGACCGAACATTTTTATACAGATTTTGAAAGGTCACGTTAAGGATGATGAGTGGGGTAGCTTCTGATTTGTGATGAGCCTTACCACTCCTGACTTACCTGAAGTATCTCAAGTCCTCGTCGCTTCTATACTGTTGAACGACTTGCTCCTGCATCTCCCTTATTTGCTCGATGAACTTCTCCATCTCCTTCGCCCTCTCCTCAAGGGCTTCGACGCTGACCTTTATGTTGAGGATCTTCATCAGAACGTCCAAAACCGCTTTCGCACTCTTGGGATCGACCATGTATCCGGAGGTTACACCCATGAGACAAGCGGCCTCTATCCCTTCGAGCTGAGAAACACCCAAAAGCAATCCAGAAGCACCGATTATCCCACCGCTTGGCTCTCCCCTCTCGAACTTCACACCGAACCTCTTCAACTCCTCGACGAGCTCGGGTGTGTTTGCGGCACCTATGACGTATGGCTCTTCAACCAGCTTACCAACGCCGTAACCACCCAGGGTGAAAATCCTCTTGGCCTTGAACCTCTTTGCTATCTCCATGTAGGCGTTTACGAGTTCGTAGTGACCAACCCCGTCCATGCTCTGAAAGTCCCCGACGAGTATCAGTAAATCCGGGGCTTCATCGTTGGACTTGTAAGCGTAAACCTCGTTCTTCGGAAGCCTTATCGTTCCGTCCTCGTTCACCATGACTTGGGGTGGGAAGTGGTGGGAGTATATTTCAACAACCTTCACCGTATCGAGTTCCCTCACGAGATGATCAGCAACGAGTTTACCTACGTGTCCGATCCCGGGCAGACCCTCTATGAACACGGGGTTCTCCAAACTCAACTCTTCAGGTTCTTTCAAATACCTAACGTCAACCCTCTTCAGCATGTCTCCACCTCCCTATGTTGAAGAAACCCACCTCCTTTCTCAACTTCCTCCTATACTTACCGTAAGGGTCTTCGGGAGAGAACTTTGGTGGGATTGGCATGAAAGTCCTTTCCCCGCATTTCGGACAGGTATCTTTGAGAGTGTAGGTTCCGCACTTCGGGCACTTTCTCATCTTTACCTTCATGAACCCGATAGATTTCGGAGTTTAAAGTCTTTTTCTTTCAGATCAGGGCCCTTTCAACGAGTTCTATGGCCTTATCTATCTCCCTCTTCAACACTTCTGGCAATCCCTTTACGTCTATCTCCATGAATCCCCTTATGAGCATAGATACCGCCTCATCTCTACTCAGCCCTCTCGTCATGAGGTAGAATATCTCGTCTTCCGCTATCTTGCCTATCGCAGCCTCGTGGCTTAAATCGACGTTCGGATTTCTCGCCTCCAACTCTGGGATTGCGTGAATTACCCCCTCCTTTATTATCATACCCTTGCACTCCAAGTGACCCTTCACGTTTTCGGAGTTCCCTATCAGGTGCCCCCTTACAACTATCTTCCCACCCCTGCTTATACTCCTCGAAACTATCTCGGCGGAACTGTTTTCTCCGTTCAGGTAAACCCTGCTACCCAAGTCAATCTCAGAATTTTCGAATCCGACGACGACGCTACTCAGAATAGCTTTGGCGTTTCTATCCAAGTATGCGGTCGGGTAGGATTTAAGATACCTGACGGGACTTAGGAGGATGTAGTTGTTTATGAAAACTCCGTTCTCCTCAACCTTTATACCCGTCTTCGGCAAAACTTCGTTCTCCTCCTTCCAGTTGTGTATCATGGTGAAGGTCAGCTTTGCGTTCCTCTTAACGTAGAACTCCGATATTCCGTAGTGAACTCCAGAGAGCCTTTCCGAAGTGCATCCCGTTATCAAATTCAGCTCCGCGTTCTCCTCGACTATCACTATGTTGTGAACATTCTGACTTTTGATACGTTTTAGGTATAGACAGGCTTCGACGGGAAATTCTACCTTGACCCCCCTTGGCACCCTTATGAAGTAGCCGTCGAAATCACCTTCCTGCCTCTCGACCAACTTCCAGCTGAACTCCTCAAGCCAACCGTATCTCTTCAAAGCTTCCTTCGTGCTTAAAATCTCTACGCCCCTCGCAAAGCTCACCTTGGGTTGATCATCGATCATTATGAAACTCGCCGACCTTTTCGATGGATCGTTTTCGATTCCAACCTTCTTCAAATCCTCCTTCAGAGAGTCCTCAGACATTTCCTAACACACTCCTCGTAACCAAACCTTTCGACGGTCTTCAAAATGTCGTATGGATCACCCATACACGCGATCCTACCCTTATACATTATGACGCCGTAATCCGCATCGACGTATTTGAGTATTTGACCCGTGTGGGTTATTATTATACCCGACTTCTTCCTGTCCTTCCTGTCCCTCTCAAGCAGGATTTTTATGGCCTCACCTATAACCGCTACGTTCTCCAAATCGACACCGCTGTCCGGTTCGTCCAGCATGACGAACTCCGGATTCATCAGTAGGAGTTGTAACAACTCCGATCTCTTTACCTCTCCTCCCGAAAATCCGACGTTCAAATCCCTGTCCAAGAGGTTCTCCATCTTCAATAGCTTAACGTATTCCTCTATCTTATCTTCCGTTCCCCCAATCCTCGCACAGTGCTTCACAATGTCCCTCAACTTAACGCCCGAAATCTTCGGGGGATTTTGATACGATACACCAATACCCATCTTCACCCTCTCGTTGGCCGGCAGATCTGTTATGTCCTTCCCCTTAAATATTATCCTACCGTCGTATATCTTGTAGTTCGGATGCCCCGCTATCGCCATAAGCAACGTCGATTTTCCGCTCCCGTTTGGGCCGAAGAGAGCTAAGGTTTGCCCCTCCTGAATGTAGAGGTTTACGTTTTGGAGGATTCTCTTTCCGTTGACTTCAACACCTAAGTTCACGATCCTCATGACGCCTTTGTCCATCGAAGGAATTTTGAGGAGATTAGCTAAAAATCTTTTGGGATTTAGAATTCAACGATATCCACCTCACCGTCGTCAACTATCGCAAACGTCCTCTTTCCGGTTAGGTAACCGCAAACCTCACCGGGGTTTATCACGATCTTTTCCCCAAACCTCTCTATCTTCGCCTCGTGAGTGTGTCCGAGAATGAGATACCTGTGATCGGTCTTTTTCAGAATATCAACTATCCTTGGATCGGTTCCGTGGTAAACCACACCGTTTGGAAACTCAACTATCTCACCCAGAACCCATCCCATCTCTTCCGCGATCTTCGTGAGTATCCTCCTTTCCCCGTCGTTGTTTCCGAATGCTACGTAGAAAGTCTTGCCCAACTCCGCCAGAGCCTTCATCGAAAACGGTGCTATTACGTCTCCCGCGTGAACTACGAATTCGAACTTCTCCCCCTTCAGGTTGTCTATCAGGTCTCTTATAGCTTCGAGGTTGTCGTGAGTGTCCGATATCGCGACGAACCTCATGCACATTTGTTTGCTATCCTAAATTTATATCTCTTCCCTCCTTTATTAGGGCGTATTTCAAAACAGTATCTGTGATGTGGTAGTAGACGTTTCTACCATCGACGATTTTCTCTACGAATGATGCTTTGATTAGAGTTTTATGGCTCTGTTTAGGGAAGCGTCGGGAATAGATCTTTGCTCCACCGATTCCAAGTGTCTCTTAATCTCACTCCAAGTTTTCTTGCCCGTTGCTATGGCTTTTGCGATCTCAAAAATTCTTTTTTCTGCTGGTCTGTGCTTTTCTAAAAACTTGTTGAACTCTTCGAGTGAAAGTCTGCTGGCTTCACCTAAAACTTCTTCAACCACGTCCTTAGAAGGCTTCTCCAAGCATTTCAAGCCGAAGTGAACGAGCCAGCCGACGATTCCGTCGAGCTTCTCGCAAGCGTAATTTGTAACATCCTCTTCAACGTCCAATCCAACTTGCTCGAATCCCTTTACGAGAAAATCCTTACTCTTGAAGTAATCGAAACTTTCCAACCTTATTTCTCTGAAGTATCTGCCGTAAAGCGGAGCTTTCGGATTTTCAACGCCTAAAAAGTCGTAGAGTAAACCGATTTCCGATCCGCTTAGGACGATCTTCAAGTCGGAGTGGTCGTAGAGGTAAGCCAACACCTCAGCCAGCTCTCTGCCTATAGGCCCTCTTAAGTATTGAATCTCGTCAAAGACCAACAAGACCTCGTAATCTTCGAGATTTCTCAATAGCTCTACCACTCCCAAACACATGAACTCCAGTTATCCTCTTCAGCTCGTTAAAAATTTGAAAATCTGTTTTAGTCCCTTAAATACCATACTCCATTACGTTTTAAATATTCCCACATAACCTCCAAAGCCCTCAACTCCCTCTCGCTCCCGCACTTCCTCACGATCTCGGAGTAGTATCTGACCTTCTCGATTAGGGATGGGTTTTCCTTCAAACGCGTTGCGTGAACCAAAGCCTCTATAATCGCGTTGAATCCCCTATTTACGGCCCTCAAGTCCCTTCTAACGACTCCCCCCTCAATCAGCTTGAGCTCCGCAAAGTCTCCTTTGAGCTTAGCCTCGAACTTGCACCAAGCCAAAGAGTTCTTTATTATCGGGGGGTTTAAACTCTCAAACCAGTCCTCTTTCAAGTCGTCGAAAGCGGATACGGCGAAGACGACGGGGTCATTGATGACGTTCACGTATAGGATCCCCCTCTTTAAGTTCTCCCTCGTGTGCGATGGATAAACCCTAACCCTTGCGATCCTCCCCTTGGGATCCTCAACTATCACTCCCAAAGGTGCGGTGTTTATCCAATCTCCGAAGGTTATACCCACGACCTCGTTTATTCCTTTGGTAAATCCGAAATCCTCGAGCATCATATCGTATCACCTAATGCCAAGTATATAGACGCACACGTCAAGTCAGCAATGCTCCCCGGATTTATATCTCTATTCAGAAGCTCCTCATCGAACGATCTCAAGTCGTCCAAGTTGAAGTTATCCAAAATATCCTTGGCTCTATTCCTAACATACTCCGCCGTCTCTATTCCGTGCTTAGCTATAATCAACGGATCCAAGTGCCTTGAAAGTAAGAACGTGTAGGTGTAAACCGTGGATGCGTTGAAACTCCCAAATTCCTCGTAAGTTTTCAGGAAAACCCTGCTTCCCTCCAAGCTCCTACGATAACCCTCTATCAACTCTCTTGCAATCACGTTCTCCTTTGGAGACTTCGAAAGCCAATCGTAGAGGTTAATATTTTTCTCTACCAGCTCCCTCTCGACGTTCTCTTCTTTTAAGCTCATCTCCTTCACGTCCATGACCCTCGGTCTGCTCAACCTGAACGCTTTGAGGACGGCGAGGGAATCTTCGTAGCTCGTCCTCTTCAACTCCCCAACAACCGCACTAACGTTTCCCCTGCACCATATGAGGGGTATGAGTAGGAGGAAGCTACCGAAGTGGACGTTCGTTTTGCAAACCCTGTAAGACACCTCTACGGCCTTTAAGAAGTTCCTCCCAATGCTACCCCTTCTCACTTCGCACTCCTCAAATATCGGATAAACCGCTATTGAAGATAGAACGAAGTGCTCGAACTTTAAATTCTTGAGATCGTGCTCCCTATCGACGTTTCCCGGTTTTGGATTTGCGGAAACCTCAAGAAGCAAACTCAAGACACCCTTCTGTGCCTCTCTCATAATCATCAAGGTTGATGAACGTTCGAATAAAAATCTTTAAATTACACAGGGGAAATTGGGAGGTTTATGATGCGAAGAATTAGGAATCAGATTCTCCAAGCCCTATACAGAAGGGACATGAGCGTTTACGAGCTGATAGACAAACAGGATGCAAGCTTACCGGAGTTCTTCGAGCTGATTCAGGAGATGGAGAGAGAAGGAGTGGTTAGGGTCGAAAACGGGAAGATAGGTCTTACCGAGAGGGGATTAAAGCTCTGCGAGGATTTGGGTGTTAAAGAAGTTGGGGATTTCACGTGCAAGTCCTGCGAAGGGACCGGATACACGATAGCATTTGAGGATGTCTTGAAGGATTATGCGGAGATAGCCAAGGACAGGCCCGAGGCCATCGAAAAATACGATCAGGGTTTCATAAGCTTGGACGGGGTCGTAAGGAGGGTGCAGTTCCTCTACGAGAGGGGAGATCTTCTGAACTCCGAAATATTCGTAGTTGGAGACGACGATCTGTTCAGCTTGGCTTCGGCTTTAACTGGATTTCCGAAGAGGGTTTTCGTCGTCGACATAGACGAGAGGCTGATCGATTTCATAAACAGAAAGGCCGAAGAGTTGGGTTTACCAGTTGAAGCTCAAGTCTACGACGTTCAGCAGGCGTTTCCGGACGAGCTGAGGGGCAAATTTGATGTTTTCGTAACCGATCCGGTAGAGACTATCCCGGGAATAAAGCTCTTCCTGTCGAGGGGGGTTTCAACTCTAAGAGGTGAAGGTTGCTCGGGTTACTTCGGACTGACGACGTTGGAAGCTTCGAGGAAGAAGTGGTATGAGATACAGAAGATGATACACGAGATGGGTTTCGTCATTACAGACATAAGGAGGAAGTTCAACGTCTATCCGCAGGAGGAGAAGAACTTCTTCAGATTTCAGGATAAGTTGCCAATCGTTAAGAGGTTGGGAGCAAAGGTTGACTACAACTGGTATAAGTCGTGCCTATACAGAATAGAAGCGATCAAAAAACCGAAACCTCTGGTTGAGGGTGAGATGATAATAGACGAGAAGGTTTACAAGGATGAGGAAAGTTGGGCCACACCTTACTGACCATGAAACGCCATAAGCTGAGGAAGAAGGAGTGCAAGCTTATTTCAAAGTATTTCGAGGAGAACTACGGTGTTTCCATTAGAGGAGAGATGGAGAAGTTCGAGTTCGACAAAATCAACGTCATTACGGTTGAAAACGAACCCCTCATACTCGAATACGAGGGTAGATACTACTTCACGGTTTACGGAGTTCTAAAGCTGAAACCAAAAGGCGGACGGGTAGTAGTTGATGAAGGAGCCATGCCCTACGTAATGAGAGGTGCGGACGTCATGAAACCGGGAATAGTCGAGGTGAATGAAAGTGTAAGGGCAGGGGATTTCGTTTACGTTGCGGTGGAAAAGAAGCTAACACCCATTGCGGTGGGGATAGCCTTAATAGACGGAAGGGAAATGAAAGGTGGTAAGGGGAGGGCGGTTAAGAACATCCACCATCTGAAGGATGAGGTGTGGAACTACTTCTTCTCAAAAACTTAACGTTCGATCGTGTTAAATTCTTCAACTATAATTATAGATAATTTCGAATAAATTTAAATACAGGGTGACCAATCATCCTTCATGGAGATAGAGGAGGTTTACGAGCTGATAGAGGTTGCAGGAGTTTCTTCCGAGATTGCCTTTAAGATAGTGTTCAACTATTAATTGAAAAATTTAAAATTTTTTCAAACAATAAAAATAGAATAAAAGAAATAGAACTAAAGCTCGTTGATTTTTCCGAGGAAGTAATAGGCTATTTTAGCTAAATCACCTATATCCACTTTCCCGTTATTGTTAAAGTCAGCTTTCGTATCCTCTGGAATCTTCCTTAAAATCATGTGAGCCACGTAAACCACATCTCCTATGTCGATCCTACCGTTGTCGTTGAAGTCTCCTTTCTGGAGCACATCCAACGTTTTGGAGACTGTCGATGAAGCTGACAAATTGTCTGTAACGGTTAGAGATACCGTGTAAGTCCTTGGAGATGCATACACATGCTTGACTACTGGGGCAGACGTCACAGTCGTATTACCATCACCGAAGTCCCATGCGTAACTCACTATGACCCCATCGGGATCGTAACTTGAAGATGCGTTGAATGTAACCTCTTCTCCGACGATTGGTTTGGAGGGGTGAATTGTGAAGTTAGCCACTGGCGTCAACTATAATGAAGGTTCTTTGCTCTGAAGCATGCACCACATTGCCATTAAGCACTATTGCGGAGACCTCATAAATTCCAGGATACAAAGGTGGTGGGTAGAACTCTATAGTGCTTCCGTTCTTCTTTCCACTTACCCATATAACTGAACCAAGAAGCTTCTCTCTCAAGAAGAGAACAGGCTCGCCATTGGCGGAGGTATTAAAAGTTAACTTTAGGTCTCTCATGGGTTTTAATGTAGTGCTGTCGTCAGAAATTGGATAATCATCAATGTAGATTTTCTGCCACTTAATGTCTCTAAGAACAACAAGCTGAGGAACATCTGCCACTGTGAATTCTCTAATTTCAGTCTTAACCTTCCCGTTCATAGCTTCTGCCCAGTATTTGTAAGTCCCTGAAACATCTGTAATTAGAAAGTGAACTATCCCGTAGACATCTGTCTTTCCCGTGAAGTTCCAGGTATCTGTTCCATTATCTAAGAAAAGTGTCACTTCTGCATTAGCTACTGGTTTTCCATTCTTGGTAACTCTTAAAGCTATATCGGCGAAGAAGCCTGAGAGATTGTCTATTCTTGTAGAGTTTATCAAGCCCTGTGGATTCGTGTATGGATTTTCATCGTTATCGTAAACTCTCAGAAACTCTATGCTGAGGGAGCCGGGTATGACCTTAAACACCCTTTTCCCTTGAGGAACAGCAAAGGTTACGTTTCTGACTATCTTCCGATCACCTCCGCTAACAATCAAGGTGACATTAATTTCGCTGAAGTTCTCGTAGAGTATAGGGGCTAATTTAAAGTATATTTCCCCACTCTTTTTCAAATACTCTCTGGCGATCTCAGGTTCAATCCTTACTTTACCTCTATTATCACCCACAACGCTTACGCTCAAATCAGTTACTGCATCTCCATGGTTTACAACCTTGAACTTCTTCGCCAAAGTGTAAGGGTCGGAGGAAACTTCAACCAAGCTGAAGTTGTAGTCCGGCTTATAAACATTTATGTAAAGCGGAACTTCATCTGATGCTGAATCTGATGTGAGATTGAGGAACAAAGTGTAATTTCCTGGATCAGCTCTCTGAGCGTGAATCGCAAGATCAAGGAGAATGGAAGCATGAGGATTAATAACAGCTTCGTAATCCCCTCCCGCACCAACAAATCCGACTGCAAGCACATTTTCGTATGGATTTATCACGCTTGCCTTCACTTTATGCTGAGATGAATCGTAATTTACTATCCTTATCTGGAAATGCTGATCATAGTCTTTTCTCACATTAAAGGAGTAGCTGTCCTTCTCGAATGAAACATCCTTCACAACGCAGAACCGCATTACGTTCGACTGGCTGGAGCCGTATTTATTTCCGCTTACAACGTAATACTCATAGCACTTATCGTAGCTGAGGTTTCTCAGCGTAACCTCGTGATAACTTCCCCATTCACCTTCAACAATTGTGTAGTTTCCTTTTCCTGCTTCTCTGAAGTAAACCTCGGTCGAGGAATTTGCTAAAGTCCTCCAGCTAACTGTAACGTTTCTGCTCGCTATTTTGCCAAAAGGTCTGAGATCGCTGATTTTTGTGCCATCCTCAATACGAATAATGGCTGTGGAGTTCTTTAACTTGCCTGAAGAGTTGGCAGTTATAACTACTGGCACGTTCTGGTTAACAAGGGATTCATTATCCGGGACGTTAACGTAAACTATCATATCTCTCTTCTCCCCAGGCAGGAGGTACAATGAGCTTGGCTCCACAGAGCAGGAGAATTGAGATGTTGCGTTTAACGTCAGGTTTACATCTTTGGAGCCGGAATTGATCACATACCCTTTTATAATGGCAGTTGAATTGGGAATTGCCAAAGCTGGAGTGAAAAAGAGTCCAAATTTCTCAACTGGCTTAACGATGAAGCTTATGTTGTATACGTTGTTCGACTCGTTTTCCTCAGCTACAAGATTTTGCTCGTCCGCTATTACCGAAAGATTGTATCTTCCCACTCTTGCAACCCATGGTACTTTCAAGACCACACTTTCTCCGGGCTTCATGGAACCAACTGGTATGGTTCGTATTCCCGGAATCGTGATGTAGAACGCTCTTGACACCCCTTTCCCAACATTGCTAACGTTGATGTAGAAGAAAACGTATTCTTTGTCCTCCACAGTCTTGGGATAGTTCACGTCCTCAATTACAATATCAGGCTTCACGACATTTAGCGTAAAGTTCCTTACAATTCTGTTGTTGCTTAGATTTCCATCAAGATCGTAGATAATAGAGGCTTCAACACTTACATTACCCTCAATACCTCCGGGAACCCAAGAGATGTTTAAAATCTTGGTCTCTCCAGCCTTTATTTCTTCAAGCGGATATTCATAATCGCGATCGCCTATTCTGATTTTTAATACAGGTAGCGTGGAAACAGATTTCCCATACTGAGTGAACTCCAATCCAGGCACAAAAACCACGCTACCCTTTCCAGAGTTCTCAACCGTAACGCTGACGTTGTATTTCTCATAGGCGGAGACATTTTCAGGAACTGCAACATCTTTTATTGCCAAATCTGGATACGGTGTGTATATTTCGAAGTTTACAGCGTTGTTTGACTCATTCCGTTCCCGGATTTTATTCCTCGGATCAACTATTATTTTAACCGTGTGATTTCCAGGTGTTACTGGGTAATAGAGCCACAGGGATTTGGTTTCGCCATGCTTCATTCCGTGGAAATAGTAATACCCATGACCAATGCTTAAAAATTCTTGGTTGTCCTTGTAAAGCTGAACCTCAACTATACCGTAGTAATCCGCTCCAACATTCTTAACTTCAACTTCAAAGGGAACTCTCAATCCGGTTGTGTTCAGATCGTAAAGGGGCTTTACAGACTGTATAACAAAGTCCGGCATCGGAACGCTAACGTTAATTCCAAGCTCGTTGTTCGATTCGTTCTCTTCCAATATTATGTTGCTCGGATCAACCAGAGCCTTAAGGGTGTAATTTCCTGGGATAACCGAATATTTTGTAGTGAAGTTAGCGGTTTCGTTTTCCGCAAGGCTTAGATGCTTGCAAACCCTGGAGATTTTTGTGGTGTTTGCGTAAAACTCAACGCATATATGGGCGTCGTTTACTGAGCCACCTATGTTCTCAACTTCTGCCTTTAGATTAACCTCTCCACCAGAGACGGGTTGCCTATCCATCTCAAGGGTTCTCACAATCAAATCGGGGTATCTGATATTCAGGCTTATCTGCCATTCATTGTTGCTCTCATTCAACTCGTTAACAATATTATCTGGATCCACGAGAGCTTTGACGCTTAGATTTCCTGATGGTGGGTTAGATATCGTAAAGGAAATACTTTCAGACTCATTTGCATATAGCTCGTAAATATATTTTCTGAACACCTTTGTGAAGTTTGTTCCGTTAACTGTAATCTCCACAGGAACTTTAAGCTTTGATGAGGCACCAATGTTCGAGACGTTTGCGGTGAGAAGCAGAGAATTGCCGTTAAAACTCCAAGATAAGTCTTTCAAAACAAAATCTGGTCTCTCGATGTGGATCGAAAAGATGTATTCGTTGTTCGATTCGTTGCTTTCATCAACCTGATTGTAGCAGTCAGCCTTTAAAGTGAGGTTTATCTTATCGGTTTCATCAACTACCCAGCTCAAGGAAACTCTGACACTTTCGTTTGCTAAAAGTCCCAGAATGCTCTTTTCGCTTAGAACTGTGCCATTACTTATTAAAGCAACTTTAAAAGCTCCGCTATCCCCTCCAGCGTTTCTCAAAAGCGCGTTTACTGTAAGAGTATCACCAAGAATTCCGCTGAAGTAAATGGTTACATTTTCAAGCACTATGTCCGGCTTGGCGAAAGACACTGGGAGAGAAACGTTGACAGGAGAGCAAAGCCACGGATGGAATATAACCCTTCCATTGCCGGATTCATCGTCGTCGTATATGAGGGAATCTATTTTATCAGCCATTAGAGTTGCGTTCTCCTCGCAGAACCCCCAGTAGTTGTAAGTTGCGTTTATCTCCAGACGTTGATAGTTTGCTATCGCTGTGGTGCTGTTCAGCAGGTTGTTGTAGTGTATCCTTGCAAAGGTGTTGGAAAGAACAATGGATTGTGTGCTGTTTGCAAAGGTGTTGTAGAAGACATCAGAAGCACCAACGCCCGATAATTTCGTGTTGTAGTTAGTGTTGTTGTAAAAAATGCTTCCCGCTATCTCCGCCGAGGTCAGCTGATATGCGTAAAGACCATTTGCTGATTCAGATACAGAATTGTTCCTGAACAGCAGTTCGGCACTACCTTTCAGATAAATCCCATAATCTGAGCTATTGGAAACGGTAGTTCCCTCGATGATCAGACAGTCTTTGAGACCCTGAGCTTGTATTCCATCATCACCGCTTTCAGAGATGACAGAGTCCCTTATAAAAAGATCTGTAACGTTGTTTGCGTAGATACCGTCGTAGTTAGAGCCGATCACTGTTACGTTCTCAATTGTAACGTTTCTGTAATAATAATCAGTGTTACTTCTTTTAAGCTGAATTCCCGCCCAGTAAGGGTCTTTGATGATGCCGTTCATTATCGTAACGTCCTCAAAATAACCATCGAGAAGAATTCCAACTCCGCTGTTGCTCAAATTCAGATTTACGTCCTCTATCTCCAAATCCCTTATTCTGCCGTTAAGAAATATGGCATCTCCTTCCGTTGATGTTGCATCCTTTATACTCAATCCTAAGATGTTTGAGGTGCTTTCCGTCTTGATAGCTCTTCCTTTAAACTGTATTCCTTCGATCAGAACGTTACTGGAGTTTACTACAAAGCCATAGTTGTAACCGCTTTCAATCTTCGCTCCGTATCCAGATATCGTCAGAGGCTTGTCTATCCTTACACTGTAGTTTTTACTTCCGTAATAGATTCCTGGGGAAATCAAAATCGTATCACCAGCGTTGGCATTCTCAACCGCCGATTTTATATCTTTATAATCTCCAGGGACGTTCACGACTTTCGCGTCTGCAACCCCGAGCAAGATCACCAAGAGTATTAACAGTAAGGCTACTTTCGAGCGAACCAATCTCATTTTCGTTCACCCATCTTGACTCTTGGGCTTTTAAAAATTAATGTAATTGCCTCGTTGAGTTGATAAAATTTATGGTAACAAGTGAGAATGTTGGAGGTGTGAGTGTGACGAGTTGTATGGAAAATTCTTTACTCTACTCAGCCTCTTTCTCTACTTCCCTTACCTAACCCTTATTTTCAAACAGAAAAAGAACTTTTAAAGAAAACGGTTGCAGATATGCGAAAACTGTAGATTTAAACTTCCTCCACCTTATCAGCGTCTCTGTAGGGTGTTTTCATAACCCTAACGATCTTCTCCGCTATCTTCCTTCCAACCTTTGGAACCTTCATCAAGTCTTCAACGTCGGCTTTTGCTATGTTCTCTATCGTTTGAAAGTGCTCTAAGAGATTTCTTGCAACGATCGGGCCGATATCTGAAATAGAGGACACGACGTATTCCATCTGCTCCTTCAAGGTCATCTTGGTTTTTCCGTAGTGAGGAGAAACTTCTCTACCCTTAGCCAACTGCTCCCTCCTCGCCAAGCTAACTATGAATTCCGCAGTCTCTTCTGGGCTTTTCGTAAATATTACGGGGATGTTGAAGTCCACCACAACAGTTGCCAAGGCCCCTCTTATCGCATTCGGATTTAGCCTTCTATACAGTCCGTCGCCTTCAACTATCAAAATCGGTTTCTGATAGTTCTTTTTCAACTCTACGAGCTGATCGAAGAGCCTTTTGTCAACGATGCTGTCCACGAAGTCATCGACTGTCTTCCTCTCAATAGCAACCCTATCGCTCACAACGTAATCCGCATTGTAATTCCCGACTCTGACGTTCGCAAGCTCGTAGAGTTTTTTAACAACCTCACTCCTCATCTCCCTCGAATCCACGTAAACAGTAACGTCCTTGATACTCTTAAAGCTCTCCAAAGTTCTCTGCCTACCTCTAAGGATGTGTTTCAACTCCTTCAACCTTTCGAACATCGCCCTCTCCTTTCTCAAACTCAGGTAGTAGTAGGCCTCATCCCTTGTTCCCTTGGTCACCAAAACTACTATCCTTCCTTCCCTCTTCCTCCCAGTCCTCCCCTTCCTCTGAATGGACCTTATTTCGGAAGGAATGGCCTCGTAAAAGACGACCAAATCGACTTCTGGTATGTCCAAACCCTCCTCTCCAACGGAAGTTGCCACCAAAACCTTGATCTCTCCCGCCCTAAACCTCTCAACGATCTCAACCTGCTCCCTCTGCCTCAAACCCCTATCGTTCTCTCTGTTAGCCTGACCTACAAACCTTACCGCCCTTATTCCCATTTCGTTCAACTCCCTCGCTATGACTTCAGCTGTATCCCTGAAGTTCGTGAAGACTATAATCCTCGAGTCTGGCTTAGCATTTAACTGATCTCTAACTACCTCCTTCAGCTTCTCAAGCTTCGGATGATCGATCTCACACTTCAAAGCCTTCATCACAGCCTTCCTAAATCTCTCGTCCATAACTATGCTCTTCGACGCCCTACTCCCTCCCCTCGACTTCGCCTCGATGACTATCTTTCTCAGGTAGTGCCTTAGAGCATCTAAGCCCTGAGTTTCTATCAGTTCTATCGCGTGCTGAATTTTAAGTATCTCGGCCAAAATCGATAGTGCATCGTAGAGCTTCGCATTTCCACTCTCGTAAGCCTCACTTTGCAAAGCCTCTTGGAGAGATAGAAGTTCCTTCTTGCTCAAACCCCTCGCCTTAACCCCCAACCCCTCCAACCTCATCAATCTGATTTCGACGCATTCTTTGAGCAAGTCTCTGACCTCTTTTAATTCTTTGGGCATCTCCACCTTAATCCACTCGATCTTCCTCTCGTGAACGTAAGGCCTTACATCCTCATCCCACTCCGTTCTAACCTCAACGTCCTCTATGTAGAGGTTTTTCAACACCTCCTCTATTCTCTCCACATCGCTTCCCGGTGATGCGGTTATTGCCAAAATCAGAGGGTCTTTGGCCTGTTCCATGTATGCCTTCGCTATGAAGACGTAAGAGTAATTACCAACTGCCCTGTGGGCCTCGTCGAAGGTTAAGTGAGTCACGTCTTCGAGAGAGATCCTACCCGCTATAACGTCGTTTTCGATGACTTGAGGAGTTGAAACGACAACCTTAGCTCTGTTCCAAAGCTGAAACCTCTTATCTGGAGGGACTTCACCGCTCAAAGCGACTATCTCGTTCGGATTTATATTCATCACTCTCCTCAGGAAGTTCGCATGTTGTTCCACCAAGGGTTTGGTTGGTGCTAAGAATAGGGCCTTCCCTCCTTTGTTGTAGAGCCTCGAGGCCATAACCAGAAGGGCAATTACGGTTTTACCCAATCCGGTGGGCAATACCACTAATGTGTTGCGCATTAAGGCAGTTGAGGCTATCGCTATCTGGTAACTCCTCCTTTCTATCGTGTTCTCCTTGATCAGCGGATGGTGAACGAACTCCACATTCAAACTTAGACCTGCGTATATAACTGTTTAACTCAAAACCCTCCAAAGCTTTAGAAGTAGCCTCCTCCTCTTAACCACTCTGAAAATAGCTGGTAGAAGCTTAAAGAGTGTTGAAGGTCTGTCCATGTCCAGCTCCTTGGCCAAGTAGTGGTGTTCTCTCGCAACTTCGATTAGGTGGTCGTAATCTTCAACGTCCAGCATCCCGTATAGTTTCGCCACCTTCATACCGACCTTGTATTCGAATCCCAAGTCCTTCAGGTAGTTCTCCTTTATCCTCTTAAGGTTAGGAAAGTGCGAGAGCTTTTCAATCGCCTTAACTATGTAGTATAAACCTCCACCAGTGTATGGTTTGACCATCCCGGCGGAATCGCCTAAGAGGAGGACGTTGCCCTTAACGAAGTTCACGAGTCCGATCGGTATGGCTCCCGCATTGACCTCTATGACGTCACCCTTCACCCTCTTCCCCAACCACCTCGTAAACCTCTTCATGACGTCCCAAGGATTTCGACTTGAAATCACTCCAACCTCGGCAAACTCGTCTATCGGAATGACGTAACAGAAGTAGTCCGAAAATCCGAAGTATATCTCCACCAAATCTTCGCTGAAACAATCGAACCTGACCTTAAACTGAAGTGCGGAGTAAAGTTTGGGCCTTTCAAATCCGAATACCCTTGAAACTGTCGAATAAACCCCGTCCGCACCGATGATGTAATCGTATTCAATCTCCCCATTCTTCAAACCCTTCAAAATGGCTCTTTTTCCCCTAACGCCAACGAACTTCGTCTTAACGAAGACGTTTGCATTCTCCGAAGCTTTCAAGAGTAGATCCCTGTCGAGTGTTCTCCTATCTATCACAACTCCCCCAACCCTCCCCTCAAGCTCTACCGATTTGTTTGGGGATGAAAAGATAGCCCCCCTTATCTCGTTCAACTTGCAGTCGGAATACCTCCTCAAAACCTTATAGCAGTTCTCGCTCACCAACCCGGCACATTGAACGGGAAATCCCGCACTCTGATGTTCCTCAACGAGCGTAACATCGTGATCCCTCAGGGCAATTGCGGAAAGACTCCCCGCAGGCCCACCACCCACGATCAGTATCATAACACCACCTCCGTGCGAAAACCTCGCTTTTCAAAGCGGGGAGAAGCACGGGAAGATTTAAATAAATTTTTAGCCCTCTCTTTCTTGACGGAGTTACCCAAAGGGTAGCTCCGTCGGGGGCTTTGACCGTCCCCTCATGCGGTTCGACCGCAACCTCCGTTACCCGCATGGATAACGCCTCCGTGTCGAAAGCCCATCCTTAGATGGGGAGGAGGTCAATCGGCAAAGCTTAAGTTTTCGTGCTTTAAACGTTTGTCATGAACGTGCTCGAATACCTCTACCCCATGAGAACTTTCCTCGTAACCTCCGGAACTTTGGAGAGACCTAACGTTATGACCGCCGACTGGGTAACGCCTCTATCAATGAATCCTCCCCTCTTGGGCGTTGCAATAGCCCACAGGAGATACACGAAGAAACTCATTGACGAATACGGGGAGTTCGTTATATCGGTTCCGACGATAGAGCTCTTGAAGGACGTTTGGATTGCTGGAACCGTGAGTGGAGCAAACGTTAACAAGGCTGAAAGGCTAAGCGTAACCTTCGTACCTTCCAAAAAGGTCAAAGCTCCTTCGATAAAGGAGTGTCAGGCGAACTTGGAGTGCAGGGTTTACAAGGATGTTGAGACGGGAGACCACGTCTTTTACGTTGGGGAAATAGTCGAAGTCACGCACGGAGACGCTTTCAAGGACAAACCCGATGTCGAGAAATACAGGTTCATTCTCCACGTCTGTTTCGGAAACGCATTCACGACGAACTCATCCGAAGTTTTCAGAGTCTAACTCCAAAAGTCTGCCTTCGAAAACCTTCGTCGCGGAGCCTACCATCTTTATCTCATCGTCAACCTCTATTTTTAACATCCCTCCCCTCGTTTGAACCTCGACGACGTTGTCGAGAATCCCCAACCGATTTCCAACAACTACGACAGCACAACTCCCGGTTCCACAGCTGAGGGTTTCGTCCTCAACACCCCTCTCGTAAGTCCTAACGAAGACCCTCCTCCTATTCAAAACCCTTGCGAAGTTTACGTTCGTTCCCTCTGGAAAGAGGTCGCTATACCTGATTGCTCTTGCAACCCCGTAAAAGTCGAATTCGAAGTCATCTACAAAAACCACCGCGTGAGGGACACCGGTGTTGACAGCGTAAACCTTGAACTCCCTCCCGTCTATTTTAAAGACCTCACCCCAAACGTCCTTCAAAGCGGGAACTTCCCTTCCAAACTTGGGTTTTCCCATGTTCACCCTTATCCACCACCTTCCATCGAACCAAACGTCCAAGTCCATCGTTCCAGCAAGCGTTTCGACCCTAATCCTACCCTCCTTCGCGTAACCCCTCTCGACTATATACCTTGCGAAGCACCTTATCCCGTTCCCGCACATCTCCGCTTTACTTCCATCGTTGTTGTAGAAAACGAACTTCGCATCCGCAACTTTCGATCTTTGAACGAATATTGCCCCATCTCCCCCAACTCCAAACCTCCTATCGCATAGGGCCCTTACGAAATCTGGTTTATTCTCCTCTGGAACTTTAACGCCGTCAAACTCGTCTATCAAAACGAAGTCGTTACCGTTACCGTGCATCTTAACGAACTCCATGCCTTCAATCATCCAAAAGGTTTTAAAGACTACCGATAACATTTGAGTGCCGGGATTGCAGAGTGGCACTGCGCGGGCCTGGAGAGCCCGTGCCCTTCGGGGCTCCGGGGTTCAAATCCCCGTCCCGGCGTCAAAACTCAGGATAAAAACCGAGAACGAAATCAAAAGTAATACAATATCCATCTTCTTCGGCCTTCTGAGAATCCTAACACCTCTGTTCAGTTTTATTCCCCTCGACTCCATGCTTTCCGCCATTGCGATGGCCTTAAGAACTACCAAGTTCGTCAACCTCTTGAGTAGCTCCAAATGGCCGAAACCCTCGAACCTCTTGAGATGTCTCAAGTCCTCGAAATCCCTCAAAACGTTTTGGAAGAACCTTACGGATACGGCAATGGAGTATGCGAACTTTGGAGGGATTTTGAAGAACGTTAGGGCGGAGATAAGTTCTTCGACGTTCACGTCGGTGAGAAACAGGGAAAGGGAGATGAGGGAGACGAAGGTGGGAAACTTTTGTATCCCTCCGAATATTGTTGAGAGGGCAAGGTAGGAGAGAACTACGGGTAAAAACGCCTTGAAGGCCCCTATCTTTTTGATGTTGAACGTCGTCGAAACTACCAAAACTATGAGGGCTATTGAGGGTTTAAAGCTCGTAAGGGATAGGCTGAGCAGAAGGACAGAAATCAAGAGTGTTCTCGGTTCAAATCTCGATGACGTCGTCGCAGAATTCGAGTATCTCATGGTCGTGAGTTGCCATCAAAGCGGTTTTTCTCATCCTCCTCAAAGCCTTCAAAACTTCGAACTTCCTCTTAACGTCCAAACCAGCGGTAGGTTCGTCCAAGAGAACGACGTCTCCCTTCAAAGCCATCTTTATCGCCTTAACCTTAGCCTGTCCAAAGCTCAAAGGTTCCTGAACGTGATAGAAAGGATTCGAAAGGCACACTCCAATTCTGCCCTTCACTGTCACTTCTCCGCTCCAAGGTTTCAAAAAACCAGCCACCACCTTCAAAAGTGTCGTTTTACCGCAACCGTTCATCCCGACTATTGCAACAATCTCCCCTCTCCTTACCTCAAAACTCAAGTCCTTAAACAGGGGTTTCTCGTAACCGAACGTTAGGTTTTCCACCCTCAGAACGACTTCGCCCAGATCACACTTCGGAACTTCGAACTCGAAGTTCGGCGGATCGGAGATTTTACCGTTTTCGAGCCAAAAGAAATCTCTGCAGAACTCAAGCCTGTTTTCCGCTATCAAAAACTCGTATCTCTTCAAAATCTTCAGTATATTCTTGGCTACCGATGGATGGAGGTTGGCAAATGGCTCATCTAAAGCCAAGCTATCCCCCTTTATCAGTGCCAAAGCGATGGTCAGAAGCCTCTTTTCACCATCCGAAAGGTTATCAGTTCTCTTTTCAACCTCAAGACCCAAACCCCTCGCGATCCTTAAAGCCCTATCGGTATCCACTCCGGAATGCTCCGCCTGAATCAGTATTTCACCCTTCACCGTGTTGAAGAGTATGTAGTCATCGACGTTTTGAGGGACATACGTGGCCTTTCCCTCAACCTCCCCCCTATCGGGCTTCAGGAGGTGGGATGCTATCTTCAAAAGCGTTGTTTTACCAGATCCGTTGTATCCGCAAACGAAAATCCTTTCACCTTCCAAGTCGATCCCCTTTAAAACGTCCCTAAACCAGACGTTCTTAAATCTCATAACCCCTCTCCTTCAAAAATCTGTGGACGTGCTTGAAAACTATAATTGCGAAGACGTGATCCATGAAGATGTCTTGGGGAACGAAAATCATCACGCTTGCAAAGAAGGTAGCCCAGAACGGATTCAAGTTCAATCCGAAGCTCTTAACCACCTTTAAACACCACTGCAAAAGCCCACCACTTCCATTCACCCAAATCCAGAAGACGTAGAATCCGACCAAGTAGAGGGGTATTACAGCAACTACACTTCCGATCCAGAGGAGAACCAACTCCCTAAAGGTTCCCCTCCTCCAAACCCTCTCCCTTATCAGTCCCATTAAAAAGGCGGAAACTGGAAACATCCAGAGGTAACCAGCGGTGTATCCGAATAGAACTCCGATTCCACCTCCCCTCGCACTCGCTGGAAATCCCAAGGCTATCGTTCCCAAGTATATCAGCTGGGGTAGAAATCCGTATCTACCCAAAATCAAGCCTGAAAGTATCACCGCGAAGTTTTGGAAGGTGTAGGGTATCGCTCCTACGTAAAACTTGATTTGGGAAGTTATCGCGGTTAAAACAGCGAGGGCACACGATAACGTGAATCTGAGATACTTGTTAACCATGACCAGATTGAAGTTAACAAGTATTTAAAACTAACGCCCTCCAGCACCACCCCCTCCGAATCCCCCTCCAGCACCGAATCCACCTCCAGAGCTTGAAGAAGCTCTAATAGATGTTCTGTATGTCGTGACGAAAACGGGGTAGTAACTGTAAAATCTGACCTCTGGAATCTCAATGTTAAAGCTCTTCATGGCCTCGACAACCCTATCTCCAACACCCAAGGCGGTTCCGTAAACCAACCATTCCTTCCAAACCCTCACGTCCTCTGGGGCGTATTTCTTTATCATCGCCAAGTTGGATAGGAACCTCCTAAAGGATTCCCACTCAAGCTTCTCCCTATAGTAGTCTTCCTTCCACCTCCCCAAAAGCTGTGATGGAGACAGAGAACAGCACAGGGATTGTGCAAGGAGTGTTAGGGTTAGAATCGCCAGATCGCCACGTATCGCAAGGTTCAGAAACGTTAGAATTAAGAACGCAAGGGTCAGGCCGTGAAAGATTTTCTTACCCTTAGTTTCCACGAATTGCCTTGTAAACCTCGCATCCCTCCAATTTAGAAGGTCCCTCAAATCTATGGATAGCATATCCGACATCTTTCTGTTTCTCGCAATTTCCCTGAGCCTTCTCGTGTCGAGAACATCGTTTTCCGAATACCTTTCAATGAACCTCAAAACCCTATACTCGTAAACGTCTTTCAAGTCGAACTTACCCTTATCCAAAATCCTTATCCTCAACTCCCTCCTACTTTTAACCAAACCTCTAACCTCGTATGGCTCTACATCTATCGCTCCCCTTCTGTATAAATCCAAAAGAGTTGCGAAGAAGGCGTTTTTATCACCTCTCATGGCATCTCCAGTAAACACCACGTTGACGGTCCAAGGCTTTCTGTTCGGATTCGGGACGTAGCTCAAGTATTCTGGGACGACAAACGGCTTCTCCCTACCGTATCTTTTGTAAACGAGGAGAACAATCAAAGGAAATCCCAGAACAACTGTGGTGTAGAAGATTTCGAGGACTTTGGACACGTTTTCCTTGATGTAGTAAGGGGCGTTTGCCATCTCGGTTAAGTCCAAAACGTTCGAAACGTTCTGGTAGAATCCTTCGATAGCTCCGTGCCTTAGTATTAACTCCACTTCAACCAAACCAGCCGATCTGCCTTCAATCGTCCAGCCATCCTCAACCCTCCTCAACCTGAAATCGTCCATGTGAGGATAGACCTTCAAAACGGAGCGGTTCGGATCGTAGATGAATATCTTAACCGAAGGATACGGAGCGTGATTACTCGCCAACTTCAGGTTCACGTGATCGAACCTACCGTCGGTCTGGATGGGTGGATATATCTCGTAGAGAGCGTTTAAACTGTAATCTCCGATGTTAAAGAACTTACCGCTCTCCAGATATTGAGAGCAAACTATACCGATCTCGTTCCTTTCGGCCAACCTCTCAACCAAATCTAACGCAACTGGATTTGAAACGTGCACACGCCCGTAGTAATCCTTAACGTATATGATGTCTCTCGCACTATTACCGACGCCTCTAAGGACTATGCACGGAAAGTTTTCCTTCTTTAAGGTTAAAGGGTCATTCCAAACCCTGTAGAGCATCTTGTATCTGTAAGCTTTGACGTGGTAAACGTAGGACTCTTGAAGGAGTAAAACTTTCGAGATCGTAAGGTTTGCAGTGTAATCGACCGTTAAGTCTCCACCGTATCGAATCGATTTGGCGACTTGAGTTAAAGCTACACCCAGAACACCTATTAATGTGACCAAAACTATCAGTTTTATTAAATCCCTAAGCTCGCTCATACTCTCCACTCCAGTTTGGGTCTCACATCGACATCCTCCAACTCCAAGTAGGGCATCTTATTGAATCCGAATATCCTCGCCACGAGGTTTGACGGAACGGTATCTATCTTGGTGTTGAACTCCTGAACTATGTTGTTGTAGGTGTATCTGTGCCTCGCAATCTCGTCTTCAACCTCTCTAATGGCACTTATTAGCTCCTGAACCGTTTGAGAAGTTTTTAGGTCTGGGTAGTTCTCAACCGCAACCAAAACGTTGCCAAGAATCCTCCTCGAATCCCTCTCGATCTTTTCCACATCCTTCACGTTAACAACTTCCAAAACCTTAGTTCTCATATCTACTATCTTTTCAAGGGTTTCTCTCTCGAACCTCGCGTAACTCTTGACGCTTTCGAGGAGTTCGTTCGTTAGATCAAGCCTCTTCTTCAAAGCGACCCTTATCTGATTCAGTGTAGCTTCGGCTCCGTTTTTCAACTGCTGAAATCTGTTGTAGTTTAGCGTGATAGTTAGAGAGAATGCGGTTGCAATTATCGCTATCAGAATTGAGAGTATCAAGACCGTCCAAATCATGAACATCACCTTGTGTAATTGGCGGCTTGCCGACGGCACTTCATTGCGGGCCTATACCCTCTCCAGCCGTAACGGCGGTATCCCTACTTGACATCAAGACTATTTATCGTTTGCGATCGAATGTGTTTTGGATGCTGGCGACTAAAAGAAAGTTACTTCGACTTAAACAGATAAACAATAGTATTAGCATCGATTACCAACTTGTCGCAATCCAAGTTAGACGTTTTCGATCTAAGTAACTCTAAGTCTTTCTTTCCAGCTCTCATTTTCACTTCAGCACAACATACCGCTTTACCCCTTACGGTTATAATGGCATCCACCCCTGGAGAAAGCATGACCTCTTCCTCTCCACCGTATTTTTCAGATAGAGCTGTTCTCACGAAATCCTCGAAGTATTTTGATAGTTTTTCCGTATAAACCCGTTCAAAAGTCTTGTTATCCATATTCAGCTCCGATATGCCGTATTTTGTATCGAGGTAGTAGAAGAGATCCATCACGGGTGAGGCAATCTTATAGATCCACTTTTTCTTTATACTTTTATTCTTTTCACGAGTCCCATTTCCAGAAGGTTTGAAAGGAAGGATTTGACGTCACTTGAGGTTTTACCAAGAAAACTTGCAATGTCCTTGGGAAAAACGTTTCCTACAGCTAAAGCTCTCAATATCCCCTCATAAGTTTCCGTTAGCTCCCTATCCTCTTCGAGGAATATTTCTCCGACAAGACCCCTAACGCTCGCAAATCCAGCCTTTACGGCATCTCTTACATTCCCATCGTAGAACTGAATCAGCCAAGGATCCCTTAGGAAGACAAGTTCCTCAACATCATTGAACACTTTCAGCATGTCTGAAGGTCTTATCAAGTCGAGTTTAACTGGCCTTACCAAGCCTAAAAGGGGACTTCTCGCTGACAAAACGTTCTTTAATACTCTCATGCTCGATCCGAGCAAAATTAGCTTAGCACTCTTTTCCTTGGCAAAGTGTAGTAGGTCTATAAAGTCTTCTGGTAGCCTTTGAAACTCATCCACGACTATAACGTTTCTATCATTCTTGAGTAATTCGTAAATTAGTGTTTTGAAAGTCTCGTAGTCTATGGTTTTAAAGCCGTGATCCGTTTCCATCAAAATCGGTCCAGCTCTCTCCACGAAAAAGTAGTGCGTGTATTTTACGAAGTTCCTAACGAGAAAAGTTTTGCCAACCTTCCTTCTGCCGTATAGCAGAATCCACCCCTTCTTCTCAATTTCGTGCACCTCCATTCTCGGAATTATTATTCCCATAATTGCGGTTCCGACTTTAACTTGAAAACGTTTGCTCTAAGAGGATAGTAAGGATGTTAGACGCACCGTTCTGGTTCTCCGCTACGAATGCAACAAAAGTCACAAAAGTAGCGGAGAACCTTCCCTCCTCCCGTCTTCATTGGAGGGCTTTCGCGGGGAACGGAACTCCGCACATCTATTTTGCCGAAGCTCCACCCTTTTGGGCTTTCCCTTCCCACATCTTGGGTGGGGCTTATCTAAGATAGGGCTACTCTAAGATAGGGCTACATCCCTTTATAAAGCTTTTGACGTTACAATACCGAAGGCTTATAACGCTCTGAAAACGTTTTTCACAATCTCTTAAAGCGATGACAGAATTTATCTACTCGAGAATTATCCCGGCAACGGTGGCCGAGGCTTATGCTACCTTCCTGAAGAGGCTGTGGAAGGCTTCAATTCGATAATTTTCGGCGGTAAAATTAACTTAATCCCACCAGAAGGCGATGACTTCGCATACAACTCTATTAAACTGGGTTGGAACGATGTATTTGATGCTCTACTTTGCGCAACCGCAAAAAGACTCGGAATAAAGGCTTTGAGTTTGGATAGAAAATTTAAAAAAGTTCCTTAAAGAATACGGATTCGAAACCGATCTACCCGTCACCCATAGGGATACTCTAAAAACCTTTAAATATCGATTTTGAGCGTTATCGGTTTGATGCTCCTACCGAAAAAGGTGTTCTTCACGAAGGGAGTTGGAAGGCATGAAGATGCACTCGTCAGCTTCGAATTGGCCTTGAGAGACGCCGGAATAGAGAAGTTTAACCTCGTTCCGGTCAGTAGCATATACCCACCGAACTGTATCGAAGTCAGCAGAGAGGAGGGGTTGAAGGAGTTGAAGCCCGGGCAGATAGTCTTTTGCGTTATGGCGAAGTTTACGAGCAACGAAGAAGGGAAAACGATCTACGCAAGCATAGGAGTCGCACTTCCGGAGGACAAAAACCTAAACGGCTACATAACGGAATACATGGGTTACTGCGATGAAGACGAGGACGTTGGGAGATACGCTGAAGATAACGCGAGGTTCATGCTCGAAACAGCGTTCAACGTTAAACCCTCGAAAGTTTTTAACGTTACCGCCAAGGCGAGGGTTGAGAAATACACCACCGTCGTAGCGACAGCGGTTTTCATCATCTGATCGTGAACCTTGCGGGTTCTATCCTCTCGCCCTTACATCTTGGACACTTGGTCGCTTTATACTTGCTGAACTCGAATCCGCAGTTCTTGCATCTCGGAGGTATCATCATTAGCCTCTTCCCCTTTCTCCTGACGATCTTGGCAATTTTATCCATAAGAGCGTAGATTTCCTTTTCTCTTTCAGGCTCCAAACCCAACTTGTAGCAGATCTCTCTTGCAGTCAAAGCCTCCCTCTCAAGTAGCTCTATAACGTCCTCGATCAGAGCCATGCTAAGGATTGGAAAACGATTTAAATAATCCTTGCAATTTGGTGGCATGGCGAAGATTTACTACGATAAAGATGCGGACTTGAGCCATCTCGAAGACAAAACGGTCGCAATTCTTGGCTACGGGAGTCAGGGAAGGGCTCACGCCCTAAATCTGAAGGACTCTGGCGTGAGGGTGGTGGTCGGACTTTATAAGGGGAGTAAGAGCTGGAAGACCGCTGAAGAAGACGGAATGAAGGTTGTGGAGGTTGAAAGGGCCGTTGAAGAGGGAGACGTGATAATGTTCCTAATTCCGGACATGGTTCAGCCGGAGGTTTACAGGAGGTTGGTTAAGGACAGACTTGAGGAGGGAGACATGTTGATGTTCGCTCACGGCTTCAACATCCACTACAACCAGATAGTCCCTCCTGATTTCGTTGACGTCACAATGGTTGCACCTAAGAGCCCGGGACATCTGGTTAGAAGGATGTTCGTTGAGGGAAAGGGAGTCCCAGCCTTAATTGCTGTCCATCGTAACTACACTGGAAAGGCTTTGGAAGTAGCTTTGGCCTACGCGAAGGCGATAGGTTGCACGAGAGCGGGAGTTATAGAGACAACTTTTAAGGAGGAAACGGAAACCGATCTGTTTGGAGAGCAGGTCGATCTGTGTGGCGGAGTTACGGAGCTCATAAAGGCGACGTTCGAAACGATGGTAGAGGCCGGATACCAGCCAGAAGTTGCCTACTTCGAAGCCCTTCACGAGCTGAAGCTCATAGTCGATCTGATATACGAGGGAGGTCTGATGAAGATGTGGAACGCCGTTAGTGAAACCGCAAAATACGGAGGTTTGACGAGGGGTAGGAGGATAATAAACGAGAAGGTTAGAGAGGAGATGAGGAGGATTTTGAAGGAGATACAAACTGGTGAATTTGCAAGGGAGTGGATTCTCGAAAACAAAGCTGGAAGACCAGTTTACAACAGACTTCTTGAGATGGAGAGGGAGCATCTGATAGAGAAGGTTGGAGCCAAACTTAGGGCTATGATGCCGTGGTTGGAGTAGCGAAAGGATTTTAAACACCCTTCTCTATTTAACCTTTAGCTCCGGTGGTGTAGCCCGGCCAATCATACGGGCCTTTCGAGCCCGTGACCCGGGTTCAAATCCCGGCCGGAGCACTTTTAACAAATTTTGAAGATGGTTGGATGCTGATAGCGATAGAGGGAATAGACGGGGCTGGGAAAACCACCGTGGCAAGGTATCTCTTCGAAGAGTTGAGGAGGAGGGGATACGACGTAGTTCTTTTAAAGGAGCCTACCGAGAGCGAATACGGTAGAAAGGTTAGGGAACTTTTGAGGAGTGGAAAGTCAAACCCCCATTTGGAGCTCGAACTCTTTTTGAAGGATAGGGAGTGGAACGTTAGAAACAACGTTTTGCCAGCACTTGAGAGTGGTAAGATCGTCATTATGGACAGATACTACTACTCAACCGTAGCCTATCAGGGAGCCTCGGGAATAGACATAGAATACATAAGGAGGTTGAACGAGAGATTTCCCAAGCCCGATTTGGTGATAATTTTGGACGTCCGCCCGGAGGTGGCTTTGAAGAGAATTGAGGATAGAAGAAGGGAGAGGTTTGAAAGGCTGGACTTCCTTAGAAGGGTTAGGGAGATATTTCTAAGTATAAAAAACAACGTCGTCGTTGTAGATGCAGAGAGGGATTTGGAGACCGTTAAGAGTGATGTTCTCAACGTGGTCTTAAAGTATTTAAAGGATCGCAACCGACTGCAGTCATGTCCCGTAGGTTGAAGGGTGCCTTCGCATACCTCTTAGGTCCAATAAGTGGCATAGTTCTGCTACTGATTGAGAGGGATCACTTCGTGAGGTTTCATGCGATGCAATCAACTGTAACCTTCGTCTCTCTCTGGATACTGGCGGGGATTTCGAGGTTCGTCCCCTTCGTCGGATGGATAGTCTCTGGACTCGTCAACGTTGTGGCAATTGCACTCTGGATAGTCGGAATTTATAAGGCTTACAACGGAGAATACTACAAGTTTCCGATATTTGGGGATTTGGCTGAGAGTTTGATGTAGCCCGTCCTGTGGAATCCCCCTCATCCGCTCGGGGGACGCATGGCGGACGGGCGATTTAGACTACACCCAGAACTTTAAAAGTTTTTCTTTAGATAATCTATCACGCTCTTAAAAACGATCGCCCCGTCTCCGTAAACGTCATCCCTACCCTGCTGGTAACCCCAGAAAACCCTCTCTGGATGAGGCATCAATCCAAAAACGTTTCCTTTGACGTTGCATATCCCCGCAATGTTGAATACAGAGCCGTTGGGATTCCAAGGGTAGCCCGCGTATTTCCCCTCTTCATCTACGTATCTGAAGACTATCTGTCTGTTCTCTACGAGCCTGTCCAAAACTTCATCGTTCGGAAAAACCACTCTACCTTCCGCATGGGCTACGGGGAACATAACGATCCTACCCAAATCGAGTAAGTTCGTGAAGACGCATTTGTTTTCGTGTTTTAAGAGTGAGGGTCTGCATTCAAATCTTGCGGATTCGTTTACCGTTAAAGCCATTTGAGGCTTTTCGGAAATTGGTTTGTCCTCATCGAATCCCGGTAAGGCACCCAACTCCACCAAAACCTGAAAGCCGTTGCATATTCCCAAAACGGGATATCCTTCCCTTATAAAAATCTCCAAATCCCTTCTTAAAACGCTCTTCAGTCTTGCGGAGAGTATGGCACCAGCTCTAACGTAGTCTCCTGCCGAAAATCCACCGGGAATTACGAGGCAGTGATAATCGAAGAGGCTTCTCTGTTCGCTCTCCTTAATCGTATCGCTGTAGAACTGCTTTAAGTGAACTGCTTCAGCGTTAACGCCGAGATTTTTAAAGGCTTTGACAGTCTCCTCTTCGCAGTTAGTTCCCTCTATCCTCAGGACCGCAACCCTAATCTCTTCCAATTCCATAGGTCTTCGTGGTCGGGGTAACTTTTATCACTATCGAATTTTTTGGGTGCTACGTGAGGTTTAGGAGGATAGAGGCAGGAAGCTTTTACAGTTACCTGAGCGAGGGATGTAGAATCTGTAGGAGAGGGGCGAAGATGGTAATCTTTATCACGGGTATTTGCCACAACGACTGTTTCTACTGTCCAATTTCCGAGGATAGAAAAGGCAGAGACGTTGTTTTTGCTAACGAGAGGGAGGTTAAGAGTATGGAGGATGCGATAGATGAAGCAAACGCCATGTCCGCCGAGGGGATAGCGATAACTGGAGGGGAGCCCCTGTTAAAGCTGGATAGGGTTATAGAATTTCTGAAAACTTTTAAAGACTTGCACAGCCATCTTTACACATCCATTCCAGCAAGTTACAAGGTTTTAAGCAGGTTGAAGCATTTGGACGAGGTAAGGTTTCATCCCCCAGAACTGAAGAACGTGAAGGCCTACGAAGAACCGATAAGGGTTGCCAAAAGGATGGGTATGGATGTTGGCTTCGAAATTCCCTCAATTGCCGTAAGCGAGGAGATCGTAGAGATTGCCAACAAACACGACGTGTTTTTGAACCTAAACGAGTTGGAGTTCTCTTCCACGAACTACGAAAACCTCGTTAAGAGGGGATTCAAGCCGAACGATCACTACGGATGTTCCAATTGCGATGAGATAGTTAGGGTTTACGCTGAGAGGGTGAAGAAGTTCCACTACTGCAGTGCAAGGTTTAAGGATAGAGCACAACTGAGAAGGAGGTTGATCAGAATGGCCAAGAACCTCCCAGACTTTTACATTGTGACGAGAGAGGGAACCGTGATATGCGGATACGTCGAAGGAGACGTTGAAAGGATTAAAAGGTATTTGGATTCCAAGGGTTTGAAAGCCAACGTTGACTACGTCGTTGTCGAAGGTGGAATTGAGACGTCGGTCGAATTTGTTGAAAGACACTTGGATGAGTTGAAGAGACTCGGAACAAACGTTTTTATAATCGAGAGGTATCCGACATTCAAGAGGATAGTGGTAGAGGTAAACCCGCTATGATAGAGAAGGTTAGAGAGAGACTGATAAACTACCTTAAAAGGGATAGGAGCGGTATCAGAAGGGAAGTTTTGAGCATAATGAGCGACGGAAAAAAATACACAACCGTTGAGGTTTACGAGATACTGAAATCCAAGGGATACAACGTCAACCTGAGGGGAATTTCGGCAATGCTCGGATTGATGAACACGAGGTTGGGAATAGTGAAGACGGAGATGGGCGAGAAGAACAGATACTACGTAAAACCCGAGTTCATAGAGTTGGTGAAATCCGTTCTGAGGGAGTTCTCATGAACCCCGTATACAAGCTATACGAGCTGAAGTTGTTGAGGGAGGTTAAAAGCTATCCTCCTCCGAGGCACGTGGCATTTATAATGGACGGTAACAGGAGGTTCGCCAAGAGGTTGGGTTTACCTCCACACATGGGTCACGTTTTCGGATCGAGAAAGGCCGAAGAGGTTTTGAAGTGGTGCCTCGAACTTAAAATTAAAACGGTTACAGCCTACGCCTTTTCAACAGAAAACTTCAGGAGGAGTGAAGAGGAGAAGAGAAATCTCTTCAAGCTGATGGAGAAGCAGTTGAGGAGGCTGATCGAAGACAAGAGAATCCACAAGAACAGGGTCAGGGTTAGGGTAGTTGGAAAGAAAGAACTGCTACCTGAGAAAGTGCAAAGGGTAGTTGAAGAGCTTGAGAGGGTTACCGAAAGTTACGGAAAGCACTTTCTGAACATAGCCATAGCTTACGGGGGGAGACAGGAGATAATGGATGCGGTAAAAAGGGTTCTCAAGATGGTTGAAAACGGAGTCGTTAAACCCGATGACATAGATTACGGGTTGATCGAGAGATTCCTGTATTCCGACAACGGATACGAGAGTGTGGACATACTGATAAGGACGGGAGGGGAGCAGAGGCTTTCAAACTTCCTACCTTGGCAAACCGCAAACAGCTTGGCCTACTTCTGCGACGTTTGCTGGCCAGAGTTTAGGAAGATAGATTTCTTGAGGGCAGTTAGGATGTGGCAGAGGAGGGTCTTTGGTCAACATTTATAAATAGTGATGTCGAAGAACGTCACACATGACCTCAAAGCTGATGTATGAGTTCAAGAGGAAGTTGGAGGAGCTTGAGAGGTATAAGGGTAGGGGCACCGAGCTAATTACACTTTACATTCCTCCAGATAAAAATATAGCGGACGTCGTAAGCCAGCTCAGGAGTGAGCTTAGCCAGGCTGAAAACATAAAGTCCAAGCAGACGAGGGTAAACGTTATCGGTGGGCTTGAAGCTATACTTCAGAGGCTGAAGATGTTCAAAAAACCTCCCGAGCACGGGATGGTAATAGTCAGTGGTGTCGTTGAGGAGGACGGTAAGCAGAAGAGGGTAACGGAGATAATAATCCCCCCAGAGCCGGTGCCGTTGTATAAATATCACTGCGATTCGAAGTTTTACTTGGAGCCCTTAAAGGAAATGCTCAAAGAAAAGAAGGTTTACGGACTCATAGTTTTGGACAGGAGAGAAGCGACGATAGGATTGCTTAGAGGGAAGAGGATAGAGGTTTTGGACTACAAAACTTCGAACGTTCCCGGTAAGCACAGGCAAGGAGGTCAGAGTAGCGTTAGGTTTGAAAGGTTGAGGGAAATTGCGATTCACGAGTTCTACAAGAGGATCGGAGATTCCGCAAACGAAGCGTTTCTACCTCACAAGGACGAGTTGGAGGGCATACTCATTGGAGGTCCCTCCCCAACCAAGGAAGAATTTTACAAGGGTGAGTATCTGCATCACGAGTTGCAGAGGAAGGTTATAGGTCTTTTCGACGTGGGTTACACCGACGAGAGCGGATTGTATGAGCTCGTTGAGAAGGCACAGGATAAACTGCACGAGTTGGATCTGGTTAGGGAGAAGAGGTTGATGAGCAGGTTTTTGAAGGAAGTCGTGAACGACGGCCTTGCAGCTTACGGAGAGGACGAGGTTAGAAGGTATCTGGCAATGGGTGCCGTTGACACTCTCCTGTTGAGTGAGGGTCTAAGGTTGGAGAGGGTTAGATACAGATGTCCGAAGTGCGGTAAGGAGAAGGAAGTGACTTTGAGAGACGAAACTACGAAGAAGGTCATCTGCGAGGATTGCAACGTCGAGATGGAAGAGGTCGAGAGGAGAGACGTAATACTTGAACTCTCGGAACTCGCCGAACAGAGCGGTGCAAAGGTGGAGATACTCTCAACTGAGAGCGAAGAGGGGGCAATGCTCTTAAATGCCTTCGGTGGGATTGCAGCGATATTGAGATTCAAGCCCAGATGAAAGGCTCTTACGTTCTACTTTTGATGCTCAAAGAACCCAAGAGGGTCAAGATTGGAAAGCTCGGTTTTGTAGACTTTAAAGCTGGCTGGTATGCATACGTGGGAAGCGGTATGAACTCTCTGATCGGTAGGGTTGCGAGGCACTTCAAAAGGAACAAAAAGCTGAGGTGGCACATAGACTACCTAACCACCGTTGCGGACGACGTTGTCGTTTTTCTCCTTCCGAACGGGAAAGAGTGCGAACTTGCAAAACTTTTTAACGGATTCGAATGCGTTGAGGGTTTTGGCTGTTCCGACTGCTCATGCAGAAGCCACCTCTTCTACTTGGGCAACTTTAAATAACACACTCCAGTTTTCTTAAACGTAAAGAACGAAAACTCGGTGCCAATATACGTCAGTAAGACCCACTACGTTATAGACGTTAACGGTATAGAGTTGGGGGAGGGATACAACAACGTCAGCATGATGATTCCCCCGAAAACCTCCAAAACCGTCCCGATAATCTTCGACATAAAAACTCAAAAGCTTAAGGACTGGTGGGTGTTCGAGCTGGCGGAAATGAAGTTCAGCTTCGAAACTCACATGCTCGAATGAACTCCTCAGCCAATCTATCCTTTTTGTAACCGTGATCTATGAAATCCCAAGGAAGCTCAACCTCCAAGGGTATTCTCTTCAAATACTTCGTTAATCCGAGTTTCTCTACCGCCCTCAAATTAGGCTTGAAATCGAACAACCTACATACATCCGTGTCACCTCTCGACAGAACGGTCTGAACAGCAAACCTCTCAACGCTTTCGATGTTGACTTCGCACAGCTTGGAGAGCTCCCTGATTAGAAATCTCTTTCTCTCCTTCAAAACTCTGAATCCCTCCTTAAAGTCGTCAAAGCCCGTGTATGGACACCATTGAAGCGGTGTATGGGGTTTTGGGGAGAGGGGATTTATCGAAACCGACACGTCCACCTTCATACTCCTTACCTTCTTCACGAGCTCAACTATTCCCTTGACGTCCTCAAATCTCTCGTTGGGTAACCCGATCATGAAGTAGAACTTGAAACTCCTGATACCCCTTTCACTGCAGATTTTAACTGCGTTGATTATGTCCTCCTCGCTCAAGCCCTTGTTCAGAACGTCCCTAATCCTATCGCTACCCGCCTCGGGTGCGATTGTTACGCTTCTCAACCCCCCTTCAACCAAAATCTCTACTATCTCCTCATCCAACCTGTCCGCCCTCGTGGATGAAGGTGAAACGGTGAAACCCATACCGACCAACTCCGATAAAAGGTCCTTTATCCTCGGATGGTCTAAAGTTGAAGGGGCAACCAAGCAAGCTTTATCCACGAAACCCCTGTAATCTTCAGCTGTTTCGATTAAAATTCTCACGTCCCTCCACCTTGGCGGTGAGTATATCTGTCTGACGACGCAAAACCTGCAACGCCTTACACAACCCCTCCCAACCTCCAATATGAGGCACCTCCCAAAAACGGAGTTTGCAATTATCTGTCTGTTCAGATAGAAGTCCAGCTTTTTGGGATAAATCCTCTTAACCCTCCCCTCCTTAACCCAAATACCCTCGCATTCCAAATCCTCAACGGTTTTGGCGTTTGCTATAACATCCAACACTTTCGAGTTTTCAACCTCTCCAACGACGAAGGCGTCGAAGAACTTCGAAATGGGTTTGGGATTTATCATGGCACAGGGACCACCTGCAACTTTCAAACCCTTAAAACCGCTCTCCCTCAAAATCCTTACGGCGTTGAAGTAATCCTCTTCAAATTGGAGGGAAAAGAGGGCCAAATCGAAATCCTTTAGTGGAGTTCCGCTTTCGAAACTCCTCAAGCAGTTGTGAACGTCCAAGTAGAACCTCTCGCATATGCAGTTTTCCAAAGAGTTCAGGTAGGCGTAGATGTATTGAAGCCCTATGTTGGCTATTCCGCTCGCGTAAGCGTTTGGATATACCAATGCAATCCTCCTCATTCCCTTCCTCCACTTTTTGACGAAGGGGTTCTCCTCCACTACAAAAACTTAAACCCTCAAATATTAACTTAATCCGTGGTAATAGACTACCCATCGACGAGGGAATCGAGGGAAATTGCGAAGCGTTACGGTTACAACGAATTCATAGTGAGGAGGTGGATAAACTTCTTTGGGATAGAGGAGACCTTGAAGCTTATAGAGGCTATGGAGAGGGGGATTCCCAAGCACGTAAGGGTCAACACTATAAAGATAGATGAAGGTGAGTTGGTTGAGAGACTGAAGGAGAGGGGTTTCGAGGTCGAGAAGACCGAAGTTCCGTTCTGCTACGAGGTCTTGAGGGAGCCATACTCCGTAGGTGCAACTCCAGAATACCTCATGGGCTACTACTACGTTATGGAGAAGAGCTCTTGCGTTCCACCCTTGGCACTCGATCCCAAACCGAACGATGTTGTAGTGGATTTCGCATCCTCCCCCGGGGGAAAGACGACGTTTTTGGCCCAGCTCATGGGTAACAGGGGAGTTTTGATTGCTGTAGAGGCAAGTAAAGATAGAATTCAAGCTCTAATTGACAACGTTCACAGGATGGGTGTTTTGAATACCGCAATCGTTCACATGGACGCAACGAAGTTTTACAAGCTCGGAATAAAGGTAGATAAGATACTTCTGGACGCTCCCTGTAGTGGAGAGGGCGTCATTCACAAGGATAGGGAGAGGAAGAGGATCAGCGGTAGAAGGGATATAGAGCTCTGTTCGAAACTTCAAAGGGATTTGGTAACCTCAGCCTTAAAGAGCTTGAAACCAGGGGGAGTTTTGGTTTACTCCACGTGCTCCTTAACTCCAGAGGAGAACGAGCTCGTAGTTCAATACGTCCTCGAGAACTTCAACGTTAGGATTGAAGAGATAGAGTGGGGAGAAAGGGCTTTAACACACATTCCGAACTACGGGGAACTTGATAGGGAGATAGGTAAGTGCAGAAGGTTCTACCCCCACAAGCACAAAACATCGGGCTTCTTCGTCGCAAAGATAGTTAAGAAAGATAGTTAAACTTACATGCTGAAAAATTTTATTTTTTATAAATAAGTAAATCTTAAGTATATCAAAATAAGTAAATCTTAAGTATATCAATCACGAACACATTACCATGAAGCTTGATTCGGTTCTGAAGTCTTTAGATGACATAATTATCGCAGTGGACTCTGCAATAAAGGAGTTTTGGAAAAGCTACAACGGAATGATGGTCTCAACTGGCAGGGTTTTCGGTAACGAAGCTACAAAGAGGAGCTTGGCTGAAGACGTTGACGGACTCTTAAAGGAGATCGAGGATTTCATACCGTTGAAGTTCGAGGTTTCTGGGGACAAAATCAAAGTTAGGAAGTGCGTCGTAAGGGATTTGATTGAGGAGGGGGTTCTGGATAAGGAGAACACGATATGCCCCTTCATAAAGGGCTTCGTTTCCAAGATGTTCGAATCCGTCGGAGTTAAGGTTGTTTGCGAGAACTGCGAGGTGAGGATTTTATGATGCAGGAGGTCGTCAACGTTAAGGATAGGATGTTACTTCTGGCAATTCTGACGAGATCGCTCGAACTCTTCAGCGGTGACTGGGCAAAAACGATATGCTACATAGCTGGAAGGAAGATGAGTGAGGTTATGGATGTCGGTGAGTGCGAGAGCGTCGAGGATTGCCTGGAGAAGATGAGTAAGGTTTCGCCTTGGTGGGTTGACGTTTTCGAAAGGTTGAGCGACAACGAATACCTCGTGATATTCAGAAGTTGCCCCATAAGGCAGACCCACTACACCGTTTGCACGAAGCAGGGGGGTGCTTTATGCCAGGTAACCCACGGTTACATAGAATCGATAATATCGAGCCATCTTGGGAGGAAGGTTAGGTTGATTTTGATCCACGCGGGCCCAAACGCCTGTCTCAAGAGGTTGGTGGTATCATGAAGATCGGAATAGTTAAGCTCGCATCTTGTTCGGGTTGCCAGATAGCACTCCTCGACACGCACGAGAAGTTGCTCGAAATTGCGGACAAGGTCGTTTATGCACCTCTCATCAAGGATGCAAGGGAGCTTCCAGACTGCGACGTCGTTTTGGTTGAAGGAGCGGTAAGGACTGAGCACGAACTCGAAGTGCTCAAGAGAGCGAGGGAAAGGGCGAAGAAGTTGGTTGCCTTCGGTAGCTGTTCCGCCTTGGGAGGTATATCTGGAATGGGTAGCATATACAAGCCCGAGAAGCTTATTGAAGACATCTATGGAAGGGATTTGGATTACAAACTTTTGGACTTCGCCTATCCGATAGACAGATTCGTTGAGGTGGATTACTACCTCCCCGGTTGCCCTCCAACACCAGAACTCATATCGAAGTTCATAGACGGAATCTTGAACGGAAGGGTTGAAAGGCACGATTATCCTGTTTGTGCCGAATGCGGTAGGCTTGTCGTTCACACGAAGATAGACAACATAAAGAAAACCGAACTTCCAGACCCGAAGGTCTGCCTTCTCAGCCAAGGTTACGTCTGCTTGGGTAGCGTTACGAGGGGTGGTTGCAGAGCTATCTGCACAAAGGCGGGAGTTCCGTGTAGGGGTTGCAGAGGTCCAACGGACAAGGTGATGGTCATGCCCTGCAAGGACTATCTAACTGAGCTACACGACAGAATTGAAAGGATTGCTGGCTTTGACGTTAAGTTTAACGACGTTGCAAGCATCTACGCATTCGTTTTCACGAGCGACATGATGGACAAGCTCGTTTCGAGAATTAAGGAGGTTATAAGGAAGGGTAGGAGGGGTGGTAGGGCTTGATAAGAATTGAGATAGACGAGGATAGGTGTGTAGGGTGTTTGGAGTGCGTTGACGTCTGTCCTACGGGAGTTATAATCAACAAAAACAACAAGCCGTTCGTCGAGAATGCGGAGAGATGCATAGGATGTTTGAGCTGTTCATACGTTTGTAGGGCGGATGCCATAAAACACGAAGGGATACACGTCGAAGAAAAAATCGTTAAAAGCGTTTACATCGAAGAGAAGATTGAGAGGTTCGTGTGAGGTGATTCCATGATAATCGAACCCGTTACGAGGATTGAGGGAAACGCTGTGATAGAGGTTAAGGACGGCAGGGTTTACTTCAAGGTTTTGGAGTTCAGGGGATTTGAGAAGTTTTTGGAGGGAAGGAGTTTCGAGTTCGTTCCCATGATAACTGCAAGGATCTGCGGTATATGCCCCGTATCACACTCAATTGCGAGTGCGAGGGCTATCGAAAACGCCTTCGAAATAGAGATTTCAGAGAGAGTTGAAGATTTGAGGAGAATTCTGCTTTTGGCACAGACCCTGCAATCCCACGCCCTCCACATCTTCTTCTTAGCTTTACCCGACTACTTCAAATCAGATAGCTTCGAGGGAGTTCCCAAGGATTTGGTGAAGTTGGGCGTCGAAATGAGGAAGATTGCGAACGAGATAGTTGGCAGGATTGCGGTAAGGCCAGTTCATCCAGAGGTCATAGTGGGAGGAGTCGCGAGGGACTTGGATAGGGACTACTCCAACGAATTAAAAACGATCTTGAACGGGCTTAAAGAGAACTTGGACAAATTCGAATTTCTGAAGGAGGGAGAAGTTTTAAACGAGACCGCATACCTTTCCCTAAATTCTAAAGGTGTAATCGACTTCTACGGTGAAAGTTTGGTGGGTTACGACGGTGAAATCTTCGAGTTCGGTTTTAACGAGTATTCGGAGCACTTGGTTGAAAAGGTTGAGAGCTTTAGCTTCACCAAGTTCCCCTACCTGAGGGGGAAGGTTTGCAGAGTTGGACCATTGGCGAGGTTGAATTTAACGAAGGTTGATACCGACTTGGCAAGGGAGCTTTCGGAAGAATTTAAAGATATTAGACACGAAACCCTCCTCTACAACTACGCGAGGCTCGTGGAGATCGTTTACTCGATAGAGAAGATTTTGGAGATAATGGGTAACCTTAGAGGTGGTGAAATAAGGCAGAGGGTTGAACCCAAAGCTGGAGAGGGCGTTGGGGTTGTCGAAGCTCCGAGAGGGACTTTGATACATCACTATGAGTTTGACGAGAAGGGTTTGGTGAGGAGGGCCAATCTGATAGTTCCGACGACCATAAACAACACCGCCATAAACGAGGACTTGACCGCAACGTATAAGAAGGGCAAAGAGAACTTCGAAATGATAGTGAGGGCATACGATCCCTGTCTGAGTTGTTCCACCCACTGAGGGGTGAAACCAATGCTGTTCCGAAAGAAGAGAAAGCTTGAAGAAGTGAAGGAAATTACGGGGGCAATCGATGTGAGCGATTTAAAGGAAGAACCGAAAACAGGTTTAATCAAGACGGATTTTGAAACCAAGGACGTAGGTGGAGGTATGCTACTCAAAACCGCTAAAACCGATCTCGATGACGAAATTCTGAAGAAGCTTGAAAAACTTGCCTTCTCAATATTTATCGGAGCTAAAAATGATGAACTAAGGGAAAAGGCTCTAAGCCTTTTTGGCAGAATAAAGATAGTTCAAGCGGTGAAGGGAACTGACAAGGAAGATTTAATTAAATTCTATACTGAAACGGGTGTGTCGAACGATTTGGTCGAAAGGTTAAAAAGCGAGGGGCTTTTGGAGGTTATTTACAAGGTTCCAGGTATTGAGATAAAGGCAAAGGATAGGGAAGAGATAGTTAAAAAGATAGAGGAGATTCTGAAAGAGGAATACGACTTGAAGGAAGAGGTGAAGATGGCTTTGAGCGGTAAGCCACTAAAGGTTAACGAGGAGAACTCCGAATTGATGGGCAGGCTATACGAACTTGGATTCTTCGAGATATACATGGTTCCCAAGAACTGGTTCGATATACCCAATGTAAACGGCGTCAACGTGGAGAGGGCAATCGAAGAATTCAAAGAGCTTAAGGAGGGTTTGCCCAAACACATCTCAAGGTTTTTAAATGAGGGATTTTAAGGAGCTTTACGAAAACTACGGAATAAGGTTCTGCATCTTTTGCGAGGGTATTCGGTGCTACGGCTTAAGCGAGGAAGAAAAAGCTGAAGTCGTTAAGGTCTTTGAAGACGTCAAGGAGCTGTGCGATATGGTTGAGTTCGAAGGGGGTATATTTAAAAGGGACGGTAGGGAGTTCGTAGTCGTTAAAAAAGATGATTGCTTTGCGGTAGCTTTGAAGGGGAACGGTGTGGGCGTCACCTACTACAGATTGAAGAGAGCTTTGAGGGATTTGAAATGATAGAGAGATACGTTGTGAGATTCGACGGCGAAATCTACGGAAACGAAGAGCTTGGAAAGTTGGCGGAATTTCTTGAAGGTAAGTTTGAAGAAGCGATCATTTTCACCAACGGCAAGGCCATATACTTCAAGAAGTTTGACGAAGGTAGCGTGACCGTTCAAATAGATAAGAGGAACGTTGGTGCCGTGAAGTTGGATGAAAACAGCCTATTGAAAAGGTTGGAGATGAAGTTAAAGCTTGAAAAGGTTGAAGAGATTTTCGAACTCGCGGAAAGGATAGACAACATGAGTTTTGAAGAATTTATAAAAAACGTGGGGTGATAACGTGTTTAATTACATCGATATGTCCCTTTCCGCACTTTTAGGTGTCGTCGTTGGTTACTCCGTTACGAGGTTGATCGTGGGAAAGAAGGAGGAAGAGGTTGTAAGCGTCGAGACAGTCTCCAAAAGTAGGGACATAGTCAAACCGAAAGAGGTCGTCGAAAAGGTTGAAGAACCTAAGGACTTTAGTGATCTCGTCAGATTTTTGAAGGACAAGTATATGCTTTCGGAGGTGACGCTCTCAACATACGAGGGTTTACCGATAGCGTCAACTTTGGACGATCCCGAGGAGATATCCGCCTTGGCTCCGGAGATATTGAAGGATGTGGGCGGAATTTTAAAATCGAAGGAGGTTATAATAGGTGGTAAGTATTACAAGATGTGCGTGTTTGAAGTTACACCCGAAGTTATATGCACGATTCAAACAACAAGAGACGTCCCATTCGTTGAGATAGATAGAATTAGAGAAGAGATAAGGAGGTTTATGGAGGTGAAAACTTGATAGGTCTGCTCCTGATAACCCTTGTCCTTCTAAACAACGCAACTTACCCCGGAGGAACTGTAAACGTTACGGTTCAGGGAAACGGAACTTTAAAGCTGTTAGACAACTGCACATACTTTTGCGGTTACAACAGCAACTTGATAAACGTCACTGGCGGTAACTACACGATTTGCGTTTCTTACTCTTGCAAAGAAGGAAATTACTCCATAATTGCGGATGGAAAATCCTACAACTTCACGGTTTTGAAGCCCACATACGATTATCTGCGGAATTCGACCGTTAGGCTTGAACTTGAGAAAAAGAAGCTGGAGAAGAAAGTTGAAATGTTGAACGAAACGATTTATAAGCTGAAGAAAGAAAACGAGGAGTTGCAGGATAAACTCGACGACTACGTAAACCTTACCGCCAAGTTGAAGAACGAAAACTCCAAATTGAGGAGTGAGATAAACGAACTCGAATACAGGATATCCCAACTTGAGAGTAAGGTGAAAGAGTTAGAGAGTGACAAGAACTACCTCGAAAGCACTCTCGAAGTAATTCAAAATCTGTATCATTATTCCAAGTTGGCCTTAACGTTTATACTTGCGTTCGTTGTCGGTTCTTACGTGGCAATCGTCAGGAGGTGATAGTTTGGCGAGGGTTATTTGCGTTGCAAGCGGTAAGGGTGGGACGGGAAAGACGACGATATCCGCAAATTTAGGAGTGGCTTTGGCCAAGATGGGGAGAGAAACCATAGTCATGGATGCGGACATAACTCTGGCAAACCTCGAGCTCATACTCGGTATGGAGGGTTTACCCGTGACGTTACAAAACGTTTTGGCAGGGGAGGCGGACGTATCGGAAGCGATCTACGAGGGACCCGGGGGAGTTAAGATAGTTCCAGCAGGTATATCTTTGGAGGGTTTGAGGAAGGCGAATCCTGATAGACTCGAAGAAGTTCTCATGGCCCTCTTGGACATGGCGGAGTTCATAATACTCGATGCACCCGCCGGCCTCGAAAAGAGTGCGATAGTCGCTTTGGCTGCATCGGACGAGTTTTTACTCGTAGTAAATCCGGAGATCGCATCAATAACGGATGCCCTGAAAACGAAATACATTGCGGAAAAGCTCGGAGCGAGAATGCTCGGTATAGTCGTTAACAGGGTTACTAAGCTCAGCGTTGAGATTGCCAAGAAGGAGATAGAGGCTATTCTCGACGGCAAAGTTTTGGCGGTAATTCCCGAAGATCCCGAAGTGAGGAAGGCTGCAGCCTTCGGACAGCCAGTAGTTATAAGGAATCCGAAGTGTCCCGCATCGAAGGCAATACTGGAGCTGGCCGGAAAAATTGCGGGGGTGGAGGTTAAGGTGGAGGAGAAGGGTGGCGGATTCAGAAGGCTTTTGAGTATATTCAGGAGGAGGTGATACCGTGGACACTTTAACGGCGGTTTACACGTTGTTGGGTATAAGCTTGTTTTTAAACGGGGTTCTCGGATACAAGGTTAAAACTCTCAGCGATAAACTTAAAGAGGTGAATACGAGAGTTGAAGTTACGGAGGAGGAGTTGAGCCAGATTAGGAAGAGGCTGGAGAGGTTGAAAGGGGAGATATGAGGTGATGCGGTATGTTTGAGAACATAATTGCGGATCTGTTGAGGATTGAAGGCGTTAAGGGTGTCGCCATAGTGGGAAAGGACGGACTCGTCATAGAGTTTGAGAGCGCGGATAGGAGCATAGATGCAGAGTTGGCAGCTGCGATGATTGCCGCAGCCTACGGTTCCGGATCAACGACTATGGAGAGGTTGTTGGGAGACAAAGCGGACATGGTCATGGTTGAAGGGGAGAGGGGAAAGATACTCCTTATAGATGCTGGAGAAAACGCTATGCTCAGCGTGATAACGGAGCCGAAGGTTAACCTCGGTTTGATAAGAATAGAGATGAGGAGAGCAGCCGAAAAGATAGCTTCAAGCCTATGATCCTTCCGAAGGGTAAGCTCGTAGGAATTTACAGGGGAAAACCTCTCGATTTCGTAGATAGGGTTAGAAAGGGATATCTGAAGGTATATTGGAAGGACTCGAACGACATATACCAAGCGTCGATGGTCGTGGAAGACGGTAGGATCACGATGGGTGAGGTGGACTTCGTTAAGTCGAGGAGATCAGTAAGAGGTAGGGATATATTGAAGGTAATTTCCGATGTAGATTACGCGGTTGTAGAGGTTTATTCCGTAGATTCGAAAGAGATGGAATCGATTTACTCGATGAACGATGAATCTTACAAACTGGAGCGTGAAGAGGAAAGAAAAACGAAAGAAGTAGAGAAAGATGTTAAGGAGGTAGCCGAAAGGGTGGTTGAAAGGGAAGTCGAAGAAAAAGAAGAGGAAGGAAAAACTATGGAAACTGAGAACTTCGAAGACTTCATACTAAATTTAAAAGACTTTACGGGTGTGGTTAAAGGTATAGGGAAGGACAGAACCGCGATTGTGTATGTGGAAGACGGTAGGATCGTTGGTGCCAAGGTGAGTTTGAACGGAGAAGAGTTCGAAGGAGCTTCCGCCTTATACTACCTCGAGTTTCCCGCAAAGGTTACGCTGAAAGAAATGGAAAGTTTAAACGTTGACGACAGAATTAAGGTTGAGTTTACCCTCGATAAAGACGAGATAGTTAAGAGATACGATATAAAACCTCCAGATGAAAAAGAGATAGAGGAGGTACTGAGCGTTCTTAACGAGTTGAAGTTCGATAAGGAGGGACTTTTGGATAGGTTCACAAAATTTTTTAAGAGGAAGTCATAGCTTCTCCCTCCTCAAATCTATTATTTGGTGTAGTTCCGGACCGGTGGATATCAAGGTGACTGGAACTTTAACTTCCTCTTCAACCCTCTCTATAAACTCCTTGGCTTTTGGTGTAAGTTTCTCCCACTCCGTGACTCCGTAGCATTCTCTATCGAGCTTGTCGATACCCGTTATGGCAACCTGAGTGGCCCCGTTGACCATTGCGGAGTATCTCGCCATCTTTCCGTCCCAAAGTCCAATTCTCCTCCTCCTACCCGTTACCGTTCCGTATTCAACTATTCCCATCCTTTCCGCCTCCTCTTGAGGTATCTCAGTCGGGAAAGGCCCTTCCCCAACTCTCGTTGGAAACGTCTTAAATACCACTACGACGTCGTCAACCCTCGTAGGTCCAATTCCAACGTCTGCAGCTATCGAAGATGCGGTGGTGTCCTTTGAAGTCACGTAGGGGTAGGTTCCGTAGTATAGGCTTAGACCGAAACCCTGAGTTCCCTCTATCAAGACGAAGTGACCCTCGTCCAATGCGGTGTTTATCTCCAAAGGAACGTCGGCCAAGTAATCCTTCAATTCCGGTATGTCTTTAGCCTGTTTCGCCTTTCTCCTTACCCTATCGACGTTCGCAGGGCCACATCCCGTTCCAGTCGTTCCGATCTTCTTTCTCAAGTGCTCGTCACCCCTATCCTCCATTATGTGTCTCTCCTCTATTATCGCACACCTGTAGTCCACACCAACCCTTCCCTTGACGTTGAAATCCCTATCGAGAACGTCGAGCTCGTTGAGGAAAACTTTTGGGTCAACTAAGACACCAGCACCGATCAAAAGCCTTGCGTCTCTGTAAACGAAACCAGATGGCAACATTCTCACACCGAACTTCTTCCCATTAACCTCAACCGTATGTCCAGCGTTTGGACCAACACCACCCCTCGCTATTATCTTGGGCCTATCGCTGTGGGCTATGTAGGATATTATCTTTCCCTTCCCCTCGTCACCCCAAAAACCACCGACAACGATCGTAGCGGGCATAACCAATCTTGCCGTAAATGTATTTATGCTTTACACGAAACAACATTGAGGTGATGAGGTTGCTCTACGCTGAGCCTTGCGATGATGAATCGAACCCGCTGATTCGATAGAATTTTAAACAGTGTTTGAAGCTAAGTTTTCATGTTTCCTAACGCTTATTCTCCTCACGAAGTGGAGAGAGTAGTGAGGGAGTTTTGGGAAAAAAACAAGATATACGAGAAGGTTAAGGGTAGGGGAGAAGGGCTCTTCTTCTTCGTTGACGGCCCACCCTACACAACCGGTAGAATTCACTTGGGAACCGCTTGGAACAAGGTGATAAAGGATACAATTCTAAGATTTAAGAGAATGCAGGGTTACAGGGTTACAGATACCCCGGGATGGGACATGCACGGTTTGCCGATAGAGGTTAAGGTCGAGCAGATGCTCGGATTCAAGACCAAGAGAGATATAGAGAGATACGGTATAGATGAGTTCGTTAGGAAGTGCTACGAATACGCTTTGAAGAACAAAGACGCTATGACCGAACAGTTCAAAGCGCTTGGGGTTTGGATGGACTGGGAAAACCCCTACATGACGATTAAAGCAGAATACATAAACTCCGCTTGGTGGACTATAAAGAGGGCTTATGAGCAGGGATTACTTGAGAGGAAGTTGAGGGTCGTTAATTGGTGTCCGAGATGCGAAACCGCTTTAGCTGATGCTGAGGTTGAATATGCCGATAAGGAAGACCCATCGATATACGTTAAGTTTCCGATAAAGGGAAGGGAAAACACCTACATAGTTATTTGGACTACAACGCCTTGGACTTTGCCAGCCAACATGGCCGTAGCGGTTCACCCAGATTTCGAATACGGTCTTTTTGAGGCTGTTAAAGACGGTAGGAAGGAGTATTTGATCTTAGCCAAGGACTTGGCCGAAAACGTTTTGAGCAAAGCCTACGACAGCTGGAAACTTGTAGAGACTTACAAGGGTAAAGAACTCTACGGTTTGGAATACGAGCATCCTTTATCGGATGAAGTTCCGATTCAAAGGGATAAGAAACATAGGGTTGTCAACGCTGACTTTGTTGCACACGAAAACACTGGATGTGTTCATATAGCACCAGGTCACGGTTTGGAGGATTTTGAATTGGGTTTGAAGGAGGGGTTGGAAGTTTTCAATCCAGTTGACGATAGAGGTGTTTTCGACGGTAAAGCCGGGAAGTATGAGGGATTGCACGTCTTCGAGGCAAACAAGGTCATAATAGAGGATTTGAAGGCTAAGGGACTTTTAATCTCAGCCGAAACCATAGTTCACAGATACGGGCACTGCTGGAGGTGCAAAACTCCCATAATATACAGGGCAACTGAGCAGTGGTTCTTAGCCATTTCAAAACTTAAGGACAAGATGCTTGAGGAGATAGAGAGGGTTAGATGGATTCCAGAGTGGGCTGGAGAGGCGAGATTTAAGGATTGGGTGAGCAATGCGAAGGATTGGTGTATAAGCAGGCAGAGGTATTGGGGTATTCCAATTCCAGTGTGGATATGCGAGAAGTGCGGGAAGTGGAAGGTTGTAGGAGATATAAACGAAGTCCCTTGGAGGGACGATTTGGATCTGCACAGACCCAAGATCGATGAGGTTACTTTCAAATGCGATTGTGGTGGAGTAATGCGTAGGATCAAGGACGTTTTCGACGTTTGGTTCGACAGTGGTGTTGCTAGTTGGGGAACTTTGGGCTATCCCTTAAAGATCAAAGACGAGGAGTTCTTCAAGATTTGGCCCGCAGATTTTATTACCGAGGGACACGATCAAACGAGGGGTTGGTTCTACTCTCAACTGGGTGCGAGCGTTATAAGTTTTGGGAAAGCACCTTACAAAACCGTTCTGATGCACGGATTCACTTTGGACGAGCAGGGAAGGAAGATGAGCAAGAGCTTAGGCAACGTAGTTGAGCCTGATGAAGTCATTAAGGAGGTTGGGGTCGATGCCTTTAGACTTTACGTCCTTAGCTCCGCTCTTTGGGAGGATTTGAGGTTCAGCTGGAGCGAAGTGAGAAACGTTTTGAGAATGCTGAACATATTCTGGAACGCCGTAAGGTTCGCCTACACGTACATGAGCTTGGATAAAGACATGATCACCGAGGAGAAAATTAGGGATGTATTCGGTTGCGATTTCGAATCCGCTTTGAAGAGAATAGAGGATTACGAAAACAGGTGGATTCTCTCAAGGCTTGAGAGCTTGAACAGGTTAGCTTGTAAAGAAATGGAGAATTACAACCTTCATAGGGTCGTTAGGGCATTCTTGGATTTCGTCGTCGAAGACTTCAGCAGGTGGTTCATACAACTTGTAAGACCTCGCGTATGGGTTGAGGGCGAGGATAGGCTAAAGATCGCAACATATCTAACCCTTCTGAGGGTTATAGAGAAATCCGTTAAAATAATCGCCCCGTTCGCACCGTTCTTGTCCGAATTCGTTTATCAGAGGTTTTTGAAGGAGTTTAGAGATGGAAAGGAATCCGTTTTCATGGAGAGCTATCCGAAACCAGATGAGAGCTTTATAGATGAGGAGCTTGAAAGTGCCATGAGAATTGCAAGGGAGATATTTGAAGCGGTAAGCAGTGCAAGGCAAAAAGGTAGGAGAAAGTTGAGATGGCCCTTGAGAGTAGTTTACGTTGAAAGTAGGGATGAAAAGGTTAGAAGGGCAGTAGAAATGCTCAAAGATGTGATAAAGTCCCAGTGCAACGTGAAAGACGTTAAAGTCGTTGACGAGTTCGAGAAGAGGATAGTCGTCAAACCCAACTACAAGGTCGTCGGTAGGATTTTGAAGGATAGGGTTAGGGAGTTTGCGGAGTTCTTGAAAGATTTGAGCGAGGACGAGCTTAGGGAGATTGCAGAAAACAAAACCGTAGAGTTCGATGGAAAGAGAATAGAGGATGCGGTTATAGTGGAATACGAAATTCCAGAGGGATACGAGTTCGAGGAGTTCTCCAAGGGAAGGGTTTACGTTTACACCGTTTTAGATGAAGAGCTTAAGAGAGAAGCTTTTGCGAGGGAGTTGGTCAGAAGAATTCAGGAGATGAGGAAGGAGATGAATCTGAATGTCGAGGAGTTCATAAACGTTACCGTGGAGTTTCCAAAGGAGCTTGTTGAGGGTTGGGAGGATTACATAAAGAGGGAAACGAGAGCAAAAAGCTTAATCTTCGGAAAACCAGAGAGGGGATTCGTTAAGGAGTGGAACATAGAGGGTGTAAAGGCGGTAATAGGTATTGAGAGGTTGAAATGAGGATTTTGCTCGTAACTGGTAGGATTGCGGAGAGGGAGGTTAGAAAAATTGCGGAAAGGTATGGATGCGACGTTTACGTTGCAGATGTGGATGTTGCAAGCTTTTTAACCCCAAACCATTTAAAAGACTTGGATTTGAGCAAATACGATTTGGTTTTAATTCCGGGGATGGCTAAGGGAAATTGGAAGGAGCTTGAGAGGGTTAAAGGCGTTAAGGTTAGATTGGGGCCAATCCATTACTCCGATCTGCCCTACATCCTTGAAAGGATCGAAGAATTGGAACTTTCTCACGAAATTCCGGCGTGCAGACTTTTGAATTTGAATAAGGCTGAGGAGAGCGTTAGGTTGGTTGATTCGATAGATGAATGCTACTTCTACATAGGCGACGTTAGGGTGGGAGGTAGGATAAAGGTCGTTGCGGAGATAGTTGATGCGACGGAATTGGACAACGACAGCTTGATCGATAGGATAAACTACTACTTGGAGAGCGGAGCGGACATAATAGACTTGGGAATCCCGATAGATTTCGATTCGAGAGATGTTGAAAGGGTCGTTAAGGTTGCAAGGGATCACTGCAAGGCTTTGAGTATAGATACGTTTAACAGAAAGGCCATCGAAATCGGTGTTAAACATGGGGTTGACATGATCATGAGCGTATCCCACGAAAACATAAACTGCTTGGATTTGGTGAGGGATAAGGCTGTTGTCGTTGTAGATAGGGATGTCGAGAGACTTTTGAGGTTGGTTGATACTGCTAAAGGATTTACGGATAGGGTTATAGCAGATCCCCTCTTAGACATTAGAGTTTTCGAATCTCTGATGAGATACCACGAATTTAGAAGTAGGAGCGATGTTCCTCTTTTAATGGGTGTTGGAAACGTTACGGAACTTTTCGATGCGGATTCGATCGGTATAAACGCCTTGCTGACTTACATAGCTGAGGAGATAGGTTGCCAACTCGTATTCACAACGGAGGCAAGTGACAAGACGAGGGGGAGCGTTAGGGAGTTGAGAATATCTACATACATGGCAAAGGCATCTAAGTTGAAGAAAATCCCGCCCAAGGATTTGGGGTTCGATTTGCTCGTCTTCAAGGAGAAGAGAATTAGGAGAGAGAGTTTCGAAGTTAGGGAGGTTGTTGAGGCTAAGCCTTCGGAATTCGTTAGAGACCCCAAAGGGGATTTCAGAATCTGGGTTGGAGATAGAATTTACTGCCAGCACGAGAGTGTAACCGTTGTTGGTGAAAACGCAAAGGAGATAATAGATACGGTGATAAGGTTGGGCTTGATTTCACGTTTGGATCACGCTGGATATCTGGGGAGAGAGCTTAAAAAGGCGGAGTTGGCTTTGAAGCTTGGAAAGAGCTACGTTCAGGATGAGGTGCTAAACTTCGGAATTTATTCGAAAAATAAAAATTTATAGTTTCTTAGCCTTCCTCAAAATGCTTTCAGCGGCGATTAAACCAGTTACTGCAGCTCCTACGATACCTCTACTAACTCCAGCTCCGTCTCCTATCGCGTAAACGTTTGGAATGTTAGTCTCCATCTCCGAATTGACCTTCAGCTTTAGGGAGTAGAACTTTATCTCCGGAGCGTATATCAGAGTGGAGTCATCAGCTACTCCGGGAATCACCTTGTCCAGAGCCTCCAAGGCGTCCATTATGTCGTCTATCACCCTTCCCGGATACGCCAAGCTTATGTCACCGGGTATTGCGGTCTTCAAAGTTGGTTGAACCAAGCGGTTGTTCGCTATTCTCCTTTCCGTGCTCCTCCTACCCAGCCTCAAGTCCCTCAACCTCTGAACTATCGGATTTCCCCCTCCAAGCTTTGTGGTTATCTTCGCCAAATCCCTACCCCAATCGTTTGGCTCTTCGAAAGGCTCCGTAAATTCGTAATGTCCCAAAAGGGCAAAGTTTGTGTTGTTAGTCTTCTCTTTCGCTTTGCTGTGCCCATTAACTAAACAGAAGTCGCCGTAATCTTCTCTTATTACCCAACCCCTCGGGCATGTGCAGAATGTCCTAACGTAGTCGTCGTGCCTTTTCGTTAAAATTCTAAGTTTTGGATCGTATATTACGGACGTTATCTCGTCCATTATAGAAGCTGGAACCTCAACCCTAACTCCTACGTCTATGAACTTCGCCCTCTCACTAATCGCTATACCATACCTCTTGACCCATCTTTCAAGCCATTCCGCTCCACCTCTTCCAACGCCTATTATCAGATAATCGTATCCGTATTTTTCACCGTTCTTCAGCGTTACGACCTTCTCCTTGGGATTTATGTCAACCACAGTTTTCCTCGTGTAAATCTTGACACCGTTTTCCTTCAGATACCTCTCTATGCTCTTTATGACTTTCGGCAGTTCGTCACTTCCGACGTGTCTCTGCTTCAGCGGAACGAACTCTATACCGGCGGAATTTGCCTTCCTCAGAAATTCGTTTATCTTCTCTCTGTCCGTTCCGTAAACCTCGTTAGGAGCACCGTGCTTTAAAAATATCTCGTCAACCTCCTCCATCTTCTTCAGCAGATACTCCGTATCGACCAAATCTATGAAATCTCCTCCGACGGTAAAGCTCGACGGATACTCCGGTAGGGGGTAGTTCAGCTTTCCGTCAGACAGTCCACCAGCACCACCGACACCGTAGGTTATGTTGCACGGCTTACACTTCTGGCAAAAGCTTTGAGAGAGGTCGCTCGGACACTTCCTCTTTTCTATATCCCTCCCCATTTCAAAAATAGCCACGTTCATTTTACCAGCAAGCTTATAGCCGGCAAATAGCCCTCCTGGTCCCGCTCCGACTATAATCACGTCGAACTTCTTCATCCTTTTCCAGCTCTTCGAAATTGTATATTTTAACTTTTTGATTCGATGTCAATATCGACGGTGTCGTTTAAGAGAAGAATGTGCACTTCGTAAGTCTTTCCATTTAAATTTGTAGTCAGCAAAACGTCGCTCCCGTTGTAAATGGTATCTTCAATACTGTATCCAAGGATTTTTATTAATTTGTTAAGGTCTTCGGGTTTGGTCTCCCTCGGTAGCTTGTACGATAGGTGTATGAATCCATCATCTTCAAAGGACTCGATCAGTTTTGCATCCCCGAAAACCGATTTCAAGGCTTGAGTAATCTGACTGTTAAATTTTTTGGCAAGGTCACTCTTTGGTGTTGCGGTTGGCACGACATTCTTGTTTTGAGGTTTTTCACCCTTAAAAGGGGATACGCAACAGCACGCAAAGCAAACAACTATCAGAAAAAGTAAAACGAGTTCCCGCCTCATATCTATCACCTCACCTTGAGTGGTAGGTAATCGACATTCCACTTATTGATTTCGTAGGGTCTATCACAAATTCCGTCTCCGTCTCTGTCTTCGCACGTTTGACTGAAACCGTTTCCTTTTGGAGATAACCAAGCGTTTCCGCCTATATATTTACCGCCTACCACGTTTATACCCAAAGTTTTTGAGACGTTCCAAGAGTTCTTATCTTTTCCAATTACATCAACGTTCCGCGTATTGTTAAACAGGTTGTTGTATATCAAATTGCCACTTGAACGGTAGAGCCTTAAACCCAAGTCGTTACTTTCGATCGCGTTGTCCTTTAGTACGTTCTCATGGGCTCTATACATGTATATACCGATGTTGGAATCCCTTACAACGTTACCCTCTATCGTATCTTTGTAGTCTCTCATAATGCTGATGGATTGGCGGGTGGACTCGAATGTATTCGATTTCAAGTTAACACCTTTGCATCTGTATGAATAGACGCCGTATCTAAAACCTCTGACTTCGTTATCGCTTAACGTAACCTCCTCACAGTGTATCATGTAGTAACCTACGTAAGATCCGCGAGCTTTATTTTTGGATACGACTACGTTGGAGCTCGAATACAGAGAGATGGCCTTTCTCGTCTTGTCGAAATTGTTACCAAAAATCTTTACGTTGTTGAATCTGTAAAAGTATACGGAAGAATATCCGTCTTTTATGTCGTTTGAAGTTAACACAACATTCCTACTGTAGAATCCGTAGATACCTAATCTGTAACCCAATACTTCGTTAGATTCCAATTTGACGTTACCGCATCTATCAATTCTCACACCTTCGTAACCTCTACCTTCGATTCTGTTTCTGGAGATGTCCGTATTTTCAGAGCTCCTAACGATTAAACCGTCCTTTACATCCCTCAACGTATTTCCATATATCTTTAGACCGTTCACGTCGCTTACGGACACACCGCACTTGCAACCTTCAAATACGTTTTCCGAAATCGAGCAGTTTGAAGTGAGGTAGAGCGTTAGTGCGTTGTAGGAGACATCTTTAAACTCGTTTGAATTAACATCAACTTCACGAACACGAATCAAATACGCTCCGTAACGAATGTTGGATATAGTATTACCATGTATGCTTATCTTGCCATTAAATTTGTATGCGTATATACCAGTAGAACCTCCCGTTAGTTTATTATCGTAGATTTTCAACTCCTTTGAGCTACAATCGTAAAAGCTTAAACCAGCTCCATATCTACCGTTTATCTTTACGTTGTTCTCGCCAAACTCGGTTACGTTTTCGCATCTGTAAAGGTATACGCCGTATCTACCTTCCAAGTAGTTTGAATATATTCTAACATCGGAAGTTCTGTATCCTCTGTATCCGAAGTATCTGCACTTCATGTCGTTTTTCGCTATCTCAACTTTTTTCGAATGGTATGTTAAGATACCGTAGCTCGTGCTGAAGTAATTTGAAGTGATTGCAATGTTGTCGGATCTGTATGCATAGACACCGTAGTAGCCCGTTATCTTGTTACCCTTTAAGGTTACGTTCGATCCGTGGTGTATCCATACACAATAAGGCGAATCTATTTGGTTGCCAACCAACGTCACATCTTTGGCGTTTCTCAAATCAACTCCATGGTAGTTGGACGAGATTTTATTTTCAACGATCTTACAGCTTCCTCCGTAAACCCTCAAGTATCCCTTTATGTTGAACCCCTCGATTGTAACTCCCCCTTTGGATACTGTAATTGATCCTACTATCGTCGCATTTCCGACCTCTACCGCTTCAATCTTCAAAGATTTGTCTATTGTCAAGCTTTCTTTTTCTCTGTATCCGGGATAGACGAGTATCGTGTTTCCACTTTCCGCGTCCTTTATGGCCTCTTTAATCGTTCTATACCATCTGTTCTTGTCAACGTTGAAAACGAGATAGCTTGAGTTTGGTGGGATTGGCAGAGTTGCGGTTGGTGTGGGTGTAACGGTCACACCAACAACGATCTCTCTTTCGAGTAGCGTGTAGCTCGACGGTAGATGAACAACTTTGACGTCCAACAAGTCTCCCCGTTCCAAGCTAAGATTTAGAAGAACACCAAAGGACTCTTCGGCTCTCAAAATCTCGTTCTCCATATACGAGAAAGGATATTTATATATAAAATTTCCACCTTTATAGGAAACTATAACTTCAATATCCTTAAGGTTTATCTCGTCCCCTCCAAGGCATTTGAATACGAGCATATACTTCGAGTCGCTCTTCTGCAGTTTTACGTTTAATATGGTATTTGGAATACCACGAAACTTTTGAACGATCGCTTGGTAGTTCGTCAAAGTTAGAGCGACTATTACCGATACCACAACAACTAACAGTATGACTATGGGGAGTGCAACACCTAAACGGGATCGTTTGGTCATTGTGAGTATTATTAAGCTGAGCGTATTTAAAAGTTTTCTAAGTCTTTACCACGTCCACGATGCATTCGGGGGGAACGTAATCGGTCGTGTAAACTTTACCCTTCTTCCTTATTTTAAAACCGTGATTTAGGAGAGATTTGGTATCTATCACGAGAACGACGGGGTTCGGATGGTATCTCTTCCCAACTTCAACCGCATCTTCGAAGCTCTCGCTCAAATGAACCTCCAACCTCTTCATGGGTCTTAAACCTTCCTTCAGTATGGAATCAACGTTTTTAGGATGCGTTCCGTGATACAGTCTGGGTGGTATCTCCCCCTCTTCGCTCCAATTGAACTTTACTCTTACGCTGTGTCCGTATTTGGCTCTGATCTTTTCGTTTTTAATCTCGAACCTGCCCTTGGGATCGAATCTAACGATGAGTTCGAGTATATTCCTATCGATACCGTATCTCTCCCTCAGAACCTTTAAAACGTCTCTGATGTTTGCCCATCCGTATTCGTCAAGCTCGACGTTGAACCTTTCGGGATAGTGCCTTAAGAGTCCGCTGAGAAACTTGCTCACCCTCTCCCTCTTTTCGCCGTCTATCAGTATCTTACCCCTCTTGCATCTGCAAATTCCCTCAAAGTATCCGCACCTCTCGCAAAATCCCAAGGGTTTCACGTTTCAAGCTCAACCTATTTAAATAAGGGTCTTACCCTTCAACATGAGAGTCGAGGACATCGAGCTTGGGGAGGGGATGACAGTCAATGAACTCGTGAGAGAGCTTTACAAATCTGGAGGGTTTACCGCAAAGGACTTGGCTTTGGCAGTCGAAATATTCGAAGAAATGGTTAAAGATAGAGAATGCACAGTTTTTCTATCTTTTCCGGCTTGCATAGTTGCGACTGGGACGAGGGGGGTCATAAAAGAGCTCGTGAAGAGAAGGCTCGTTGACGTGATCGTAACGACGTGCGGAACGTTGGATCACGACTTGGCGAGAATTTGGAGGGATTACTATCACGGCTCTTTCATGCTCGACGACGTTGAGCTTTACAAAAGGGGAATTCACAGAATCGGAAACGTTCTAACGCCTAAGGAGAGCTACGGAATTGTATTGGAGGAAAAGCTTCAGCCGATCTTTGAGGACATCTACAGAGAAAAGAGGAGGTTGTCAACCAGAGAACTCGTATGGGAGGTTGGAAAGAGAATCGAAAAAGAGGAAAACGCAGAAAGCTCTATAGTTTACTGGTGCTACAAGAACAGAATTCCCATGTTCGTCCCGGGAATAACGGATGGAGCTTTTGGAAGTCAGCTGTGGCTATTTTACCAGACTCACAGGGACTTCGTGGTTGACGTTTTAAAGGATGAGGACGAGCTCAGTGAGATAGTCTTCAACGCAAAGAAAACGGGTGCTTTAATAATCGGTGGGGGGATAAGCAAGCATCACACGATTTGGTGGAATCAGTTCAAAGACGGTTTGGACTACGTGATATACTTAACGACAGCCGTAGAGTGGGACGGGAGTTTGAGCGGTGCGAGGGTTAGGGAAGCAATTTCGTGGGGAAAGGTGAACGAAAAGGCGAAAAGTGTAAACGTTTACGGGGATGCAACCGTTTTGTTACCGATAATCGTCGCAAGTGTTCTGGAAAGAATTAGATGTAATCGATGAACCTCCTGCCACCTTTATTGTCTTTTCTTTCGCACAGCTCTCTCAAGACTTCTCTATCCTCCCCCTTGGAGAGTATGTTCGGTGACCTTACTCCCGTCATTATCGTAACAACTCTGATCAAGTTTTCCAAGCTTGGATCGACCCTCGCACCCCAAATGACGTTGGCGTTATCGTCTATCTCGAAAGTCAGCTCCCTCACGATTTCCTGAACTTCTTTGACGGTCAGGTCTCTTCCACCCGAGATGTGAACCAATGCACCCGTGGCACCCGTGACGTCTGCCTCTATCAGTGGATGGGAGAGGCAATTCCTAACGACATCCTTGGCCCTCTGCTGGGATTTCGACTCTCCAACGAACAACGCTGCAACGTCTCCGCTCTTCATTATAGCCCTAACATCCGCAAAGTCTATGTTTACCAAGGACGGATACATTATGGTTTCGGTAATTCCCTTTATCGTTTCCGCTATTATCTGATCCATGACGCTGAAAGCCTGTTCCAACGGTAAGTTCGGGTAGTATTCGAGTAGCTTGTTGTTGTCCAAAAGGATTACGGTGTCGCAGTGCTTCCTGAACTCCTCCAACCCCTCGTAGGCCCTTATCAATCTCGCCCTCTCCGTTGAGAAGGGCATCGTGGCGACACCTATAACTATAGCGTCGTTCTTCTTTGCAACCTCCGCAACTACGGGTGAAGCTCCAGTCCCAGTTCCACCGCCCATCCCAGCACAAACGAAAACCATGTTTGCATCCGCCAAGAGCTCTTCTATCTTGTATCTTGCGGATTCAGCTGCCTTTCTACCTATCTCGGGATACCCTCCAGCACCCAATCCCTTCGTCAAACTCCTACCGATCAAAACCTTCTTGTGAGCCTTTATCATCTTCAAATGCTGGTAATCGGTGTTTATTGCAATAGTCTCCACGCCGTTCAAACCCACGTTCATCAAACGGTTTACGGTGTTGCAACCGCTTCCCCCCACTCCAACTACCACTATCTTGGGAACGAAAAAATCTTCACACCTCTCCTTATTTTCAACGCGACTAAACTCCTGAGCTCTGGCTATAAACGACTTCATACAACCACCTACACAAACGATTTCATCTTAGCGTGCTTCTCAACGAGTTCCGCCTTTTCAGCTATGAGTTTTCTTATCGCGTCTCTAATCGCCTCGCTAACGGAGGCGTATTCACCTATAGCTACGAGAGCCTCCAAAACTTCGTAGTGTTGATCTGTCAATCTAACTGATATCTTCCTCATTTCGGGTCACCTAAACTTACGTCCCCACTCCGGGGGACTCGTAGGGCACATGAGTATATCCATCATGGTTCGTTTGTCCGACATTGTCCGACAATAGTCTGACAGACTAATATATAAGAATTTTGGTTTTAGTTGAAATCAAAAGGCGACATTTTGAAAAATAGAAATTTATATATAAATTTAAATTTTATCTTTTTCAAATCGTCTCATTCACTCTGAGAAACGTATCTGTATGCGGAGTAACCGGCTATGGCACCGTCTCCACATGCGGTTACCACCTGCTTGAGGGGGTTGTCGCAACAGTCACCGCAGGCGAAAACCCCCTCAACGTTCGTTCTCTGATACCTGTCAACCTTTACGTATCCCCTCTCATCCAACTCCACACCCAATCTCTTCGCCAAATCCGTGTTGGGTTCCAAACCTATGGCTATGAAAACTCCGTCAACATCTATTTCAAAAACATCATTTGTCTTGACGTTCCTAAGCACGACCTTCTTTACTCTCTCTTCACCCACTATCCTCTCAACAACGGAGTTCCAGATCACCTTTATCCCACTCTGGAAAACCCTATCCTGCAAAAGCTTTTCTCCCCTAAACTTGTCTCTCCTGTGAACTATCGTTACGTCGCAACCTATGTCGTGAAGATACAAAGCTTCAGACAGGGCGGAGTTACCTCCACCAACTACCAAGACCTTCTTTCCTTTAAAGAAGAATCCATCACAGACCGCACAGTAGCTAACACCCCTACCCACGAACTCCCTTTCACCCTCAACGCCCAACTCCCTGTGCTTTCCCCCGGTTGCAAGTATGAGAGCTTTGGCCCTGTATCTGTTCTCATCGGTAACTATCTCGAAAAACCCGTTCCCCTTCGATAATTCAACAACCCTCTCTACCCTTATCTCCGCCCCGAACATCTCAGCCTGCTCCCTTATTTTACTCACGAGATCGAGTCCGCTCCCCTCAAATCCCGGGTAGTTTTCTATCTTCGGTGCCAGAGAGAGTTGCGATGGATTCGTGGGGTCTTCGAAAACTATCGTCTTTAGCCCGTATCTGCACGTGTATATTGCTGATGTCAGTCCGGCGGGACCAGCTCCAACGATTGCAACGTCATACATAACCGCAGTTAACACTCAGGGTTAAAGACGTTTTGCAAAACGTTATTAACCTTCAAGCAAAACCGAATGCGATGATGGAATGGGACATCGGGAAGTTCAAACGTCTCTTCCCCAACCTCTACAGGGAGATCTTCGAAATGCCAACCATATACGATCACTTCGAGATATGTCAAAGCGATGAGGAGGCTTTGGAGATAATAGAATACTTCGAAAGGAAGGGGGAAATAAGTAAGGAGGAGGCGGAGTATTTGAGGAGTAACTTGCCGAGGTTTCTATTCGGGAAGAGGAAGAGGGGAGATTACGCAAGGAGGGGTCTAATTGATTGAGATAGGAATTGCGGGAAAGCCGAACGCTGGAAAATCTACTTTCTTCAAGTCCGCAACGCTAATAGACGTTGCGATAGCGAACTACCCCTTCACAACCATAGAGCCGAACGTCGGAATCGCATACGTCAGAACTGAGTGCGTTTGCAGTGAGTTGGGTGTGAACTGCGGTAGATGTATCGAAGGTTGGAGGTTCATACCGATAAAGCTCATCGACATCGCAGGTTTGGTTCCCGGTGCCCACGAGGGAAGGGGTTTGGGTAACGAGTTCCTGGACAACCTGAGGCAGGCGGAAGGTATAATACACGTCGTAGATGCTTCAGGTTCGACGGACGAGGAGGGAAACGAAGTCGGTGTGGGGGAACACGATCCAGTTAGGGATGTGGAGTTTTTGAGGGAAGAGCTCGACATGTGGCTGTTCGGAATACTGAAGAGGAATTGGAACAAGATAGTTAGGAGGATACATTTGGAGAAAAGAGACCCTTCGAAGTTCTTAACTGAGCAGTTGGCCGGACTGGGTTTCGAAGAGTGGATGGTTAAGAGTGCTTTAAAGGAGATGGGTAAGGATTTGAAGGATTTCGACGATGAAGATTTGAAAAAATTCGCCAAGGAGTTGAGAAAGGTTAGAATGAAGATGGTCATAGCGGGTAACAAGGCTGACAAGGCTCCCGAGGAACTCATAAATAGACTTCTCAGCTTGGACGAGATAGTTATACCGACGTCAGCCTACTACGAGTTGGCCTTGAGGATTGCATCGAAGAACGGCTACGTAAAGTATATACCGGGGGACAGCGATTTCGAGGTTTTAAAACCCTTAAACGAGAAGCAAAAGAGGTTGTTGGACGAGATAAGGGCTTTCATGAAGAAGTTCGGCGGAACTGGTGTTCAAAAGGCCATAAACACGTTGGTGTTTGACGTTTTGGGTTACATAGTAGTTTACCCCGTCGAGGACGAGAACAAGTTCACGGACAGCAAGGGAAACGTTTTGCCAGATGCATTTCTCGTTAAAAAGGGGACTACAGTCAAGGAGTTGGCATACAAGATACACACGGAAATAGGAGAGCACTTCATATACGCCGTGGATGCCAAGAGGAAGGTGAGGATTGGAGAGGACTACGAGTTGAAGCACAACGACGTGATTAAGATAGTGTCCGCAAAGTGAAAGAATTTTATACTTATCGGATAACTTTTTTCGATGATACCAACGCTCGATGATGTCGATTACGACGGTAAGTCTGTTCTCGTTAGGGTGGACATAAACGCTCCAGTGGTGAACTCGACTATACTCGACACAACGAGATTTGAGAGCCACATCCCGACCTTGAAGGAACTTGAAAACTCCAAGGTCGTCTTGATGGCCCATCAAAGCAGGCCGGGAAAGAAGGACTTTACAACCTTGAAAGCTCACGCAAGGGTACTATCGAACCTACTGGGTAAGGAAGTAAAATACGTTGACGAGATATTCAGCAGTAGGGTGATAGAGGAGATAAGGTCGATGAAAACTGGTGAAGTCATTCTGCTTGAGAACGTGAGATTTTATTCGGAGGAGCAGTTGAAGAGGAGTGCAGAAGAGCATTCAACCTGTCACATGGTTCAGAAGTTGAAGGACGAGTTCGATCTTTTCGTCAATGACGCGTTCTCAGCATTCCACAGACCGCACGCATCTCTCATAGGATTCGTTCCGGTTTTGCCCACGGTTGTCGGGAGGTTGGTTGAGAGGGAGGTCAAAGCACTGAGCAGGGTCTTTGAAGATAGAGGGAGGAAGGTCTTCGTCTTGGGTGGGGCAAAGATAGAAGATGCGGTAAAGGTTCTGAAGAACGTTCTGACCAAAGGAATTGCTGACAAGGTCGTTTTGACCGGTGTGGTTGCAAACTACTTCCTGATGCTATCGGGCGTAGACATAGGAGAGGTGAACAGGAAGGTTGTTGAGGAGAACAAGGGGGACGTTAAGGATGAGGAGATGAAAGAGCTCCTTGAGAGGTATAGGGATAAGATAGTCCTTCCGAAGGACGTTGCGATCGAGAAGGATGGGGTTAGGGTCGATCTACCTCTGGAAAGTTTCGACGGAAAACACATGATCAAGGACATAGGAATAGAGACGATATCCATGCTTTCCGAACTAATTCCAGAATACGACGTTGCGGTCATAAATGGGCCAGCTGGAGTTTTCGAGGACGAGAGGTTTACCTTGGGAACTTCGGAGGTTTTGAAGGCTGTTTCCAAAGCCAAGTATTCGGTCGTGGGGGGAGGGCACATAGCGACAGCTACGAGGATGTTCGGTCTCGAAAAGAAAATGGATCACGTTTCGACTGCTGGAGGAGCTTGCATAAGGTTTTTGAGCGGAGAGAAGCTCGTAGTTTTGGAGGTCATTAAAGAGTATTGGGAAAAGAAGTGGAGTAAAGTCGTTAAAAAGTCGTAGCTAAAAAATGCTCGTCCAAGCCTTGAAAGAGATCGGCATAGAGAGGTTTAACGATCTGCAGAGGGTTGCAATTCCTAAGATAGCCAAGGGTAGAAACGTTTTGATAACCGCCCCAACTGGTAGCGGTAAGACCGAGTGTGCTGTAATACCCATTCTGAACAGGATGCTAAAGATGGATTGCGGAGGTGTAACCTTCCTATACGTAACGCCCCTTAGGGCCCTGAACAGGGACATAGTAAGGAGGTTAAAGTTTTTGGCTGAAAGGCTTGGTTTCAGCATAGCGGTAAGGCATGGAGACACTCCAAATTCTGAGAGGAGGTTACAGTCACTAAATCCACCTCAAATAATGATCACAACTCCAGAAACACTTCAAATCCTACTCTTGGGTAAGAGGTTGAGATCCGCTTTGAGTAACGTCAGATTTGTTGTGATAGATGAGGTTCACGAGCTTGCTGATTCCAAGAGGGGGGTTCAGCTTGCGGTTGCTTTGGAAAGGCTCGAAAGGATTGCAAAGTTTCAGAGGATAGGTTTGTCCGCAACCCTCAGCAACGCTGAGGAGGTAGCCAAATACTTCGGATTCGACGAGGTTTTGGAGTGGAACGCAAAGAAGAGATACGAGTTCAGGGTTTTAAGGGGAGAAGTCGAAGACATCGTTGAGATATTGAGGGGTTGCAAATCCGCTTTGATATTCACGAACACGAGGCAAAGTGCGGAGTATCTCGGCGTAAAGCTTAGGAATTTTTTGGAAGTCGAGGTTCACCACAGCTCGCTCTCAAGAGATGTTAGGGTGAACGCGGAAAGGAGGTTTGCGGAGGGAAAGCTTAAAGCCCTGATATGCACGTCCTCGATGGAGCTCGGTATAGACGTAGGTCACGTAGATGTTGTTATTCAGTTCAACAGCCCGAGGGAGGTTAGAAGGTTGATTCAGAGGGTTGGGAGGAGCAGGCACAGACTTGACGAGGTTTCTAAGGGATACATCGTTGCGAACAACTTGGACGATTACCTCGAATCGATTGCGATAGTTGAGAGGGCCAAGAGGGGTTCGATAGAACCCGTAGTTCCATACGACAAACCCCTCGACGTTTTGGCAAATCAGATCCTCGCCATGCTCTTGGAGGGATACAGAATTGAGGAGATATTCGACGTCGTTAAGAGAGTCAAGTTCTACGAGGATTTGACTTGGGAGGAATTTAAGGAGGTTTGTGACTTTCTGGAGGAAAACCGTCTGATACTAAACGGAAGAATAACGAGGAAGGGGAGAAAGCACTTCTACTCCAACTTATCAATGATTCCCGACGAGAGGAAGGTCAAGGTAATTGACGTGACTACTCGAAAGGTCATAGGATACTTGGACGAAAACTTCCTTTCTCTCGATCACAGCGTCTTCGCAATGAAGGGAGAGCTGTGGAGAATTGTTGCCATAGAAGATGCGGTAATGGTCGAGAGGGTTGATGGCGAAGGTGTAATTCCCTCTTGGATCGGCGAAGAGATCCCGGTCCCATACGAGGTCGCCAAGGAAGCTGGGAGGTTGAGGAAGGAGTTCAAAGACGAAGTCATTGAAGAGACACTCAAGAGAGGTTTTGCAATCCCCGACGACAGAACGATCACGATAGAGGGAGATGGGAACGTTGTCGTGAACGCTTGCTTCGGCCACAGGGTGAACGAGACTCTGTCGAAACTCCTATCCCTATTCCTTCCGAAGCCCTTCGAGATACGCTCGGAACCCTACAGGATAAGGATTAAGGGTAGGGTCAATGCGGACTACGTTAAAGACGTTCTAACGAACTTGAATGTTGAAGATGTGGAAAGACTTCTGGAGTTGGCTTTGATAGATTCGAAGGTGATGCAATACAAGTTCGTCGAAGTAGCCAAGAGGTTCGGTTGTATAGGGGAGATTGAAAGGGTTAACGTCAGAAAGCTCTTGGAGAAGATGAGAGATACCGTCGTTTACAGAGAAACCTTAAAGGAGCTGTTGCACGAAAGAATCGACATCGAAAGAACCGTTAGAGTTTTAAGGGACATCCAAGAGGGACGTATAAGGGTTTTCACGTTCAAGGAGTTGAGTCCCATATCAAAGCTTGGAGATTTCGGGGTTGGAGATGTGGTTGGAGACAGGGAGAGGGCAATTCTAAAAGCTTTCAGAGAGAGGTTGGAGAGGGAGAAATGCTACCTCCTGTGTTTAAACTGCGGTTGCAAGCTGAAGCTGAGGGTTGATCAGATAGAGGATACGCGGTGCATAAAATGCAGATCTGTAATGGTAGCGTGCGTAAATGCGAGGAGGGATTTGAACGATTTAAGTAGGGAAGAGCTTTACAGAAGTGCAAACCTCGTCATGAACTACGGTAAAAGGGCAATATACGCCCTAAACACGCTTGGAGTCGGGGTGAACACCGCGGTAAAAATTCTTTCAAAGCCATACAGGAGCGAGGATGATTTCTTCAAAGAGCTCATGGAGGCCGAGAAGAGGTTTGTGAGGACCCGTCTCTTTTGGAGTTGAACATCATCCCCAGCTCCACGACATCACCGACGACTATCAAAGCTACGCCTTTAACCCTTCTCTTAACTATCTCCCCAACGTTTTCAAGGTTTCCGAAGTGCACCCTCTGACTGTCCAAGGTTCCGTTTTCTATTACCGCAACGGGTGTTTTCTTATCTTTTCCTAGTTCTATGAGCCTCTTTGCAATCTCACCTATCCTCTCCTTTCCCATGAGTATCACTATGGTCCCATCCAGAGCGGACCTACCGATGTCGTCCAAGTTCCTTCCCGTCATAACGAAAACGGTGGAAGATTTGCCCTTGTGAGTTAGGGGTATGCACGCTGAAGTCGGAACCGCTGTGATCGAGCTCAACCCCGGTATTATTTCGAATGGAATCCCGTTCTTAATCAAACACTCTACCTCCTCACCGCCCCTTCCGAAAACGAAGGGATCGCCACCCTTCAATCTGACGACTGTCTTTCCCTCCTTAGCCAACTTAACCATGAGCTCGTTTATTGCCTTCTGTCTAACAGAGCCGTTTTCCTTCGATCCTTTACCGACGTATATGGCCTCTCTGCAAATTTCCTTTAAAAATCTCTCCATCTTCTCGCCCACGAGCCTATCGTAGAGAACAACGTCCGCCTCCTTTAGAACCTTCAAAGCCTTGACCGTTAAAAGCTCCGGATCTCCTGGGCCGGCACCGACTATGTAAACCTTGCCCACCACCTACATCGATGAGGCCAACCACTCTAAAAGGTTTGCGAATTTCAGAATTAAATCGCAGTTTTATCAAATTTAATTTCGAAAATCTTATATATGGTTTGTGAGTAGATAAATACGAAGCTGTTGGGAGGTGGTTTAATGCCAGTAGTAGATGGTGTAGAGTTACCAGAAACCCCTCTGCTCGACGAACTCGAAAAGGGGCCGTGGCCGTCTTTTGTGAAGGAGATCAAGAGAGCGGCAGTAGAGTCCGAAAAGGCGATGAAAGCGGGCAAGAAGATAAAACTCCCCGGAGCTGCGAAAGGCCTTCTGAAGGTTCTTGAGCTCTCATACAAGGACAAGAGAACCCACTGGAAGCACGGAGGTATCGTAGCGGTTTACGGTTACGGTGGAGGAGTTATAGGTAGATACTGCGACTTGGAAGACAAGATTCCAGAGGTCTGGCACTTCCACACGATGAGAATAAACATGCCAGCAGGATGGTTCTACTCAACGAAGGCTTTGAGGGCTATATGTGACGCTTGGGAGAAGTGGGGTTCCGGTTTGACAAACCTGCACGGTTCGACGGGTGACATAATCCTCTTGGGAACTAGAACAGAGCACCTACAGCCGATGGCCAACGCTTTGGCCTACTTGGACAAGCTATACGGTTCACCCGCACCCTTCGACATCGGAGGTTCGGGTTCAGACTTGAGAACCCCATCCGCATGCATGGGTCCAGCTCTGTGCGAATTTGCGTGCTACGACACACTTGAGGCATGCTACCAGTTCACTATTAGGTATCAGGACGAACTCCACAGACCGATGTGGCCATACAAGTTCAAGATAAAGTGCTCTGGCTGTCCGAACGACTGTGTAGCTTCAAAGGCCAGATCGGACTTCGCCATAATAGGAACTTGGAAGGACGAAATCCAGATCGATCAAGAGGCTGTAAAGGAATACGCAAAAGCGGGAGTGGACATAGAGAAGCAGGTCGTTAAGAAGTGCCCAACTGGTGCAATAAGCTGGGACGGAAACGAGCTTAAGATAGACAACAAGAACTGTATAAGGTGCATGCACTGCATAAACGTCCTACCCAAAGCGTTGAAGCCCGGTAAGGAGAGAGGTGCAACGATACTCATTGGTGGAAAGGCTCCGTTCGTTGACGGAGCCATAATAGGATGGGTTGCCGTGCCCTTCATCCCAGCGGACGAGTTGATAGACAAGTGCTGTGAAATTCTCGAGGCCATCTGGGACTGGTGGGACGAGAACGGTAAGTTCAGAGAGAGAGTCGGAGAGTTGATATGGAGAGTCGGAATGTCTGAGTTCCTGAAGGTCATAGGTCAGAAGGCAGACGTTAGAATGGTTTACGCCCCGAGAAACAATCCGTTCATATTCTGGAGGGAGTTGCAGGACTAATTTTAGGAGGTGTTGTTTGTGGTTGCGCAGAAGGTTGAGAAGGAGCCTGAGGAGGAGTTGGAGCCGAAAACGGATTTTGGTCCACCACACTACTCGATAATGTTGCATCCGATAATTAAAAACAACTACGGAAAGTGGAAGTATCACGAGGTAGTGAGGCCGGGTGTGATTAAGAGAGTAGCGGAGTCCGGAGACGTTCTCTATGTCGTTAGGTTCGGTTCTCCAAGGCTCTTGAGCGTCTATACGATAAGGGACATCTGTGACATAGCGGACAAATACAGCGACGGCTACCTGAGGTTCACGAGCAGAAACAACGTGGAGTTCTTCCTAACCGACCCGGACAAGATTGAGCCTCTAATTCAGGAAGTGCAGGAAAAGTTGGGCTTTCCGTGCGGTGGAACTTGGGACGCCACGAAGGGTGAATACGGTTTGACAAACATAGTCCACACTCAGGGTTGGGTTCACTGCCACACACCTGCTACCGATGCATCTGGTATAGTAAAAGCGGTAATGGACGAACTCTACGACTACTTCACGGATCACAAACTGCCAGCCCTCTGCAGGATTTCTCTCGCATGCTGTGCGAACATGTGCGGTGCTGTCCATGCATCCGACATAGCCATGGTCGGCGTTCACAGGAAGGTGCCTAAAATAGATGACGACGCGGTAAGGAGGACTTGTGAGATTCCTTCAACCGTCGCAGCATGTCCAACTGGAGCTCTAAAGCCTGACATGAAGAGGAAGACTGTAATTTTGGACAAGGACAAGTGCATGTATTGCGGTAACTGTTACACGATGTGCCCAGGTATGCCGATCTTCGACCCAGAGAACGACGGTGTGGCTATACTCGTGGCCGGTAAGCTGTCAGATGCAAGGTATCCACCGCAGTTGTCAAAAGTTGTAGTTCCATGGCTACCGAACAACCCGCCGAGGTGGCCAGAGGTCGTTCAGACCGTCAAAAAGATACTCGAAACTTGGGCGACCCATGCGGAGAAATACGAGAGGATAGCGGAATGGATTCACAGAATTGGTTGGGAGAGATTCTTCGAGTTGACGGGACTGGAGTTCACTGAAAAGCTGATCGAAGACTACCACAGGACACCATACTTATACACGACCTTCAGAACATCTGCGGCTTTCAGATGGTAAAGCGTATATACTTTTCAACCTAATTTTTTTGGTGACCTAAAATGGCGGAGGAAATCAACAAGGAGGAGTTGAAGCAAAAAATCATAGAATACCTCCAAAAGAAGCCTTGGCAAGTGAGGGATTTGGCCAAAATTCTTAGAGTCAAAAAGAAGGAGCTCGATAAAATCGTTCAAGAGCTCATAAACGAAGGAAAAGCTGCGTATTGGTCTTCTGGATCGACCACATACATCACAACCCCAGAAAAGTTGAAGGAGATGGAAGAAAAGAGATCGGGAGTCTGAACCTTTTTAATTTTTAAATAATTTGTTTTCTTGACTTTTCACTTAAACTTCAAAAAGGTTAAATAATCCCCTGTTATATCCAAATCGAGGTGGTGGTATGGTAGAGATAAGGGTTGACCCAGAAAAGTGTGACGGATGTGGTGAGTGCATAGGCGTTTGTCCGGGAGAGGTTTACGAGATAGGTGAGGATGGAAAGTCCCATCCCGTAAGACCTGAGGACTGCCAGGAGTGCTGTTCATGTGTTGAAGCCTGTCCAAACGGGGCCATATGGGTTGACGTTTGCGAATGATTTTTTATTTCCTTTTTTCGTCAATAGTCGTAACAAATTTCGTTAAATTTATAAGAGAATTGGTGAATCCTATTCATGGATCACGTTATCGATGTTCTCAAAGACAAGATATCGGGTGAGGTCGTATTTTCCGAAAATCCCGGTAAAGCTTTGAGAAAGTGGAGGAGAATATTTGAAGTTTCTCAAAGGGAGTTGGCGGACAAGATGGGTGTTTCTCCTTCAGTTATAAGCGATTACGAGAGCGATAGGAGGAAGTCACCCGGAATAAACTTCATAAGAAAGGTCATAACCGCACTTTTCGAAATAGACAAGTCGAGAGGTTACAAGACCATATCCAAATACAGAGAGCTGATAAGCGGTGTGAATCTCGACGTCATAATCGACATGAAAGAGTATTCTCGACCCCTAAGGTTTGAGGAGTTCTTAGATGTCGTGAACGGAAGGGCGTTGGTTAAAACGGATAGGGTTGTGGGGGGATACACAATCATCGACAGCATAAAGGCAATTCTCACCCTAAACGCTTACGACTTCTACAAGCTTTACGGATACACGAGTGAGAGGGCTTTAATCTTCACCAAAGTTACCACGGGAAGATCTCCAATGGTTGCGGTTAGGGTTGCGAATCTCAAGCCGAGTGTTGTGGTTCTTCACGGTCTCGAAAGGGTTGACGAAATTGCGGTAAAGATCGCTGAGATGGACAACGTTGGTTTGGTTGTGACGAACCTCCGTATCGAAGAGCTTATCGACAGGTTGAGGGGTGTTGAGTGATGGTCGGAATAGTATCCTACGGGACATACATACCTAAATACAGGATTAAAGTTGAGGAGATCGCAAGGATATGGGGCGAGAACGCCGACGTTTTGAAGAAGGGCTTGGGGGTTGAACAGAAGTCCGTCCCTTCTTGGGATGAGGATACAGCTACTATAGCCGTGGAGTGTGCGAGAGAGGCTTTGAGAAGGGCTAAAATAGACCCAAAGAGAATTGGAGCGGTCTTTGTTGGTAGCGAGTCCCATCCCTATGCTGTAAAACCGACGGGAACGATAGTTGCAGAAGCTTTGGGAATCGGAAACGACTACTTCTGTGCGGACTTGGAGTTCGCCTGCAAGGCGGGAACGACTGCAATGCAGATATGCTACGCGATGGTTAAGGCTGGTTTGATAGATTACGGAATTGCGATAGGTGCGGATACGAGCCAAAGCAGACCCGGTGACCCTTTGGAATACACCGCAGGTGCTGGGGGAGCCTGTTTCATTGTAGGTAGAGATTGCATAGCGGAGATAGAGGGAACGTTTTCCTTCGCAAGCGACACCCCGGACTTCTGGAGGAGAGAAGGAAAACCATATCCATCGCACGGCGGAAGGTTTACGGGACAGCCAGCGTACTTCAGACACATAGTCGAAGCTACTAAGGGTCTCTTGGACAAGTTGGGATTGAGACCTTCGGATTTCGATTACGCTGTCTTTCATCAACCCAACGGGAAGTTCCCGATTAGAGTAGCTCAGATTTTGGGATTCACTAAGGATCAGATAAAGCAGGGATTGGTCGTTCCATACATTGGAAACACTTACTCCGGTTCTTCCATGATAGGACTTGCATCCGTTTTGGACGTTGCAAAGCCGGGAGAAAGAATACTCCTGACATCTTTTGGTAGCGGTGCTGGAAGTGACGCGTTTTCCTTCGTTGTGACCGACAGAATAGAGGGTATCGAAAGGAACCCTAAAGTTCTCGAGAAGATCAAGGAATGCGAATACGTAGATTACGGACTCTACGTCAAGCTTAGGAGGAAGATAAGGTTCGGGTGATCTTATGAGGAGGGTCGCGATAATAGGTGTCGGCTGTTCGAAGTTCGGAGAGCTCTGGGACATGGGTTTCAGAGACATAGTCATTTCAGCTGGGATAGAAGCTTTGGAGGATGCTGGATTGGAGGGGAGGGAGATTGAAGCTGTCTATGCGGGTAACATGAGTGCGGGAAGATACATAGGGCAGGAACACATCGCTTCACTCATAGCGGACTACTCCGGTTTGGCTGAACTTCACGTTCCGTGCGTCAGGGTTGAGGCCGGAGACGCGAGTGGAGGAGTTGCGTTGAGACAGGCCTACATGGCGGTGGCATCTGGAATGCACGATGTGGTAATAGCTGCAGGTGCGGAAAAGGTTACGGACGTTCCGAACGCAATGGAAATTCTTTCCTCATCAGCGGACGTCGAATGGGAGGTTTTCAACGGAGCGAACTTGCCAGCTTTGTATGCGATGATTGCGAGAATGCACATGAAGAGGTTCGGAACTAAGGAGGAGGATTTGGCCATGGTGAGCGTCAAGAACCACAAAAACGCTACCCTAAATCCGAAGGCCATGTTCAGAAGGGAGATAAGCTTGGAAACCGCTTTGAACTCTCCATACGTTGCCGAGCCTTTGAAACTCTTCGACTGTGCTCCAATTTGCGACGGAGCTTCTGTGGTGATATTGGCGAGCGAGGAGGTTGCAAGGAGGTATACAGATACTCCGATTTACATAAAGGCTTGCACTCAGGCGAGCGACTACATGGCGCTTCACAGTAGAAGGGACGTAACCACGATGGACGCCGTCGTTTTTGCGAGTAGAGAAGCCTACAGAATTGCAAAGATAGAGCCTAAGGATGTTGATTTTGCTGAGGTGCACGACTCGTTTACGATAGCTGAAATAATCGCCTACGAGGACTTGGGCTTTGCAAAGAAGGGGGAAGGTGCAAAGTTGATAAGAGAAGGCGTAACAGCTTTGGATGGCGATCTTCCAGTGAACACTTCAGGAGGTTTGAAAGCGTTCGGTCATGCGGTAGGTGCCACGGGAATTAGACAGGCCGTTGAAATTGCCTTGCAGTTGAGGGGAGATGCTGGAAAGAGGCAGGTTGATGGTGAGATAGGTTTGTCTTTGAACATCGGTGGAACCGGGGCTACCGCGGTAGTTACGATATTTTCGAGGTGATCGGTATGTTGCCTAAGTTTTGGAGAAAGATAAGGTCGAGATACAACCTCATAGGTAGCCACTGCGAGAACTGCGGTAGTTACTTCTACCCTCCGAGAAACATCTGTCCGAAGTGTAGGAGGAAGGGAAAAGTTAGAGAGGTCCAGTTCAGCGGATACGGTAAGGTCTTGAGTTGGAGCGTCGTCCATGATGGGGTTGAAAACTTTTGGCTATCGAAACCCTACATCGTTGCCCTGATAGAGCTCGATGAAGGTGCAAAGATTGTCGCACCTCTGGACTGCAATCCCGACGAGGTTAGGGAGGGGATGAGGGTTAAAGCGGTCTTTAGAAAGTTTGGGGAGGATGGAGAGGACGGAATAATATACTACGGAACTAAGTTCGTTCCAGTATGAATTTTTCCTTCAAACCCTCCACCTTATCGATTATCCTGTCCTCGTCGAGCGTTAAAACTATCCCGTCTTCGACCACGAGCTCTCCATCCACGACGACGTGAGTAACTTCGCAACCGTAACTCGCGTAAACCAAGCTGTTTATGGGATCGTATGTTGGACAGAAGTTGGGTTTCCTCCTGTCAATCAAAACCAAGTCCGCCAGATAACCTCTCTCTATTTTGCCACCCTTCAAACCGTATGCTTTGTAGCCGTTTTCAGTCGCCATTCTCAAGACTTCTTTGGCCTTCAAAGCATCCGCTCTTCCAGTCGTAACCTTTTGAAGTAGGGACGTCATCTTTATCTCCTCGAAGAGGTTATACGTGTTGTTGGACGAAGCTCCATCGGTTCCCAAACAAACGTTTATTCCCAGATCGTGCATCTCCTTAACCCTCGCAATTCCAGATGCGAGTTTGAGGTTGCTTATCGGACAGTGAACAACGCTGACTTTTTTGTCTCTCAAAATCCTCATCTCCTCATCGTCAATCCAAACGACGTGAGCCAAAACCGTTTTTTCGTCCAGAAATCCTATATCCTCCAACAACCTCACGGGAGTTTTACCGTATCTCTCCCTTACGTATTCGACCTCCCACCTTGTTTCGGAAACGTGAATGTGAACGTGCGTGTTGAGTTCCCTGGCCTTCTCCTTGACCCTGACGAGAAAATCTGGAGTGCAAGTGTATGGGGCGTGTGGCCCAAATACCGCCCTTATCCTTCCGTTGAAGGCGTTGTCCCAGTTCCTTACAAAATCTGTCCCGATTTTGAGTTCTTTTTTTGCCTTATCCTCGTCTCCTCTGTCCGCCATGCCGTAACTTAAAACCGCTCTAATCCCGCTCTCTCCAACGGCCTTTGCGACCTCGTCCATGAACATGTAGAGATCGCTGAAAGCTGTGGTTCCGCTCTTTAGCATCTCAAGGATTCCCAAAAGCGATCCCCAATAAACGTCCCTTGCTGTTAAAAGCTTCTCAACCTTCCAAATCTTGTTTTCGAGCCACTCCTTTAAGGGTAAATCCTCAGCGTAACCCCTGAAGAGGGTCATCGCCAGATGGGTGTGTGCGTTGAACAAACCGGGAATAACGATCTTTTCCCTTGCGTCGATCTCAAGCTCTCCCCTTACGTCTTCCCTCCCAACGTAAGCTATCTGGTTACCCTCAACTCCAACGTTGGCCTTAACGAATTCCCCATCTACGAAGCACAGGCCGTCCTTCACGACCAAGTCGAACATGAAAGGAGAATTCGGTCAAAATTAAATACGTTTTTCCATAGCCTTCGCTATAACTATGCTCAACTCATACATAACCACAACCACCGCCAAAATTAAAAGCTGGCTTATTCCAGATACGTCGAACGTTACGTTGGTTGCGAGGGCAAAAACCGCCAGATAAACTATCCACCTCTTCCCCTTCAACCACCTCGAATCTATTAGACCTATCCTTACCGCTATTACCGCCAAAACAGGTATCTGAAACGATAGTCCTATTGCCAGTGCGATCTTTAAGGCGGAGTATATCGTTTTCTTTGCGGTTAAAAACGGATCCGCCCCCAAGTTGAAAATCATCGAAACGCTGAAGACCCTTGGAACTACTACGAAAATTCCCAAAGCAACGCCTACGAGGAATAGGGCGTATGAAAAGGGTATGAAAGTCTTTACGAATTTTCTCTCGTTTTCGTATAGACCGGGCTTGGCAAACTGATACAGCTCGTAGGCCAGATAGGGATAGACGACAACCAGAACGAATGCGAATGAGAAGGTCAGTTGAACCATGAACCATTCCGTTGGTGCCACGACGTAAACCTTGGAGTTCGGGAGGATGTAGTTCCAAAGGACCCTCAACAAATCTCCGGAGAACTTGAAAGTTAAGGCTATTCCCACAACGAAAACTACGAACACCCTCAACAGTCTCTTTCTCAACTCCGCAAGGTGTTCTTGAAGAGGCATCTCCCTATCTTCTGGGGGTTTCACGATTAGAACACTCACTTGGAATATTTCTTCTTTACCGTGAGGAGGAGGGGTAAGGCCAACAGACCGAAAATTCCGTAACTGAACTTGGCACTCGTCTCTCCGTTCAGAAAACTGTCCAAATACGTTGAAACGAAGACCATTAGAGATAGAAGGCCGAACGTGAAGGCGAGGATCGCTCCACCCACGTAGTAGCTCTCCCTCTTAACAACAAAACCCTTGAAGAATACGGCGGAAATCGTGAACGAAACGAACGAGTTTGCGTAGTTTCCGTTTAAGACGTCTAAGATTCCGCAAAGTAGGAGTAAAATTCCGTAGATCAGACCAACCATCCTCCCACCCCAATTATGGCCAAGGATACGAGGTATGCAACTGAGAAGGTGTAGAACACCGAAAATATAGCCCATTTGAAACCCATCTCCCCCCTTATAACCGCAATCGTCGCAAGGCAGGGTATGTATAGGGAGGCGAACGCTATGTAGGATAGGGCCTGCACGGGATTCATACCCGCTACGTTGACGTGCAGGAGGTTTATCGTTTCAACCACAACTTCCTTGGCAACGAAACCAGTTAGCAGGGCTACCACGAGTTTGTAGTCCCATCCCATGGGATTAAAGATCGGCTGGATTGACTTACCAATCAAACCTGCGTAGCTGTTCTCTACGTTGCCACTCGGATAGCTCGTTACGAACCACAAAAGGACCGCCATTCCGACTATTATCGTTCCGGCCTTCTCAAGGAAGTGCTTAACCCTGTTCCAAGTTAGCATTAAAACCTCCCTCAAGTTTGGTAGCATGTAGTGGGGAAGTTCGATTATGTATTCCGCCTCACCCTTGAATATCAAAGTTCTGAACAGTAGTGCGGACACCAAACCCACGGAAACTCCCAAAAGGTATAGGGACATTATTACCAAGTTTCCGCTTTTCGGAAAGAAAACCTCGGTGAATAGAACGTATATAGGTAACCTTGCACTGCAAGACATGAAAGGAATTGCCAAAACTGTCGCTTTTCTAATCCTGTCGTCCTCTATACTCCTCGTAGCCAAAACCGCCGGAACGTTACATCCGAATCCCATGATCATAGATATTATCGATCTCCCCTGCAACTTGAACTTGGACATTATGGAGTCGAGCAGGTAAACCGCTCTCGGCATGTATCCGCTCAGTTCGAGTATTGAGAGTGCTACGAAGAGGAAGGTTATGTTCGGCAGGAAGACCAAAACGCTACCGACCCCCTTAACGACGCTCGCCAAAACTTCGAAAATCAGACCGTTGTTGCTTGAAATCAATTTTACGAGGTTTGAAAATATCAGGTCTATCAGATCGACCAAAGGCTTTGCAACGTCGAACGTGAACGTGAACATCATCCACATGAGGGTGAAAAATACTGGTAAACCCAAAATTTTGTCCATAAAGACGTCGTCGAGCGTCTCGCTTAGAGTTATCCTACGCCTAACTACAACGACATCCCTTGCAATTTTTTCCGCAATCCTAACCTTCTCCTCGAACGAGCGACCAATTCTTTTAGGAATCTTCCCTCCCTTCAAAATCTCTCTCTTCAAATCCTCTATTCCCAGACCTCTGTTCGCAACGCACTCAACAACAGGAACTCCGAGAATTTCGCTCAACCTTTTCGAATCGATCTTTATTCCCCTCCTTTCCGCCATATCGACCATGTTCAGAACCAGAATCATCGGTATCTGAAAGTCCGTAAGTTCGAGGGTTAAGTAGAGGTTTCTTTCGAGATTGGAGGCATTTACGACGTTTACTATCAGATCGGGCTTTTCTTTGACAAGAAAATCTCTCGTAACCTTTTCGTCGAGAGACTTAGCCTGAAGGCTGTAAACACCGGGTAGGTCTATGAAAACGACCTCTTTACCATCAATTAACGCCCTACCTTCCTTCTTTTCAACCGTAACGCCGGGGAAGTTTCCTACGGTAAAGTTCCCACCCGTTAAAGAATTTATCAAAGCGGTTTTTCCGACGTTCGGATTTCCCACAAGTGCAACTCTCACGAAGGGAGAGAACTTCCTTTGAATTTAAACCTTCCTTACGCTTAGAAAAACCTACAGGGATGTTTGCCCGTTTTACAAAACTCCTCAAAGTGTTCGAGCCATTTTGGATAAATTGGGCTGTTTTCTATAAATTTAACGAACATCTTAAGCTTTTCGACTGTAACTTCGTGCAAGACGTGCTCTATCGTGCAAGCGTCTCTTTCCGCTATCTCCTTTGGAACTCCCAAAGCGGTCAAGAACTTTATCAGCGTCTCCCTTCTCTCCCTAACCTCTCTGGCAACTTCAACACCCTTCTCAGTTAAAGTCACGAACAAACGCTTTCTGTAAAGGACGTAGCCCTCCCTTGAAAGCTTGCTCAGCATTTCGGAAACAGTAGCGGGTTTAACCTTCAAGTGATCCGCTATCTCCTTAACCCTCGTGTATCCCTTACCTCTGCAGAGCTCGTAAATTGCCTCCAAGTAATCCTCAGCCCTCCTTCCCAACATCGACAATCACCTTCATCGCCAAGCCCCTACCTATGACGAACTTCGTTCCGTTGACCGAAATGAGCATCGCTCCACCCCTTCTACCTTCAACCTTAACCTCCTTACCCGGAACGATCCCCATGGCCATCAATTTCATTACTGCACCCCTTCCACCGACTATGTTAACGACCCTCCCCTTCTCACCGCAAACGAGGCCTGCAAGAGTTAGGCTCATCGAAATTAGGCTGGCCTAAAAATATTTAAATATTTCGGTTTACCTAAATTACGACACAAAATTTAACGAGAGAATTCAAGAAAGGACATGTTCGAGCTGTTGAAGAGGCTGTGCGATGCACACGGAATAAGCGGTTACGAGGATGAGGTTAGGGAAGTGGTAAAAGCGGAGCTTGAAAGCTACGTGGATGAGATCAGGGTTGACAAACTTGGAAACCTCATATGCGTGAAGAACGGTAGCGAATTCAAGGAGATGGTGTGTGCGCACATGGACGAGATTGGTTTCATGGTGAAGAGCATAGACGAGAAGGGTTTCATAAGGTTTGCACCCATAGGGGGATGGTTCAGTCAAATCGCTTTGGGACAGAGGGTTATTCTTCACGGAGAGAGGAAGGTTTACGGCGTTGTAGGTTGCAAGCCACCCCACGTAATGAGGGATGAGGAGAGGAAGAAGGCTGTAGAGTTCAGAGACATGTTCATAGACGTAGGTGCGAGGAGTAGGGATGAGGTTAGAGAGATGGGGATAGAGATAGGGACTCCGATAACCATCGACAGGGAGCTCGTTAGAATGGGTGACAGGGTAACGGGAAAGGCTTTGGACGATAGGGCGGGTTTGGCCGTTATGATTGAGGCTTTAAAGAGAACCAAAAGCACCGCAACGGTATACGCGGTTGCAACGGTCCAAGAGGAGGTTGGTCTAAAAGGTGCGAGGGTTTCAGCCTTCGCTTTGGAACCGGACGTTGCCTTGGCTTTAGACGTTTGCGTTGCGACCGATTTTCCCGGGGCTGAATCGATCCACATGGACGTGAAGCTTGGAAGCGGGCCAGTCATAACGATCGTAGATGCAAGTGGAAGGGGTTTGATCGCAAGCAAAAACGTCGTGAGGTGGTTGAGGGAAACTGCGGAAGAGCTCAAGATACCTTACCAGCTCGAAGTTGCAGAAGGTGGAACTACGGACGCCACCGCAATCCAATTGACGAAGGAGGGCATTCCCTCTGGAGTTGTGAGCGTTCCTGCGAGATACATACACAGCCCTGTTGAGGTCGTGGATTTAAAAGACCTTGAGAATTCGGCGAACTTGGTGGCAAAGGCTTTGGAGAGGGCTGAGAGATATTTCGAGAAAAGTTATTAAGGTCGTGGAGGATTACCATCATGGCTGAAGTTGAAGATACCTATTGCGAGGCCTTCGAAGGGATATACACCCGTCTAATAGTTACTGCAAAGTATAGATACCTGCTTGAGAAAGCTGTCTATTCCGCAACTTCTTTGCCTTCAACAGTCTTTGGAGAATCCGAAGCGGGAGTGGAGAGATGGCTCAGTCCAAAAGAGACACCAGACGGAAGGGTTGGTGCTGTAATACAGATATGGGTTCCGAAAACGAAGAGATTCATGGACGTTCTCTTGAGGGAGACGGGAAAGAGGATCAGGCAGGGCATACTGGTCGTCCCAACCACAAGGGTCTTCAACGCCTGCGAAGGCGAAAAGATAGATGTTGAGATAAACGTCGGAAGATGTGGAGATGGTTACGAGTGGTTCGAAAAGAGGTGGGGTAGGGAGGTGATAGTGATTCCGATAATGTTCGGTGAGTTCGTCATAGAGAGATACATTGGATACGCTGAAGGTGTTGCCGGAGGAAACGTCTGGTTCTTCTGCAGGGATGAGGAATCAGCTTTGGAGGTTGGTGAGAGGGCGGTTGAAGCTTTGAGGGATGTGGAAGGTGTCGTCACTCCGTTCGACGTGTGTTCAGCTGGATCGAAACCGGAAACGAAGTTCCCAGAGATAGGACCAACAACCAATCATCCATACTGCCCTGTTTTAAGGGGTAAGATTCCAGATTCAAAGGTTCCAGATGGCGTTAAATCGATTCCCGAGATAGTTATAAACGGCGTGAGCTTGGATGCGGTCAAAAAAGCTATGAAGATTTGCATAGAAGTTGGAACGAACGTTGACGGTGTTTTGAAGATTTCTGCGGGAAACTACGGAGGAAAGCTTGGGAAATACAAGATTCACTTAAGAGAACTGATCGGTTCAGATTAGAAACCTTATCAAATTTTTCAGAGTCTCTACGGATTGCTCCACGCTCCTCTTAGATTCTATCGAAACGACCTTTGGCAAAAGCCTCAAAGCCTTCAGCTTCTTGTTGTTCTGGACGGCCCAAACGAACTCGTGCTCTATCTCTATCCATTCGAATTCCTTTAAAACTCTCCTCTCGTAGCTTTCCAATTCGTCGTTGATTAGGCAATCGTAGAAGAGCTTCGCACATTTTAAGGATGGAGCGTTTCCCTCCCCAGCCCCGCTCACACAACCTATGGCCTCTCCAACACCGTAAACGTTCTTCCAAACTATGGGCCTGCATTTTGATGGGGGTAAAAGCCTTATCTTACCCACACAGTTGCACTCGCCTTCGACCTCATCTATTTCGTAAGTCCTCCTCAAGCTTCTTACGAGTTCCAAAGCCCTCTCTCTACTCAAGTCTCCAGCTCCGATGTGCCAAAGGTCGTCTCCCAATGGAAAGGCCCAAGCGTAACCGGTCTTGACCATGTAGATGTATATGTTCTCGTCCAAATCGTGCCTTTCAACGAATTGAACGGTAGTGTATATTGCATCATTCTCTATCTTGGGCAGATATGCCCTCGAACTTCCCGTCGCATCCACAATCAAATCCCCTCCCTCATCTTTCAGTTCAAACTCCCATAGATCGTTCATAATCCTCTTCTTGTCGAGTATGACTATCTCTTTGTTTTTGAACCAAAACTTACCGTTTGCAACGACGAACTTCGGTTTGGAGAGTATGTAATCGTCAACGTTTAGTCCTATCTCTTTATACAGTTCCCTACTTTCCGAATAGCTGAAACCCCAAGCGCACCTGCAGTCGGGACTTCTTCTCACGTCGTATATCGAAACTTCGAAACCGTTTTGAGATAGAAGGTGGTAGAGGTAGCTACCGGAAATACCGGCACCGTATATCTGTATCTTCATGATGTAAAAAGACCTTAGAGGTATAAGTTGATTGCCCTCCTCATGTTTGCCAGAGCTTTGAATAGGCACGAACCAAAGTTCTACCAGCCTGCGTTATGCTCCTCTTACCCAAGAATCCCAAAGCCCTCAAAACAACGAGGGATTTTTTAATTTCGTCTTCACTCAAGCTCAACTTACTTTTGAGGAATTCCACCTCATCCGTCCTGTATCCTTTACTTTCAAGCTTCTCCTTCCATATCTTGTTGAAAACTTCAGCGTTCTCGTGTATAACCTTAAGAACACCGAAAGTCGTTGGGGTTATTCCGAACTTCGTAGCTAAGAGTTCCTTAACTTTGGCGGATTCTACAGCATTTTTCACGTTTCTTCCAAGTTCTGTAAGCTTTACCATCTTGTTTTGCAGTTCGACTATAAACCCTTTGGCTTCCGCCTCTCCGATGGCCTTGATTATACTCTCCTCGTCTCCTCCAACCAAATCACCAACGAGTTTAACGAGTTCGTCTCTATGAATGAACCTTCCCTTCGGAGTTTTGGAAAGTATCGCAACGTCGTATCTCGTTAAGTAGGGCTTTCTCCTAATGCTCCTCGATAGTTCGAGCATGACCCATCCTTTCTGCGTTATTCCAGCTTTTACGAGTCCTTCCTCCTTAGCTTTAAGGACCCACTCAGCTATCGGGACATCACCGCTTAAGGGATACGTTACCGCCTTCATGCCATCGCTCGTTACCCTTCCGTAGTTTACGACCCTTTTAGCCCAATCCGTGGTCCAATAGCAGTCCTTGTTCTTTACGAGTCTCCTCTCAACGAGCTCCTTGGATTCGAGAACGTGCAAAACCTCCCCCAAATCCTCGACGTTCATTCTCTTTAGAATTTCGTCGTGAGTCGGAAGTATGTCCGGGTTTCTCTTGTTTAAGTCCTCTATCTCCATTATAGCCTTTACGACCTCTATCTCTTCATCGAGTATGTATATGGGCAGAATTTTATCCTCGCGAGACACCATAGCGTCGTAAGCTTCAAGAGCGGTCTCTCCGAGTTCAGTAACTCCCTTTTCGTCGTGTAATCCCATTTCATCGAGCTCGTCCTTGCTTTTACCAGATTTCAGTAGTTTGACGTCCTCGGGCTTCAACACAATCGGTCTTTCGAGTTTCGAAAGGGAGGCTATTTTCAAAACGAAATCGACAGCCTTAGTTGTTGCAAAGGCCTTCCCACCTTCCGTCATCGGAGATATGTAAAGCATTCTCATGGCCTGCAAAGCGTTCACAATACTTTCACCGCCCGTTACCTCCTTGTAAGCTACGAGTTCGTCCAAAGTTCCTATCTTAGGCATTCCCACGACGAAATCTAAAATCTCCTGAGTTAGATAGAGGAGGGGATGCGTATCCTTGTATATCCTTAAAATCTCCCTACCGATTTCGTTGAGCTTACCGTCAAACATCCCCCTCTCTCTAAGAAGCTTAGCCCACTCCTCTGGAACGTATCCCGTTTCGTTTGCAAGCTGTGCAATCTTCAGTATCTCGGTATCTACAAAGATTTCTGGCAAATCTTCGATTCTGATCCTATCAACCAACTTCGCAAGTCTCCTTCCCGCCCTCGTAAGCCTGATTCTTCCGTCCTCCAACTCTATAAATCTGAGGATGTAAAGCTCGAGTATCCTAACTTTGAAATCCTTCGGAAACTTTCTTTCGACGTCCCCTTGAGCCTCAGTTCTCTCTATTTCCTTCAAGATTTCCAAATGCCTCCTCTTTAGAAACATCCCTTCACCTCCAACTTGTTCGAAGTTGCTTAAGATAGTATATAACCTTTTCTCAAAAATCTCTCGTGATTTTTTGTTAGGGTAGTTAGATTTCGATTGAAAAAGTTTGAGAATCCGTCAAAATTATTATTTATTTTCAAAATAATAAATAATTATATCAAAAAATGTTCTCAATCTATCCGCATCTCCTCAACGTAAACTCCCTCCCCCTCTTCAACGTAACCCACGACCCTACCGTCAACGAACTTTCTAACGCATTCAACCTCGTCCTCTGGCAATATTACCGCAAAACCCATACCCATGTTAAAGGTCCTGAACATCTCATCGTCGTCAACGTTTCCAAGCTCTTGAATTAGCTTGAATATCTTGTGTGGTTTGAGGGGTTTGTCGATGACGAACTTAACGTCCTTCAACCTCTTCAAGTTAAGAAATCCTCCACCGGTTATGTGTGCCAAACCGTGAACCTCGCAGTTCCTAACGACATTCAAAACGTCGATGTATATCCTCGTTGGTGTTAGCAGTTCTTCTCCTATAGTTTTACCGTTGAACTTATCGTGATAGCTCAATCCCGCACTCTCTATCACTTTCCTTGCAAGGGTCAAACCGTTGCTGTGTATTCCACTGCTCGGTATTCCGAATATGACGTCCCCCTCTCTTATCTTTTCTCCGGTGATTATCTTGTCTTTCTCGACAACACCAACAGCGGTTCCCACCAGATCCCACCCCCTAATCAAATCGGGAAGAGTTGCGGTCTCCCCTCCGACGAGAGTTATGTTCGCAATTTCGCAACCCCTCTCCAATCCTATTGCTATCTGCTCCATAACCTTTTCATCGGGCCTGAAAGTTGCTATGTAGTCAACCATGGCAATCGGCTCAGCTCCTATAGCAATCAAATCGTTGACGTTCATTGCGACACAGTCTATTCCGATTGTGTCGAACTTACCCATCTTTTCCGCAACGATAACCTTAGTTCCTACGCCATCCGTTGTTACTGCAACCCCGTAACTTCCAAAATCTAAGACGCTTGCGTAGTGTCCCATCAGGATGGGTCTTCCGAAACCCTCTCTGATGTGCTTTATCTTGCTTATGAGGGACTTTACCGCCCTCTCTTCCGCTTTTATGTCCACCCCAGCCTTAGCGTAGCTGAACTTCTCCATGAAGTTAGTGGCTGTGGAGTTATGTATCTTTTTTTCTCGTTTTTGTATTCCATCCATTAAACTTCCGCCTAAGCTGTTAACTTTTGTTCGCTCACCGCCAGTATCCTCTTGGCGTTCAACCTTCCAAGCTTCGAGTTACCGTCTATCAATATGCTCTCCTCAGCATCCACTTCACCGATAACGCAACCTTCCGCAATCTTAACATTCTTAGCCTTAACGTATTTGCCGATGCATTTGCTCTGAATTAGAGCGAAATCGTTTGCTATTATCCTTTTAAACCTCGTAGAAGCACCTATTACAGCCCTATCGCATATCACGTCGCCCATTATAACGCAACCCTTACAGACGCAAACTTCTTCAGCTTCAACGTTTCCCCAAAATACGACTCTAAGACCCGCCAAAATCCTCCCGCTAAACCTCAAATGCCTTGTAACAACGCTATCGTTTTTAACTATTGCAATCCCTTTTCCCTTATCGACCAGATACATCTCATATCACCTTTGGAAAGTCATATGCCGGACACTCCTCGAACGTGTATTTGACGGTCAAAAATTCTGACTTGAACTCCTTAACCTCCTCTCTAATCACCTTCGGAGACTTCTTCTCCTTTAAGGCCATGTCTATGAATTCCGCAATTCTCCCCATCTCGTTCTCCTTCATACCGACCCTCGTAACCTCCTGAACGCCTATCCTTATCCCAGATGGATTTTCAGCATTTCTAACGTCGTCCCAAGGTAGCAGGTTCTTGTTGAGTATGATACCGCACTCTTCAAGCTTCTTCGCGACGTAATCTCCGCCTCCAAACTTCGAAACGTCGATTGCAATTTGATGGGACTTCGTGAAACCCAAATCAGGGCACAAAACGTCGTATCCCAAGTTGTAAAGCTCCTCAGCCAAGGCTTTTGCGTTTTTCACGATCTGCTTCGCGTAATCCCTACCGAACTCAAGCATCTCCAAACATGCCATGACGTATCCCGCTAAGCTGTGGACGTGATGATTGCTCACTACACCGGGAAAAACACCGTGATCGATCTTCTTCGCCAAGTCCCTCTTGCACATTATTATTGCCCTCTGAGGTCCCGGAAACGTTTTGTGCGTTGAAGCTGTCACCACGTCGGCCCCCTCCTTAATGGGGTCTTGAAACTCCTTTCCTGCTATCAAACCGAGAACGTGACTACCGTCGTAAACGACCTTCGCATCGTATTCTTTTGCAAGCTCGACGATCTCTTTAACCGGGTGGGGGAAGAGAAACAGGCTTGCACCCAGAACGAAAACCTTGGGCTTCTCTTCCATCCCTTCCAACTTCCTCCTTGTTGCATCAACATCTATGTTCATAACCTCGGAATCGAAAACGTAGTGCTCCACCTTCAATCCCCTAACTCCAGCGGCGGAAAACCTGTCGTGAGATATGTGTCCACCGTCTGGAACGGACAGAGAAATTATGAGGTCTTTGGGTTTGGTTAAGGCGAAGAAAGTTGCCATGTTTGCTGTAACTCCCGAAATCGGTTGGACGTTTGCGTGATCGCATCCGAACAGCTTCTTGGTAAGCTCTATGGCCAGAGCTTCAAGCTCGTCCATGAACCTGCAACCCTGATAGAACCTCCTTCCAACCCACCCCTCAGCGTATCTGTGCCCGAAATCGCTTAGGTAAAACCTCCTGACCGCATAACTCGTCACGTTCTCACTTGCAATTAGGGGTATCGAATACTTGAAGAGGTCGTGGTGCTCCTGCGTTACTCTAATCAACCTTTCAAGCATAGCTTTCAATATACTCGAATTTTAAAACGTTTACTATGAAAAAGTAGCGGACCCGGCGGGATTTGAACCCGCGACCTTGGGCTTAGGAGGCCCACGCCCTGTCCAAGCTAGGCTACGGGTCCATTCAAAGAGAGCCATTTCGTTCTTTGCGTTACGATTTATGAAATTTATGGTAGCGAAACCTTTATATAGACCTACTATTTCAGTGATTTTGGGGGGTGGTGAGGGATGGCGACGTTGCAGGGAGTTCCGGTTTTGATACTGAAGGAGGGGACGCAGAGAACGACTGGTAGGGATGCGTTGAGGATGAACATAACCGCTGCAAAGGTTATAGCTGAAGCGGTGAGAACAACTTTGGGTCCAAGGGGAATGGACAAGATGCTCGTCGACAGCTTGGGTGATATAACTATCACTAACGACGGCGTAACAATTCTAAAGGAAATGGACGTTGAACACCCAGCAGCTAAGATGATCGTTGAAGTTGCTAAAGCGCAGGACAGTGAAGTCGGTGATGGAACGACTACTGCAGTTGTCTTGGCCGGTGAGCTACTGAGAAGGGCCGAAGAGCTCTTAGACCAAGACGTCCACCCAACCATAATCGCTAAGGGTTACAGACTGGCGAGCGAGAAGGCCATGGAAATATTGGACAACATAGCAATTCCCGTGAGCAAGGACGACGACGAAACGCTCAAGAAGATTGCTAAAACCGCAATGACTGGAAAGGGTGCCGAAGTGGCCATAGAGAAGCTGGCGGACATAGTGGTTAAAGCGGTCAAATCGGTTGCTCAAGAGGTTGACGGTTCAATAAAGGTCGATCCAGAGGACGTGAAGATTGAGAAGAAACCGGGTAGTGCCGTTGAAGATACGATGCTCGTGGACGGTATTGTCCTTGACAAGGAGGTCGTTCACCCAGCGATGCCCAAGAGGGTTGAAAATGCCAAGATAGCACTTTTGGACACCGCTTTGGAGGTTAAGGAGACGGAGATAGATGCCAAAATTAGAATTAGCGATCCTGAGATGTTGCAGAAGTTCATAGAGCAGGAAGAGAAGATGATAAAGGAGATGGTGGACAGGATAGTTCAGGCAGGTGCGAATGTGGTGTTCTGCCAGAAGGGAATAGACGACTTGGCACAATACTACTTGGCCAAAGCTGGTGTCTTAGCTGTAAGAAGGGTAAAGAAGAGCGACATAGAGAAGTTGGCCAAGGCTACTGGAGCTAAGATAATAACGGACCTGAGGGACATAAAGCCTGAGGACTTGGGTGAAGCTGAGCTCGTTGAAGAGAGGAAGGTCGGAGAGGACAAGATGGTCTTCGTAACGGGTTGCAAGAACCCAAGAGCGGTCACAATACTCGTCAGAGGCGGAACTGAGCACATAGTTGACGAGATTGCGAGGGGTATAGAGGATGCCGTTAGAGCTGTGGCATGTGCGATCGAAGACGGGAAGGTAGTGGCGGGAGGAGGAGCACCGGAGATAGAGCTGAGCCTGAGGATAAAGGACTGGGCACCGTCGCTTGGAGGGAGGGAGCAGTTGGCAGCTGAAGCGTTTGCACAAGCTCTCGAGATAATTCCAAGAACTCTGGCAGAGAACGCGGGATTGGATCCAATAGACATCTTAGTAGAACTCAGAAAAGCTCACGAAGAGGGCAAGGTTACTTACGGTGTGGACGTCTTCGAGGGCAAAGTTACTGACATGAAGGAAAAGGGAGTCCTCGAACCCATAAGGGTCAAAAAGCAGGCTATAAGCGGAGCTACTGAAGCGGCAATAATGATACTCAGAATAGACGACGTAATCGCTGCCAAGGGTCTCGAAAAGGAGAAAGAGAAGGAGAAGGGCGGTGAAGAGTTCAGCTCTCCAGAGTTCTAACCTTTTTAATTTTTGCAATCCCAATAACTGTAAGAAGCTCTATCGTGCCCATTGTGAATGATATTGTTGTCATATCCGTTTTTAACGTCGCTTTTGCAATCAATCCGACCAACAGCGGAGTGTAAACTATTACGAGTGCGGGCAAGAGTATGAAGATTAGATGGCTCACTTCCAAGTAAACGTTACCCCTCACGTTTAACTTCTCCATGATCAGAGATACGAAGACGCTTACCGCAATTACCGAAGGTATCTGTGCGAACCCGATAGTATTTAAGCTCCTCGAAAATACAGAGACGCAAAAGATAGCCGACAAGTAAACGAGAACAGAGAGGAGGGTCTTTCCCGCAGTTAGGGTCCAGAAGTCTATCGGTAAAACCTTGACGTATTCCCTCTCGATTCCGTAAGATGTAAAGACGACCAAAATAATTGTGAATAGAACCATCGGTATAGCAAACGATACGCTAATGGTTGCGTAAACGATTCCAAATATTATCGGAAGAAAAAGCATCATCGTATGGGCCGGACATCTGCTAATCAACCTCAAATCCTTCTTAAAGATGCCTATGACGGGATGCGTTACTTTTATCCTTACCTCTCCTGCTTTAGACGAGCTTGGAACTATCCTCTCGTTGATTGCTGACAAAGTCTTTCTGAACGAAAATACTGCCATCGATAGATAGGCAAGGGAGAAGATCAAAGCGGTGTAGCTGAAGTTTCCGCTCATCAGGTAGCCGAAGCAGATCGGAAACACGAAGTTCAATCCCCTGAAGTCGAAGTTGAGGTTCGAAATCTTCTCAATTACGAACGCAAAGAAGTAGAAGAAGAAGGCTGAAACGCTCCAAGCTATCATGTAAAACATCCTCAAGATCGTTTTCCAGCCACCTGTTGAGTATGCAACTTTCGAGTAGAATAACCTTGCAAGAGAAACAACCATCGTTATCGCAAACAGTTCGGAGGTTACAGCTCCCAAAAGAGACCAGAATGCGGAAATTGGGGAAACGAAAATTCCGAAAGCGAGAGGGGTTGCAATCGTTACCGCAATTAGCGGTATGTCGAATATCCGCAAAAAGGTGAGCATTCTAACCTTCGATACCTCCTTTGGACTCAGGGGTAGAGTGTGCAGGATGTCGAAAGCGTCTGAGAAGAATGTCGTAACCGTCTGAAGGAAGAAGAATACGAAGTTGAACAGTAGTATGGCCAAGAATGCGAAGCAGTTGGAGACCGTAGGTTTTGTTGCAACGAAAAATGGCAGAATCGACAGAAACAGGGCTAAGATTATCTTGTTCGCCCACATCTGGCTGTCAATCGCTTTAACGATGTCTTTAGGTCTCTTTCTGACGTTGGTCTGAGCGACGCTTCTAAAAAGAATTTCCCTGTATAGAATCCTCGAAATCTCCCAAATGTTCATAAGCCCTTTAAAATCTCGTCTATCTCCTCCATTTGGCCCGTCAGCTTTAAGAAAATTTCCTCCAAGCTTCCGTCCGTTAGAGCAATGTCTCTAAGCTCTTCAATTGTTCCCATTGCAATTATCCTTCCGTCGTTCATTACCGCAATCCTGTCGCAAAGCTTTTCCGCTATCTCCATGATGTGGGTTGAGAAAATTATTGCACCTCCACTCTCCACGTGTTTTACCATCATCTCCTTCAAGATTTTGGAGGATTTTGCATCCAAACCGTTCAAAGGCTCGTCCAGTATTAAAAGAGGTGGATCGTGGAGCTGTGCGGATATTATAGCCACTTTCTGCTTCGTTCCCATGGAAAGAGCATTTATCGGGGTTTCGAAGTATCTCTCAATTCCAAAGGCTTTCACCAACTTTTCAACCCTATCGTTCGCTTTTACCCTCCTTACCGACGCAACGAACTCGAAAAACTCCTTAGGAGTTAGGGATTCCAAGAGCATGAACTCCTCTGGAACGTATCCTATAAGGTTCTTAGCTTTGACGTCAATCGGTCTTCCGAACAACCTTACCTCTCCCCTGTATGGAACCAAACCAACTATCGCCTTAAGTGTCGAACTCTTACCAGCACCGTTTGGCCCGAGCAATCCAAAGACCTCTCCCCTTTCGACCGTAAAGCTTATCGAATCAACTGCAATTTTTTCTCCGTATCTCACCGTGAGATCGTTTACAGTTAAAACGCTCATAATCCCCGTATTAAGTGAGACTTTTCACTTGTTTTATCATAAGAAATTGAGGTAAAATCAACTCTCTCGCCCTCCATATTTCAATTCCGACTACGCTCCCCTTCTCATCCAAGTGGATGATAACGTCATCGTCAATCATTTCCGAGTCAACTGGTTTAGACTCAGAGAACCTCAAATATAAAATATCGGACCTTTTTTACTTTCATAGCTCGATCCACCTCCCGATTTCAACTCTTCAATACATCGCTGACAACCTCTTGCGGTATCCCGTATTCGTTCAGTCTGTCCGTGCATGCTCAGTAAACCTTACCATAGGAGATTTTAGAGCTTTATCTCAATCCCACAAGCTCCTCCAACGCCCTCTTGGGGTCTTTAGCCTTAACTATACCGCTCGCGAGCAGAACACCCTCAGCTCCTAAGTCCAAAGCTCTGACGTAGTCCTCATGGGTTGTGATTCCAGCACCGCAGAGAACCTTAACTTTTGGATTCAGTTCCTTGACCGCTCTAACCGAATTCTCGACCACCTCAGGCTCAGCCTTGCTAACGGGAATTCCTGTCCCAATCAACTCCGGAGGCTCTACGGCAACGTAATCTGGGCTTAGAACCGCAACGGCTTTTGTGGTGTTCACGTTGTTGGTGCAAACGATAGAGGTTAGCCCAACGCTTTTGAGCTTCTGAATTAGAAAATCTATGTCTGCCAACTTGAGCCTTCTCTCGCTGTGGTTTATCAGGCTACCCTTGGCCCCCTTCTCCTTTACCATCTCAGCGGTGATCCTTCCCGTATGGCTACCGAAATCCACTGGGTCAACGTGCTGTGCGTAAACGTCTAAACCCATCCTCGCAATTTCCGCCAAGTCCAGGAAGTTCGGTGCTACAGCTATGTAGTCGTCAACCCTGTCCCTAACTTCCAAAACAGCTTTAGCTATTTCCAAAGCCCTAACGCCAGAGCCCTCTCTGTAGGCCTTGAAGTTTACAACTATCACGCCCATAAAGTTAAAATAGTTACGACGATTTAAGCGTTGTGGACGTCGTGGGTTTCGGTGCTCTGAACGTTGATAGGGTCTATCTTGTCAGCGAGATTCCTAAGGCTGAGGAGGAGAGCTACGTGATAGACGTTCAAACCTATTCTGGTGGGAGTTCAGCAAACACGATTTCCGCTTTGGCCAAGCTGGGTTTGAAGTGCGGATTTGTGGGGAAGGTTGGAAGTGACGACTTCGGAAGGTTTCTCATCGAGGATTTAAGGGGTTACGGCGTTGACACTAAGGGGGTCGTCGTATCTGAAGGTAGGACGGGATGTGCGATGGTTTTCGTCGATAGAGATGGTAAAAGAGCTATACTACTCGATCCGGCTGTCAACGACACGATAAAGTTCGACGAGATAGATTTGGACTACGTTTCAAGCTTCAAGGTCTTGCACCTCTCATCCTTCGTCTGCAAGGTTTCTTGGGATTCCTTTAAATCTCAAGAGAGGTTGGTCGAGGATTTTGACGGAATCGTGAGCTTCGATCCCGGTAGCGTTTACGCCAAGTTGGGTTTAAAGAGGATTGAAAAGCTCGTTAGAAATGCGGACGTTTTCATGCCGAACGAGATCGAAGTGAGGGAGTTGACGGGGTTGGATTACAAGGAGGGGGCGGAGCACTTCTTAAAATTCTGCGATGTCGTCGTAGTTAAGAGGGGGGAGGAGGGTTGCTACGTGACGAACGGTAGGGAGAGTTACGAAGTTAAGGCGTTTGAAGTTAAACCCGTTGACACGACTGGGGCTGGAGACGCCTTCAACGCTGGATTCCTCTACGGATTCTTAAAGGGCAAGAACTTGAAGGATTGCGCCATTTTGGGTAACTACTTAGCATCCCTATGCATTCAGAGGGTTGGGGCCAAAACGTATCTGAGGTATTTAGACAAACGTTATCTACCTCTCTAAGACTCTTCGTCTATGAAGGTCGGAATCGTTGGAGGGACGGGATACACGGGTGGAGAGCTTTTGAGACTTCTCTACAACCATCCGAAGGTCGATGTGAATGTGGTTACGTCGAGGAGGGAGGTTGGAAAGGAGGTCTGGAAGGTTCACAAACATCTGAAAGGATTTTACGATTTGAAGTTCGTGGAACCCGACATTAAAAATTTGGAGGACTGCGATTTCGTCTTCACCGCCGTTCCGCACGGAGAGGCCATGAACTACGTTCCAGAGCTTTTGGAAGTGGGGATAAAGGTCGTCGATCTCTCTGCGGATTACAGGTTGCCCAAAGACGTTTACGAGAGGGTTTACGGTGAGCACAAGGCTTACATCAACGCAATTTACGGCTTGACTGAGATCCATAGGGAGGAAATTAAAAAAGCTGATTTGGTTGCAAATCCCGGTTGTTATCCGACGGGATGCATCTTGGCGGTAGCTCCGATAGCGAGATACGTTGAGAAGGTAATCTTTGATTGCAAGAGCGGGATAACTGGTGCGGGAGCAAAACCTACGGAGTTCACGCACTATCCCAATCTCCACGAGAGCTTGGTTCCATACAGGGTCACGAATCACAGGCACTACTGGGAGATGGTTCAGGAGTTGAGAAGGTTCAACGAAAACGTGATCGTGCACTTTACCCCTCACGTTTTCCCGGGCTCGAGGGGGATTTTAACGACAGCACACGTGTTTTTGAAGGAGGATTTGAGCGAAGAAGAGGTAAAGAGAATTTACGAGGAGTTCTACGAGAACTGTTACTTCGTGAGGATTCAGGAGGAGGTGAGGTTGAGCTACGTGAGGGGGAGCAACTTCTGCGACGTAGCGATATTCAAGGGGGAGGACAGGTTCGTCATCGTTTCCGCAATAGACAACCTTGTTAAAGGGGCGAGCGGTCAGGCTATTCAAAACATGAACGTAATGATGGGATGGGACGAACGGTTGGGTTTGGAAATCCCACCCCTTTTCCCCTAACCTTTTATATTTTGAGATCGAATGGAATCGATGGTAACGAGGGTTAGGTTCATAGGCAGGATTTGGAAGGTCGGCTTTTTGAAGGACCTGATGGAACTTTTTAAGGGTCTCTGCGGGGAGGTTAGGATAAACAGTTTCGTCGTAAACGTTCCCATAACGGACTTCGATCTTTTTGGAGATGTAGAGATCGAGAACTTAAAGAGTGCGATTGTTGAAATTCTCAAAAGGCACGGTTACAGTGAAAGAAGGCTTTTAACGGTTAAAAGGGTTGAAGAGATTGAGGTCGTTGAGGAGAAACACGAGAGAACGCTTGAAGATTTCATGAGTTAACACTTTATATTTCGTCGGAGTCATCGTTTTGATGATCGAAGCTTGGCTGTTGGATGTCGATTACGTTACGGAAAACGATAGGGCGGTAATAAGGTTGTGGTGTAAGGACGATAAGGGCGTGTTCGTAGCCTACGATCGTAACTTCCTCCCCTACTTCTACGTTGTTGGTTGTGACGCTGATAAGGTTAAAAACGTGGTTGTCAGAACGAGCGAAGGGGTTGTAACACCGTTGAAGGTTGAAGAAGTGAAAGCCAAAAGTTTGGGAAAGCCTATAAAGGCTTTGAAGGTTTACACCAAGCATCCTCAGCACGTTCCAAAGCTCAGAGAGGAGATAAAGAAGTTTGCAGAAGTTAGAGAGGCTGACATACCCTTCGCATACAGATACCTTATTGACAAGGATTTGGCCTGCATGGACGGAATCAGGATCGAACCGATTGCAGTTAGAGAAGGTGTTTTGAGAGCTTACGAGGTTAGGAGGGTTGAAAGGGTTGAAAGGAGAGAGTTTCCACCTTTAAAGATTTTCGCCTTCGATTGCGAAATGTTGGCTCAGTTCATGCCCGATCCGGAGAAGGACCCTATAATAGCGATAGCGGTAAAGTGTGGCGATTACGAGGAAGTTCTGCACGGTAACGAGAGGGAAATAATAAAGAGGTTTGTAAATCTGATCAGGGAATTCGATCCCGACGTGATAGTTGGATACAATCAGGATTCCTTCGACTGGCCCTACCTAAAGAGGAGGGCGGAGAAGTATGGAATTAGGTTGGATGTTGGAAGGGACAGGAGTGAGGTAAGCTTCAGGGGAGGAAGGCCAAAGGTTGCTGGGAGGTTGGACGTGGATTTATACGACATAGCGATGAAGATTCCCGACGTAAAAATTAAGACTTTGAAGAAGGTTGCAGAATTTTTAGGTGCCAAGGTTGACGAGGAGGATATAGAGGGGAGAGACATCTACAAGTGCTGGATTAGGGGTGAGAGGGAGAAGGTCTTCAGACACGCTTTAAACGACGTCAGAACGACATACAGATTGGCTTTAGAACTTTTGCCAATGCACTACGAACTTAGCAAGATGGTCAAACTTCCCTTGGATGACGTTGCGAGGTTGGGAAGGGGTAAGCAAGTTGACTACTTCCTTCTGAGCGAAGCCAGAAAGATAAACGAAATAGCACCCAATCCGCCTGAGATAGAGGAGAGCTACGAGGGAGCCTTCGTTTTAGAACCAGCAAGGGGTTTGCACGAGAACGTTATCAGCTTGGACTTTGCGAGCATGTATCCGTCCATAATGGTGAACTTCAACATAAGTCCCGATACGCTCGTCAAGGGAAAATGTGAAGATTGCTACGTTGCACCGGAGGTGGGACACAAGTTTAGGAAGAGTCCAGACGGTTTCTTCAAGAGGATTTTAACGATGCTCATAGAAAGGAGAAGGGAAATTAAAAGAAAAATGAAGGAGCTTAATCCAGATTCTGAAGATTACAAGCTCTTGGATATTAAACAGCAGACCTTGAAGGTTTTGACAAATTCTTTCTACGGTTATACGGGTTGGAACCTTGCGAGGTGGTACTGTAGGGAGTGTGCAGAGGCAACGACCGCATGGGGTAGGTATTTCATAAGGAAGGCCGTAAAGATTGCGGAAAGTAGGGGTTTCGAGGTTTTATATGGGGACAGTGTTAGCGGAGATACCGTCGTTTACACAAATAGGGGAGCTAAAAAGATAAGAGAGCTTTTTGAAAAAGTGGACTACGAGATAAACGGTAAGGAATACTTCGTTCCTAAAGACTTGAAGGTTTTAACACTTGAAAACGGAAGGGCGGTATTTAAGCCCGTTAAGTACGTTATGAGGCACAGAACTAAGAAGAGGATGTTCAGGGTTTGGCTGTCCAACACATGGTTTGTAGACGTTACTGAAGACCACAGTCTGATGGGTTATCTAAACAAGAGCAAGATGCCGAAGGCAAACGGCATTATGGATAGAATAGTGGAGGTTAGACCTACCGAAATTGGAGTAAAAGTTAAGAGCCTTGTATGCTTGAAGAAACTACCTTACGATTGTAGGAGTAGGAGATATCCTAAGGAGGTTTACGAGTTTATGGGTTTGTTTGTTGGTGACGGTTCTTACAACTCCTCGATAGGTAACAAAAACTACTATCTGTGTTTAAGCTGTGGAAACGATGTTGATGAGATCGTTGAAAAGGTAATCAAGCCTCTTAAGGAAAAGGGCTTTATCAGAAATTACTGGATCAGCAAAATTAGGAAGGGTGATTTGAAAGTTAACGGTTTGAAGTTGGTAAAGCTGATGGAAGAGTTTAGAAGTGAGAACGGCAAATTAATTCCAGAATGGATGTTTTATGAAAGCGAGGAAAACGTATCCGCATTTTTGCGAGGCCTGTTTACCGCAGATGGCACCGTAATTTTGAGGGGTGGCAAACCGCTCGTTCGATTAACGACGACGAGATACGATCTCGCAAAAGCTGTGCAGAATTTGCTCTTAAGGGTGGGTATTGCCAGCACGATCTTTAGGGAGAACAAGCTCAACAGATACCTCAACTCGGACCCCACAAGCTACTCCTATCATATCTACGTTAAGGATTGGGTTCTGTTCAAGGATAGGGTTGGTTTTATTACCGAAAGAAAGCTTGAAAGGCTAAATTGCACGGTTGTAAAAGATCAAAAACGGGAGTTCAGAGATTACGATTTCGATCTGATTCATCCGAAGAAGGTGGAGGAGATAGATTACGACGATTACGTTTATGACATCGAAGTCGAGGGAACGCACACGTTCTTCGGTAACAACATCTTACTACACAACACAGATTCATTATTCATCAAGAAAAATAAATTAAATTTAATAAAACTTGAAGAGGAATGTCAGAAACTTGTCGAGGAAATATCTAAAGAGTTACCGATTCAGCTTGAGATAGACGAGGCTTATAAGGTTATATTTTTCGTTGAAAAGAAGAGATACGCCGGATTGACGGACGACGGTAAGATAGTGGTTAGGGGTTTGGAGGTCAGGAGAGGAGATTGGTGCGAGTTGGCTAAGAGGGTTCAGAGGGAGGTGATAGAAATTATACTGAAGGAGAGAAATCCAAAAAAGGCTTTGGATCACGTCAAAGAGGTCATAGATGAGATTAAGAGAGGTAGGTTCAAACTTGAGGATTACGTGATCTACAAGGGTTTAACGAAAAAACCCGACAAGTATGAGAGCAAACAGGCTCACGTTAAGGCAGCTTTAAGGGCTATGGAGATGGGGATATACTACCCGATAGGAACGAAGGTCGGTTTCGTTATCGTCAAGGGTGGGGGAAGCGTTAGCGATAGGGCCTATCCCATCGAACTGATAGAGGAGTTCGACGGAGAGAATTTAAAAATTAGAACGCCCTCCGGCATAATCGTTAGAAAGATAGACAAGGATTACTACATCGATCATCAGATTATTCCGGCGGTGTTGAGGATACTCGAGAGGTTCGGATACACCGAAGCGAGTCTCAAGACAAAAACTCAAAAAACTTTGTTTGACTTCACGTAGCGAAAACAAATTATTCTCTTCCGAAGAGTTCCGCACGTGATAAGTTTGAGCAAGATGGTTAAAGGTAAGGCGACGGTATCCAAAGCCTTAACGTACAAAAGCGACGAACACATACCAAAGAAACTGATGGAGTTGAAGGAAAGCCTTAGGCCAGTTGTAGTTTGGAATGTGACTGCGAGATGCAATTTGAAGTGTAGGCACTGCTACGCCCATACGGAATTCGACGGTGAAATAGACAAAAAAACCGCTCTTAGGTTGGTTGACGAACTGAACGGATTGGCCACACTCGTCCTCTTCAGCGGGGGAGAGCCATTGCTTAGAGGAGATATTTTCGACATCGCAAGTAGATGTAAGGTTCAAAAAGCTCTCTCGACGAACGGAACGTTGATAGATGGCGATACAGCTGAAAAGCTGAAAGAGGTAGGTTTCAGCTACGTGGGTGTTAGCTTGGACGGTTTGAAGGAAGTTCACGACAGGTTTAGGGGCGTTGATGGGGCCTTTGAAAGGGCCGTAGAGGGTTTGAAGAACGTCGAATCGGTAGGTATTTTGAATGGCGTTAGGTTCACTCTAACAAAATTTAACGCTTACGAGGTCGATGGAATTCTAGATCTCTGTGAGGACTTGGAGGTTGACAGGTTTTGCCTTTATCATCTGGTTCCGTCTGGAAGGGCGGATTTCAGCATAGATATTCCAAACGATTTGAGGAGGAGGGTCATGGACGAACTATTTGAGAGGGCTTTCGAATTCGAGGGTGAGATTTTGACAGTGGACAATCCGTGCGACGGAATTTACTTCTGCTTGAAACTCAGGGAGATCGACGAGGACTTGGCTTACAGGGCTTACGAGTTTTTGAAGTTCAGAGGGGGAGATAGGAGTGGGAGGAATTTGGTGAACATAGACCCCTTTGGAAACGTTCATCCCAACCAGTTCTGGTGGGATTACAGCTGTGGAAACGTCAAGGAGAGGAGTTTCAAAAAGATATGGTTCAACGACGGTCTCTTGAAAATCCTGAGGGGTAAGTGGAATCTGAAGGGGAGATGCGGGAGGTGTGCCTACAAGGAAGTTTGCGGTGGTTTCAGATTGAGGGCTTTGAGGGCTGGTGATTTGTGGGGAGGTGATCCGAGTTGCTACCTGAGCGACGAGGAGATATCAAAGAACGTTTTCGAGTGAATTTTTTCCTTTCGAGTCTCTCCTTTATCAAAAATTTTAAATCAAAATAAAGGTAACAAAACGGTATGCCCGAAAAGAAGAGAAAACGAGTATTTTTTCTACCAGCGATGTTCATAGGTAGGATTTCTTCTCGCACTTGAATATCCAACCGCTTTTGTGGCATGCATGTTTATCGGCACGGGCGTAGGGTTTTTGCTCGATTCGATTTTTGTCATTGAAGAAAGGGAAATTAAAATAATTAAACCATATAAAATAAGTTCTCTCGCTTTAATGCTCGTCGGGGCGACTTTCGTGATTGGGGGCGTTATATATCTTGTAAATCCTCCCCTACTGAGGCACATCCAAGAATATCTGATAGCGATTGGACTAATCGGGTTCGGCTTGTTCATCTTCGTTAGGGGTTTGGAAGGTTGGAAGTCAATTTAAATCAAAAGCTTTTGATTTGAGTAGCAACGTTTGGTAATCAAAACTTATAAAAGAAGTGTAGAGGTAAAGCGAGATCATGGAAGAGCCCTTGCCAGAGGTAAATATCGGAATGGTCGGTCACGTTGATCACGGTAAGACCACGCTGGTTTACGCTCTAACTGGGGTATGGGCGGACAGACACAGTGAAGAGCTGAAGAGGGGTATAACGATAAGGTTGGGTTATGCAGATGCAACCTTTAGGAAATGTCCTAAATGCAAGGAGCCCGAGGCTTACACGACGGAAAAGGTCTGCCCAATTCACGGAGTTGAAACCGAGATACTGAGAACAGTCTCATTTGTGGACGCTCCGGGTCACGAGATGTTGATGGCCACCATGTTGAGCGGAGCAGCTCTGATGGACGGTGCGGTTCTTGTTATTGCAGCGAATGAGAAATGTCCTCGACCTCAAACGAGAGAACACTTAATGGCTTTGGAGATAATCGGTGTGGATAAGATAGTTATAGCTCAAAACAAGATAGACACGGTTAGCAAGGAGAGGGTGTTGGAAAACTACAGGGAAATCAAGGAGTTCGTGAAGGGGACGATAGCTGAGAACGCACCGATAATACCCATATCCGCACAGCAGAGGATAAACATAGACGCGTTGATTCAGGCTATTGAGGAGACAATTCCAACCCCCGAAAGGGATTTGGATTCACCACCACTCATGCACATCGCAAGGAGCTTCGACGTCAACAAACCCGGGACGAAACCGGAGGATCTGATGGGGGGTGTAGTGGGAGGTTCCCTTGCAAGAGGGAGGTTGAGGGTTGGAGACGAGATAGAGATCAGACCCGGGATAAGGGATGAGAGGGGTGCATGGCAACCTCTGAGAACCGAGGTGACGAGCATAATGGCGTCTGGGAGGTTCGTCGATGAAGCCACTCCCGGTGGATTGATAGGCGTAGCGACTAAGCTCGATCCCTACCTCACAAAAAGCGACAGGTTGGTTGGGAACGTTTTGGGAATTCCAGACCACTTGCCAGACGTTTTAACGGAATTCACGATGGAGGTAAAGCTTTTGGAGAGGGTAGTTGGGTTGGAGGAGGACGTTAGGGTTGAAAGCATAAAGATGAACGAGGACTTGATGCTCGTCGTCGGAACCGCTGTGACGGTTGCAAAGGTGACTTCAGCGAGAGACGACGTCGTTGAGGTGAAGCTGAAGAGACCGGTTTGTGCGGAGAAGGGGGACAGGGTTGCAATAAGCAGAAGAGTTGGAGGAAGGTGGAGGCTCATAGGGGCTGGAACAATAGTATGAGATGTGCGGTGATAGATACGAACGTTCTAATGTATTCCTTTCTTGAAAAGGTGGATGTATTTTCTCAGTTAAGGGAGCTGGGATTCAAGAAGTTCTACGTCCCCTCAAAGGTCGTTGAGGAGTTGGAGAGGTTGAAAATTTCTCTGACTGGAAAGGAAAGGTTGGCTTCGAAGTTCGCTTTGAGTTTAATTGAAAGATACTGCGAGGTTGTGGATGTTGAGGCGAGCGGAACCGATTTGGCGTTGATAGAACTTGCGAGGTCCAAGAACTGCGTTTTGATAACTAACGACAAGAACTTGAGAAGGATGGCCAAAGAGAGCGGTGTTAGAGTCGGCTATCTGAGGGAACTCAAGAGGATAGAGATAGAGGACGAGATGATTTAGTCCTTGAATCCGTATTCTCCCACGAGCAGAACGAACCTAACCGGCCCCCAAATCCTCTTACGAACGTTCCCCTTCTCGTCTTTATCTACGATGTAGAGGTATTGCTCGTATCTACCTATCGGTATGACCATCCTCCCACCGGGCTTTAATTGATCCAGCAGAGGTTTGGGAACGTCTGGAGCGGACGCGGTAACGTATATCTTGTCGTATGGAGCATCTTCTGGATAACCCTTCGTCCCGTCCCCTACAACTATTTTGACGTTGTCGTAGCCAAGGAGTTTTAAGACCTGCCTCGCCCTTTCAGCCAACTCCGGAATCCTCTCTATCGCTATGACCTTCCCCTTCTTCCCAACTATCTCCGCAACAACCGCACAATGGTAACCGCTCCCTCCACCAACCTCCAAAACCTTCTCCCCCTCCTTCAAGTCCAAGAGCTCGCACATTATTGCCACCATGTGAGGTGCACTAATCGTTTGTCCGAAACCTATGGGTAGGGGTGTATCGACGTAAGCTTCTCTCTCGTAATTTTTGGGGACGAAAAGGTGGCGAGGAACCTTCATCATGGCTCTCGCAACCTTATCACTGATGTTTAGCTCTTCCCTCAACCTCTCGACCATCCTTCTCCTCTTCTCCTCATACGGATCCATATGTGGAGTTGTCGCAAACCGTTAAATAACCATCCCCTCCACCGCAACCGATGATACAAACATACTCAGCGGGAACCGTAATTAACGCTTTGGCAATAGGCTACGGATGTGCCTTCGCTTTGGACTTGAAGATGAGGTTGAAAGCGGATTTCGATTCGAAAGAGAGTATTCTCATCGAAAACGGCGTTGAGAAAAGAGATAAGGTTCTCGAATTCGTGCTCGATAGGTTCAAATTAAACGCTGTCGTTGAGGTCGAAAGCGAGATACCAAAGAAGGGGGGGTTGGGTAGCAGTTCCGCATTCTTAAACGCACTACTCCTCGCGATCTTCAAACACCTATCAAAGCCTTTAAATGCATGGGAAATCCTCAATTTAAATGCGGAACTATCTTTAAAATGCGGTATAAGCTACACCGGTGCATTTGATGATGCATCGGCCTCTCTTTTGGGAGGTATCGTTCTGACGAACAATTTGGATAGGAAGATAATCAGATGGGAGTTTAAAAGGAGTAGGGCGGTAGTTTTAATACCCGAATTCGACAGGGGGGAGGTAAATCTCGAAAGGATAAGGGAGGACGTTGAACTCGTTAAGAGGGCGTTCGAATTAACGAAGGTGGGTAGATACAGGGAGGCGATGTATCTCAACACCCTCCACTACTGCAAAGCCATAGGTTATCCGATCGAGATAGTCGAAGTTGTGAGGGATTTAGATTGCTTCTGCGGTCTATCTGGTAACGGCCCCTGCTTTACCGCTTTCGGAGATATTAAAGAGGTTAGGGAGGCTTGGAAAACATACGGTAGGGTTGTAGAGACTAAAATAGTCAACGAGCCTTGCGACGACGTTTTTTTAACTCCCGATCTGTTTTCAGACTGAGAATTGCAATCAAACCCAAAACGTGCAGAACGGTGCAGTAAAAACAAAAACCCTCGAAAAACTCCCTAATGACGAAGTAGGCTATACCGATCAATCCCAGAATAGCCCAAAACTTAACGATCCTATCCCTTTCGACTACAATTCCCAAGAGGAACCAAGCGGAACCGAGAAGGTAATTGAAGGATTCGCAGTGGCCCAAGCAGATTCCCACGTATTCCGTTAAATATAACAGATACCAACACAGAGCTAAACCGATTGAGCAAACTACCTTTCGCAACATGCCAAGCTCTTTATAACCTTCTCGAGTCCCATCACGTCCCTCTCTCCAACCAGTGATAAGGTTACGTTACCGTAGTGGACTACGACAGTTGGAGTTCCGACAATGTAGTATGCGTATTTGTAGCAAGCCTTGGATACGTTCCCGCTCACGTTGCAGTATATCCACTTAACGTCCCTATACTTCTCCCTAAGCTCATTTATGTAGGGCAAAACCCTTTCGCAGTGCGGACAGTAGGGAGAGTAGTAGAAGTAAACCTCCACCTTCGAATAACTGCAGTTGGTCGCTCGGGGTGTTACGTTGTTCTGTTTTTGGGAAACGCATCCCGTAACGAGCAAGCAGAAAACCAAAATGAACAAAACCCTTCTCATGCCCCGAGTTCGACCAACTCAATAAAACGTTTGCGAAAGGTTTTTACTTGAAAGCTTTTACCGTATTTCATGAAGATAACGTGGTTGGGTCACGCGTGTTTTCTGCTGGAGGGTAGGAAGAGGATAATCGTGGATCCCTTCCTGAGCGGAAATCCTATGGCGAAGGCCAAACCGGGTGAGATAGACGTCGATCTAATACTCGTCACGCACGGACATGGGGATCATCTTGGAGATGCGGTCGAAATATCGCAGAGATGCGACGCACCAATAGTGGCAGTTTACGAGCTTGCGGTTTATTTAAGCAAAAAGGGTTGCAAGGTTGTGGGGATGAACGTAGGTGGGACCTTGGATTACGACGGGGTAAAGATAAGCATGGTCAACGCCGTCCATTCAGCGGATTTAGTGGGCGACGAGATTCTGAGCGGAGGTAAGGCCGTTGGCTACGTCGTCGAGGATGACGTTTCGGTTTACCATGCGGGAGACACCGATGTTTTCATGGACATGGCTCTGATTGGTGAGATATACAAGCCGAAGGTGGCCTTACTTCCGATAGGCGGATTTTACACAATGTCACCAAAAACCGCTCTGAAGGCTATCGAGCTTTTAAAGCCCGAAATAGTTATACCCATGCACTACAACACCTTCCCGCCTATAAAGCAAAACCCGGAGGAGTTTAAGGTAGAAGCTGAAAAGTTGGGAGTTAAGGTTGTAGTGTTAAATCCGGGGGAGAGTTTGGAGATTTAGCAGTAGCTAACGAAAAAACCCTCTTTTTTAACGAACCCTATCAACCTCGAATAGGTTTCGTGAGACGAAAGGGTTTCGCTGTCTCCAATCAAAACCAGCTTTCTCTTGGCCCTCGTCAAAGCCACGTTTAACCTTCTCAAGTCCTCCAAAAAACCAATATCTCCCCTTCTGTTGCTCCTGACGAAGGAAACTATTACAACCTCCTTCTCCCTTCCCTGATAGCCGTCAACGGTGTTGACCTCTACATCAACCAAAGTCCTGAGGAGATCGACCTGATCGTCGTATGGTGTTATGACTCCTATCCATTCCCTTTGAACGCCTATCCTCTTGAGTCCTTCAACGACCCTCTTAACAATCCTCGCTTCAAGCTCGTTCTCCCTCGAGGTCGAGCCCCTTCTCTGCCTTTCCCACCTGTTCGGACACTTAGAAGTGTCGATGAAAACTAAAACCTCTTTTGGGTCTAAAACCCTCCACCTTGCGTTTTTAACCCCCAAATCTTTTAGGGTTATGTTCCTAACGCTCTCATGGGCTTTGAGTTTTCCATCGTAAAATTCCCTGTTCGGAAAATCCATGAGCTTTTCGTTCATCCTATACTGAACCTCGAGCATCACGGAGTGATCCACATACATCTCAATTAAAATTTCGAACAAGGTCTTTTTAAGCTCTTCGGCTTTCAAAACCGTAGGGGGAAGTTGCTTGTGGTCCCCAGCCAGAACGAACTTGTCGGCCTTGTTTATAGGTATCAGAACGCTTGGAATAGTGGATTGAGTGGCCTCGTCTATCACCGCAACGTCGAAATAACAGTCGATGGTAAAAGCAGTCGAGTTAGTTGCAAGAACGACGTCCGCGCTTTCTACTATCTCTTTGGCAATGTTCTCTTCCATTCTCCTCGCTCTCTCAAGGATTTCGTCTATCAATCTGTTCAACTTTATCCACTCCGCCATGGACCTTACCACCTTCCACGAAACCCCTCTCGCTCCTCTCTTTTTTTCAGCGAGTTCCAAAATTTCGTCATCGCTCAATCCCCTCCTCAGAGCTGGGGTTGGCTTTCTGAACCTCTCTCTTAAACCCATGAGTCTCTCGGCCTTTCTCCTCAACTCCTCAACCTCCCCATACATCTCGTGCTCCCTAACCCTCGCGGAAAGCGTTTTTAACCTCAGATCCTGAGTAACCCTTGAGGGATGACCCAACCTAACCACGTTCAGGTCCTTTAAAAGCTCAACGAGGTTGTCTACCGCTACGTTGCTTTCCGCAGTCGCCAAAACCCTGTTCCCCCTTTTGACCTCCTGTCTCACGACCTCAGCCAAGGTTCGCGTCTTTCCTGTCCCGAAGGGACCGTGTATGAGAAAGAAATCGCTTCCCAAGGCTAAGGAAACCGCTCTGATCTGGCTGTGGTTTAGACTTCTATCGAAAGGTTCGAATTCAACTTTTTCGCATTTTTTTGGCTTTTCCAAACCCAAAGCGAGTTTCAAAGCTTTAAATCCACTTTCTCTGAGATTTTCAAGGTTTTCGAGCCACCTCCTGAAAGTCACGTCGTTGGCGTAGAGGTCAATTCTAACGTCCTTCAAAGCCCAGTTCGGAACGTTTTCCAAAGCTACGACCAAGTATCTCTCACCCTTTTCAGCAACCACACCTACGAGATCGCTCTTCAAAGGATTTCCCCTGCTTACGAGAACGAGATCGCCGACGTTTATGTTCGTAACTATCTTTCTCCTCCTCCCGTATTTAACGAGCTTGTAACCGAACTCCTCATCCACGATCTTACCGTTGAGGTTTAGAATTGCGTTTCCCCTTCTTTCCCTTTCCTCACCGCTCAACCGCTTAATCTCGTTTAGCATCGCCTCTATCTGAGCTTTCCTTTCAATCTCTATCGATCTTTTCAGTTTCTCCACGAACTCCTCGATCATTCGAAGAAACTTTGAGGGTAAGGTATATATATTGCTAATGTCACTCATGGTCGATGCTTAAAGTCCACGCAAACCCAATTGTCGTAGGTTTGGTAGAGTAAGGCATCTTCTTTTAGAGGTGTTTTTCTATGAGAGTTGCAGATGCGATCGTCAAAGCCTTGGAGAAGGAGGGTGTGGAAGTAGCCTTTGGAATACCGGGTGGAGCCATAATGGAAGTCTACGATGCCCTTTACGATTCAAACATAAGGCACATCCTTGCAAGGCACGAGCAAGGAGCTGTGCATATGGCAGACGGTTATGCGAGGGCGAGTGGTAGGGTCGGAATAGCCTTTGCAACCTCCGGCCCCGGAGCTACGAACACCGTCACGGGGATAGCGACCGCATATATGGATTCCTCTCCAATAATAGTTTTCACGGGGCAAGTTCCAAGGGCTATGATCGGCAACGACGCCTTTCAGGAGGCGGACATAACGGGCATAACCATGCCCATAACCAAGCACAACTACCTCGTTACGGACGAGAGGGAGATTTTGAAGATAGTTAAGGAGGCCTTTCACATAGCCTCAACCGGAAGGCCCGGGCCCGTTTTGATAGACCTCCCCAAAGACGTGACTCAAGCTGAAATCGATTTCGACTATCCAGAGAGGGTGGAGATCAGGGGTTACAAGCCAAAGATTCAGGGTCATCCGAAGCAGATAAAGAGGGCGGTGGAACTCATAATGAAATCTGAAAGACCCATAATACTCGCTGGAGGTGGCGTTAGAATTTCCAACGCCCATCCGGAGGTTCTGGAGCTGGCCGAGAAGATTCCTGCATTTGTAGTAACGACCTTAATGGGTAAGGGTGCAATTCCTGAAGAACACCCTCTCTGCTTGGGGTTTATAGGAATGCACGGAACCAAATACGGGAACTTGGCTGTAATGGATGCGGATTTAATAATAGCGGTTGGATGTAGGTTCAGCGACAGAACGGTCGGAAGGTTTGACGAATTCGCTCCAAACGCCAAGATAATTCACATAGACATCGATCCCGCCGAAATCGGTAAGAACGTTAGGGTTGACGTTCCCATAGTGGGGGATGCGAAGCACGTTTTGAGGGAGATGATAAAGCTGATAGAGTTTAAGGCGAGGAAGGAGTGGTTTGATCACGTTAACGAGCTTAGGAGGAAGTATCCGTTGAGATACGAGTTTAAGGAGGGTGTTGTAAAGCCCCAATACGTCGTTGAAAAGGTTTACGAGATGTTTCCAGACGCTATAGTGACAACCGAGGTGGGACAGAATCAGATGTGGGCCGCTCAGTATTTCAAAGTGAAGTATCCCAGACAGTTTATAACCTCTGGCGGTCTGGGGACGATGGGATTCGGATTTCCAGCTGCAATAGGTGCGAAGGTTGCAAATCCCGATAAGGTCGTCATAGACATAGCCGGAGATGGTAGCTTCCTCATGAACATTCAGGAACTGGCTACCGCTGTGGATTACGGAATCAACGTCGTAGTCTGCATACTAAACAACGCATACCTTGGAATGGTCAGGCAGTGGCAGGAACTCTTTTACGATAAGAGGTATTCCGCAACCCGATTGAGGTATCCCGAGATGAGCTTCGAGAAGATTGCCAAAGGGTTCGGTGCTCACGGTATAACCGTTGAAAAGCCGAGCGAAGTTGAAGACGCTTTGAAGGAGGCGGTTGAAGTGGATAAACCCGTCGTCATAGACTTCCACGTCGAAGTTGAGGAGAACGTCTTCCCCTTCGTTCCTCCCGGAAGGTCTTTGAGGGAGGTGTTGGGATGAAGAAGTTCATTGCGGTTTTAGTTGAGAACAGACCGGGAGTTCTCGCAAGGGTCTCATCCCTCTTCAGAAGGAGGGGGTTCAACATTGAAAGCCTCTCTGTCGGAACTACCGAGAGAAACGACATCTCAAGGATGACCATAGTCGTTGATGAGGATGAGAGAACTGTCGAACAAGTCGTTAAGCAGTTGAACAAGCTCATAGAGGTCATAAAGGTCAGCGACGTTACTGATAACAGCGTTCACAGGGAGTTGGCTTTGGTTAAGGTTAACGCTCCACCGGATAAGAGGGGGGAAATAGTGGAGATTGCGAACATATTTAGGGCGAGAATAGTTGACGTTGCAAGGGACAGCTTCATAGTTGAAATCACAGGTGACGAGGAAAAGATCAACGCGTTCATCGATCTTATGAGGCAGTATGGCATAAAGGAGGTTGCAAGGACTGGAGTCGTTTCGATGGCGAGGGGTAGCAAAGTTACTTCAATCTAAAATTTTTGTATGGATAAAGGTAGGAAGATTGCAGAGGCTGTAGAAAAACCGCGGATAAGGAGTGATGTTAAATTACTTGCGATCGGAGTATACACGCTCAGCGTTGGTATTGGAATTTTGCTAATTTTTATCGAAGCTCTTCGTGGAAGTTCGAAAACCGTGATTGACATACTCCCCTCGATTTCCATAACCCCAATGGTAACGATTTTAACAATCTTAAAGCCGAGAAGGTGCTATATATACGAGAAAGGGATTAAGATCGGGCGTCGTTTTGTTGAATGGGACGAAGTCATCGAACACGAATGGAAAGATGGTCTGCTTGAGATGAGGTTTAAAGGTAAACCTAAGAGGATCGTCATTGTTGATAGGGATGGAAAGATAAAAGGGATCGTTGAGAAATACGTTTACGGTGGGTAGCTGAGAGTTAAGCAAAATAGTCAAAACTACATTATTCCGGCCTTCTTAAGAGCATTCTTAATTTCTGCTATTTCAGCGTATATCTTCTTTAAATGCGTTTCCATGTATTCCCTCAAATCGTATCTGAGCAGGTCTACTTTCTCCCCCACAGCTTCTACCTTCTTTCCAACAGAATCGATCTTTGCTCCTAACTCCTTTCTAATATTCTCAGATTCCTCTCTTATTACTCTTATAGTCTCGTCTTGCTTTTGTAACATTTTCCCTCCATAGGTAGCGATTTTAGCCAATTGCATAGCGGTTAAGTAGCGGTAGTACGATTCCGTCTTCATTACATATCCATCGTATTCCTCAACATCTATATTCTCAACCTCAGCATTTTCAGGCTTTTTCTTCTTCACAAACTCAACAAAGGCCTTAACCTTTTCATCTTCATCTTCTACCAGCACTTCTACCGCTTGCTTCCCATCAACGTAAACATTATCAGCAAAAAATCTTTCAATCTCTAACGACTCAGCTATACCAAGCAGAAACGGTCTATACCTAACATCGTGCACCTTCCCCTTAATTACCACCCGCACCTTCATACACCCCTTACTTCTTCCACAAGTTAAATATGTTTCATCCGTATTGCTTGAGCGTATTCCAGCCTTGCTTAATAGTTGGATAGATGGATGGTCAGATCAGATTTATTTTTCTTCAACGGAGCAAAAACTAATGACTTGCGAAATGAACTTAATTCACATCTATCTGAGCCTAAGGAAAAAGTAAATCACTTGGAAATCAAATTCTGAATCCACTTAGGTAAAGCAAAAGCGGAAACGTGAACCTCCGGCGTGTAGTATATAGTTTCGATTTCCCTCTTTTCAAACCTCTCCCTTAAAACCTCAAAACTCGGTAAGACCTCAAATCTGTCTGAGGCAATCAGGTAGCTCCAGAGACCGTGGGGGTAGGTTGGAACGAACCCCAAGTAAACCCTCTTAAACCTGAAATCTGCATTTGCGTATATGGATTTGAAGTATTTGCCTTGAACGAACGGAGATTGAGATTGAGTTGCAAGGTAGTCGCAGATCTTCGCGCAGTTCTTGTAGAACTCTCTGCTTATAAGGGCTTGGCTTACGGGATTCGGATCGGTTCCGTCGACTACAATTACGTCAAAATGCTCCTTGCAATCCCTAACGAACTTCAGACCGTCTTCGAAGAGCAGGTTCACCCTTGGATCGTTTAAAGCACCTCTATCTATTCCAACGTATCTCTTGCATGCGTTTACAACCTCTCTGTCTATCTCGACTAAAACCACCTCGTTCGGATCGTGCTTCAAAATCTCCCTCACCGCTCCTCCGTCCCCTCCTCCTATAACCAGAACCTTTTTCGGATTTTCGTGCGTGATCATTACGGGATGAACGAGCATCTCGTGATAAAATGCCTCGTCCCTCTCGGTGAGCTGTATCTTACCGTCTAAGACGAGCATCACTCCGAAGTCCTTCGTCTTGAAGATCTGAATGTGTTGAAGACCTTTAGAGTCGTATATTATCTCCTCAACATCTATCAAAAGGCCGGAGCCGTTGAACCTCTCCACAAACTCCATAACCGCAGTTGATCTATGGTTTAAATACATTGCATTTTAGAGGGATAAACCTAACGTGCTCGCACACGCCCAGCAACCTCCTATGCAACTCCGCTATTCTATCCGAACTACCAGATACGAGAAAACTGTTCACACAGCTATCCCCCAAATGTGCGTGGGTGTAACTGTTCACAACGTCCTTGTATTCCTCGACGACCTTCAAAACTCCGCTCGAAACAGTTGCTATTATTCCACAGCACTCGTGCTTCGTTAGGTAATGCGAAAAATCTTTCAGATAAGCTTTCAAAGCCTCCCTAACTATTTCGGACCTCGAAACCCCCAAAATCTTAACAAGTCTATCCAAATCTTCCGCCAAGTTGTCGGGTATGGATACCCCGAAACGTCTCAAAGTATCACCTCCTGAGTTTCAAGAGGTAGAAGGCGAACATTATCAAACCTATCAATCCCGACGGAGATAGGTTCAAGTTCAAAGCTAAGAACAATCCCAGAACCGCTGAAGAAATGCTTATAACTACGCTGTATGTTATTAAAGCCTTCATCCCCCTCGCAAACCTCATGGCGATTGCACAGGGTAGGAGTATCAGGACGTGCTGAAGGACGAAACCCACAATCTTTATAATTGCAATCGTCGATATCGCAAGTATGGTGTAGAAGAGGGCATCGTAGATTTTTACGTTTATACCCGCCAAGGTCGCACAGTCCCTGTCCAAACCTATGTGAAACTGCTCCCTGTATGTTAGAGCTACAACAGAAACGACGAAGATCGAGGCTACGATTAGGACGGTCACGTCCCTCCAAGTTACGAGGAGGGGATCGCCCATTATCAAGGCGTCTATGTCCGTTCTAACTTCGTATTTGGTTACGACGTAGAACATCGTGATGACGCTTGCCGACGCTGTAAAAGATACCAAAACGGACGTTGCGGTGTTTGGGTCAACTCCTTTGTCTATCGCGTATCCAACTGCGTATATCAAAGCCAATCCAACTGCGATCGAAACCAAGTAGTCCGGAAGGATGTTTGAGAGAGGTATGGATATTAGAACCGCGAGAAGTGCGGTGTGCGATGCGGAGGCGGAAAGAAACTGTAGCTTTCTTGCGTAAACTATCGGGCTGAGAATTCCATACATCAGAGATGCGAGGGTTACCGTGAGAATCCACTTCTCAACAGCCATAACGATACCGCCAAGATGCACGTTAAAGCTTCGAATCCCGGCGTTTTGGAACTCTTAACGACTTTCATGTCTTTCAGTTTTTGGAGTATGGTGCGGTTCGAGAACGGTGAGTCTATGTATATCACGTATCTGTGGGGAACGTTTTCCATCAGTGCTTCAGACCTTTCGGAGTTCCTCGTCAGAACCAGGTAGTCAACCTCTTTAAACTTTTCGGGAGTGGTGGGTGTGTTGAAAACCACTCCAACGACCTTCAATCCTGTCCAGCTGACAGCGTATTGACCGTAGGGATAGTCAACCAGAGCGGTTCCGTTGTATCTAACATTGTCAACAACCTCTTCAACTTCTATGCAAACCCTCTTGGCGTTTTCAACGTAACTTCCGTTGGGATTCAGTTCTTCGAGGACTCTTGCGAGGTAGTTTAGAAACACCTCGTAGTTGTGGGGATCGTATATAGGCATGTGGTAGTTGATTCTGTTCGTCCCCGGATAATTCAAGAGCCTTATACCCCTAATCTTCGGAATCTCTATCAGCTTGGCTCTTATCTCCCCCTTTTCGACCATCTCCTCAATCTTCTTCTCGAAGTGTGTGTGTGCCGTCGAAACGATGACGTCAGCTCTCTTTAGCATCTCGACATCTTTAGACGTCAACTGGTAGTCGTGTGAATAGGCTGGAATGTAGTAAATCTTGTCGTTCGGAGCTATCAGCTTTACGTCGTTTGCCAAGCTCGGAAAGGTCGTTACGATTGTTAGGGCACTCACCTTCGAAATTAGAGCGATGAGAACGATCGGTATCAATCGTTTCATAAAAAGGCTTTTGTGCACGGAACTAATAAAGGTTTTTATATGGCGTGCACACTTGAGGTTAGGGATGTTGACGTCGTTTTTAACGGCGAATACATACTCAAAGGTTTAAACCTCTGCTTCGATGGTGGGTTGTATCAGATAATAGGGCCGAACGGCTCAGGGAAAACTACGCTTTTGAGAACGATCTTGGGTTTGATAAAGCCAAAAAAGGGTAAAATTCTTCTGAAGGGTGAAGACATAACTGGGAAACCTGAGAAGGCGAGTTACAGAGTGGGTTACGTTCCACAACTCTCCAAAGATTTCGACCTGCCAGTTACCGCATTTGAAGTCGTCTTGGATTCCCTCCTACTTCACAGAAAGAGGTTTCCGAGGTTTGCGAGCAATGAAGACGTTGAAAGGGTTAGGGAGGTTTTGAATCTCGTTCGTTTAAGGGAATGGGACAAACCTTTAAACGAGTTGAGCGGTGGGCAGATTCAGAGGGTTTTGCTTGCGAGGGCTTTGGTTTACGATCCGGAAGTCCTGCTTTTGGACGAACCCCTTTCCGCAATAGACCCAGTTGGAAAGGTCGAGTTCGTCGAACTGATTGGTGAACTTTCCAAGGGGAAGCTCGTTTTGATTACATCTCACGATCCCATGCTGTTTTTGAAGCACACCAAGGAGATAGTTGTTTTGAACAGAACTTTCTACAGGGTTGGAAGGCCAGATGAGGTTCTAACTCTCGAAGTCTTGAGAGAGGTTTACGGTGAATCCGCGATAAAGGTAGAGGATCACGTTCACATAAGCGACGCACATTAAATTTTTATTCGTCACAGTAGCTCCATGGAGTTCGACATCTTCATCCAGCATTCCGATATAAACCTCTACTACGCGACCAGTTTTAGGGCAATCGATTCCGCCTTCTACGTGACGTGTAGGAATGGGAAAGACTACCTGATAGTTCCCGACATGGAGAAGGAGAGGGCTTTAAGGGAGAGCAAGGTTAAGAACGTTTTGACCTACGGAGATTTGGGATACCACGATTTAAGGAGGGAGTTGAAGGACAGTAGGAGAGCGAGAGCTGAAATGTTCGTGAGGTTTTTGAAGGGTCTCAAAGCTGAGAGTGTTGGTATTCCGATAGACTTTCCCGCCTACCTTGCCATACCGCTCCATCAAAACTTCGACGTTAAAGTTGTGAAGAGCCCCTTTTTGGAAATGAGGGCAATTAAAACGAGGGAGGAGATAGAACGAATTAGGGATACGAGCCTCGCAATTTTGAGGGCCTTCGAGTTCGGATTGAAGGTTTTAAAGAGGGAGAAGAGATGTGAAGTAGTGAGGGATAGGATAGAGAACTACCTCTACCTGAAGGGTTACCTTGCGGAAAACACCATAGTCTCTTCTGGAAAGTTGTCCGCAATCCCCCATGCAACTGGCGGAATCGTTGAGGATCACGTCGTGATTGACGTTTTTCCCAAGAGCAGAAGACATCACTACTACTCCGACTTCACGCGAACCGTTATAGTGAACAGAAACGATAAAATTGTCGAAATGCTGAGAGCGGTCATAGAGGCTCAGGAAAAGGCAATTTCTATGATAAGGGAGGGCGTTAAGGCTAAAGATGTTCACTACACGGTTTGCGACGTTCTCGAAAGCTACGGATACAAAACGTTGAGGCAGAGGGCGAGTGAAGGGTTCATACACTCAACAGGTCACGGAGTGGGCTTGGAAATTCACGAAGAGCCGAGGATATTCGAAAACGAAACCGTTTTGAAGTCGGGAATGGTCTTCACCGTAGAACCGGGACTCTACTACAGGGACGTTGGTGGGGTTAGGGTTGAGGACGTCGTGGTGGTCAAAAGGAACGGATGCGAAGTTCTCACGAGATACAGAAAGTGGATCGAGCTGTCGAAAGAACAAATTTAAAAAGCGAGCGTAAATCTAATAGATGAAGCCGATAAGGATCGTAACTCCACCGCTCGGAGCCAACGTTTACCTTCTAATCGACGAGAACATTTCTATAATAGACGCAGGTGGAGATTCAGCATTTCTTATAAAGGCTCTGAGCAGATACGTAAATCCCAAAGAGGTTGAATACGTGTTCCTAACCCACTCCCACTTCGATCACGCGATGGCCGTTCCGGACTTGAAGAAGTTGGGTTGCAAGGTGGTTATGCACTCCCTTGAGTTCGACCTGCTGAAGAAGGGATTGACAACTCTGGGATACATCTACCACTTCGAGCCCGATGTTCTGGTGAGAGGGGGAGAAAGATTCGATCTGGGTGAGATAGAGCTTGAAGTCATTCACACCCCCGGTCACACGTCTGGAAGCGTTTGCTACTACGAACCGAGGAGGAAGTGGTTGTTCAGCGGTGATACGGTGTTCAAATACGGTTTCGGTAGATACGATTTGCCGAGCGGAAACCCCTACGATCTTCTCAAATCCCTCGAACTCCTCTCAAATCTCGAAGTCGAAAACCTCTATCCCGGACACGAAGATTTCGTCGAGGGAAACGCCAAGAGATACATATTAAAGAACTTGGAGGTCCTCAAATCCGTGATATGATCGGAGTTTACCTCGTCGGTTTGAAGATACCCGAAAACGTGGGTTTCGTTGCGAGGGTTATGAAGAACTTCGGATTCAAAGAGCTCTACATATACGATTGCAGGGTTACGGTGAAATCATTCAAAACCGCATCTCACGCAAAGGACATACTCAGAAACGCGAAGGTCTTAAAGGGTTTCGATGAGATACTCGACCACGTTAACATGCTCGTCGGAACGACCGGTGTTACCGCTTGCAGGCAGGAGAGGTATGTGAGAAAGCCTGTCTTTTCTCCCGAGGAGTTGAGAGCTTTTTTAGATGGGAAGAGCGGTAAAGTTGCGATAGCCTTCGGGAGAGAGGACTACGGTCTGTTCAACGAGGAGATCGAACTCTGCCACATGGTGGTAACTATTCCCACGAATCCCGAATACCCAGTCATGAACGTGAGCCATGCGGTGGCGGTTTTGCTGTACGAGCTGAGCAAGGGCAAATACGGTTTGGAGGATAAGAATATAGTTAAGGCGAGGGACATAGAGAACCTCGTCGAGAACTTCGAGAGGTTGATGAGGGCTGTGTGGTATCCAAAACATAGAATAGAGAGAACGAAAATAGCTTTGAGAAGGATACTGGGAAGGTCTCTGATTACGAGGAGGGAACTGACCGTGATACACGGGATAATCACTAAGGCGATCACATACATAGAACACCTGAAGGAAAAATGAGGAACAGCTATATACCCTTCCAAAGATTTGCGTCATGGAGCTTACGTTTAAAGACTACAGGACTGCATACAGGATGGCTTTAAAGCTCGTAAACTTCGGCAGGGTTAGGATAGAGAGATGTTACAGGTTTAGAGATGGATTGGAGGTCGTTTACAAGCTCTACCTCGATTGTTTGTGCGTTGGAGAAGAAATCCTCAATGTTCTTCAGGAGTTCTCAAACCTCTACGAGGAGGATTTCGAGGACGTGAAGAGGGTTTTGATCGAGAAGGACAGAATTTTGAGGATGATAATGGATTCCCTATCCGAAGGAGAGAAAACCTTAGACGAGTTGAAGTTCGAACTGAATTTGGATGAGAGAACTTTAAGGGCTTTGATAGACGAGCTTGAGGAGAACGGATACGTAGTCGAGGACGAAAAGATAAGGCTCAGTAAACCCTTATGACGTTGCAAAAGCTGTCCCTCTGAACTGGAATCTTTCCAGCGGATTTTATTATCCTTACTATCCTTTCAACCGTCAAACTCCTTGGAGAATCCGCACCGGCCGAATGCGTAACCCTCTCCTCCATTATCGTTCCGTCTATGTCGTTCGCACCGTAGTTCAGGGCAACTTGAGCCAACTTCTCACCCAAACCAACCCAGTAAGCCCTAACGCTCCTAAAGTTGCTCAGAACTATTCTCGAAACCGCTATGGTTTTCAGAACGTCTACGGGATTCGTCTTCTCTTCGACCAGACCCCTCCTCTTCAGCACGGTGTTTTCCGGATGGAAGACGAGTGGAATTAGGGAAACGAATCCTCTCGTTTTTTCTTGCAACCTCCAGAGCTTGTATAGGTGTATGGCCCTGTGCCTCACATCCTCTACGTGACCGAAGAGTATCGTGGCGTTGCTCTTCAATCCCAACTCGTGGGCTACCTTCATCACGCTCAACCACTCTTCCGCTTTGGCCTTTTTAGGACATATGACCCTTCTAACGTCGTCGCAGAGGATTTCGGCACCCCCACCTGGTAGCATCTGCAAACCCGCATCCTTCAGCCTTGACAGAATCTCTCTAACGCTACACCTCTCCTTCTTAGCCAAGAAGTGAACTTCCGTTGCTGTTAAAGCCTTTATTACGACGTTCGGATACCTACACTTTATCTCACTGAAAACGTCCTCGAAGTATTCGACCGTAACATCTGGGTTGTGAGAGCCGACTATGTGCAACTCCGTAGCTCCCATTCTTACCGCCTCTTCAACCTTTTTAAGAATCTCCTCCTTGCTCATGAGGTAACCGTTCTCCCTCCAGAACGCACAGAGGGGGCATTTGGATATGCAGACGTTGGTGTAGTTTATGTGCCTGTTGACTACGAACATCACCCTGTCGTCGTTCAAGGAGTCGGCAATCCTACCGAGTTCGTGAACGTCCATGTCGAAGAGTTCCCTAATCCTTTTTACCGTCCACATTCCTCAACTCCTCCAAAGTCCTTTTAATCTCGTTCAAATCCCTCCTCATCTGAACGTTGCTTCTAAGGACGAAGTCGCTTATCATTCCGAAGAGGATTACCTGCAATCCCGAAACTATGAGTAGCGTTGTCAGAACTGCCAACAGATCGTGAGATACACCTCTAAACCAATCGTAAACGACGTAAAAACCTACCATCATCCCCAGAAATATTAAAATCAGTCCGAAGAGCAGGAAAAATCTCGCAGGGCTGAATCTTATCAAGAGGTTGTATATAGCCCATCCTATCTTCAAACCGTCCTTAAAAGGGTTCAACTTCGTTTTTCCAGCCCTCTTAACGTATCTTATGGGAACCTCCACGATCCTGAAACCGTTTGCAAGGGTTTCAACCGTCATTTCGACCTCAACTTCAAATCCGTGCTTCTTGAGGTCTATGCTCTTGTAAACCTCCCTCCTCAAAGCCCTGTAACCAGAAAGGATGTCCCTCAACTCCACACCGTAAAAAAATCTGAAAAGTGCGTTTAGAATCTTGTTCCCAAAGAGGTTCAGCCTCGTAAATGCCCCTTTTTCGAAGTTTTCAAGCCTGTTCCCTATAACGTGATCCGCAATGCCTTTTCTTATGGGTTCGAGAAGTTTTTCGACATCCTCAGGCAGGTAAGTCCCGTCACCGTCTATCAAAACTACGACGTCACCTTTAGCTATTTGGAAGGCTTCCGCCACCGCCTGCCCCTTCCCCTTTCCGCTCTGAATTACAACCTTAGCTCCCTTAGCCTTCGCAATCTCCCTCGTTCTATCGGTGCTGTTTCCGTCTATGACTATTATGTCTTTGTATCCCAACCTCTTGAATCCCTCTATGACTTCACCAATACTATCCTCCTCGTTTAGCGTGGGTATTATTACCTCGACCCTCATCAGATCCTCACTATCTTGAAGAGGCTGAGCAGAGGGACACCTTCAATCTCTCTCAAGCCCTTCTTGTCTATAACGACCGCGGAACAAAGAACCCTCCCCTTCCTACTCCTTATCTGCTCTACCGTTTCTCTTATCGTGTTTCCAGTCGTCACGACGTTGTCAACTATGACGCAACTCCTCTCATCGACCTTGGCGAAGTTCTCGCTGAATATTCCGCCAACTCTGCTTCCCTCACCCTCCCACTTCAACTTCTTCGGGTAATACATGCTCAGGTCCGCTTCGAGGTATTCCGCGACGAAGGTTGCGATAGGTATCCCGCTCGTTGCAATTCCCACAACGACCTCCGGACTCTCCTCAACGTTTTCAGATATCATGTCCGCCAGCGCGTTCGCTATGCATCTCGTCCTGTAGGGATGTGATATGCTTCTCAAATCCACGTAAACGTCCGACACAACCTTATCTTCTCTAACCTTCGCAAGTAACCACATCGCGGTTTCCCTCGAAACGTTCAGTTCCGATGCGATCTCTCCTATGGTCAATCCCTTCTCCTTCAACTTTCTCGCCCTTTCAACGAGATCATCTACCCTCATCCTCTCACCCTCTTAACGATAACCTCGCTACCGCATACGGGACACACGTCACCTTCGACAACCCTACCGCATCCCCTACAAACCTTAACCCACCTAAAGCGTTTCGATATCTTGGGTTGGACTATGTTGTCAACCTTTATTCCCAAAGACATCGCAACGTTTTGAATGGAGTAATCGTCCGTAACGAGAACGACATCTTCACCTTTCTCCTTCAAGTCCAAAGCCTTGGCTATCAACTTCACGTCCGTATCTGAGAGTTTGTATATATCACCAGTTCTTTTTGCAAACTTTAAAACCCTCCTAACGTTCCTCTCACTCGCCTCCTCAACCCTCAGATTCAGAAGGGAGAAGTAGAACTGAGAGTTCTCATCCTTTATCTCATCAACTACCTCGGGAATCGTGATCATGTTTTCGTAGTAGGCCTTCCTCATGAATATGGTGCCCGTGTCTATGACGTGGACCGTCATCTCAAAGGGGTAGGGATGGAAAGTATATAATTGTTTCAGGGAGTACAGCCTTCATCATCTTCACTCAGTTCCTGCCTGATTCATCATTCAATTAAATTCTTTCGAAAGCTTAATAACCTTTTCTCCTCAGCTCATCCTCTATCTCGAGAACCCTTTTGAGGTTTGCCTTCGTTGTAGGTCTCTTAGGCACAGCTTTGCATTCCGCTGGTATTATCGAATACTCGTAAGTCCCTATCTCCCTCGCGATGTTTTCGACCTCAACCTTGTCGAAACCTATCAGAGGTCTGTATATAGGTATGCTACAAGCCTGACTTACGACGTAGAGGTTGTCCAAAGTCTGGCTTGCAACCTGTCCGAGAGAATCACCGGTAACCACACCTTTGGCTTTGAAATCTCTCGCAACCTCCTCTGCAACCCTGAGCATCCTCCTCTTGCATATCACGCAGGTGTAACTTTCGAGTCTCTTCGATTTCAGCAACTCCTTGACGTCCCTCAGAAATCTGCCGTGCTCTCTCACAATCAGCTCCAAGTCTGGATTGTATTCCTTCAAAACCCCCGTTATCTTCTCGACCTTTTCAACAGCCCTTTCGCTCGTGAAGGGTCTTACGTCCATGTGTAAAGGTATCACTTCGCAACCCCTCTTCATCATGAGCCAAGTAGCAACTGGTGAGTCTATTCCCCCAGAAATGAGAGACACGACCTTCCCTTCAACTCCCACGGGAATTCCTCCAGCTCCCTTTATCACCTCGTCGAACACGTAGCAATCCTCGTTTCTTATCTCAACGTAGATCGTCTTTTCGGGCTTTTCCAAGTTCACCTTGAGGTGGGGGAACCTTTGAAGTATCAAAGAACCCAAACTCCTCTCAACATCCAAGGATGTGAACTCGTGCTCTCCAACCCTCTTAACCCTAACCGCAAAAGTCTTAACATCATCCAACCTTCCCTCGCAGAACTCGAGAACGCAACTCTCCAACTCGTCAAGCTTGCAGTGAATGCAGGGAGAAAAGGAGGATATTCCGAAAACCTTTCTCAGTTTTTCGTCCACCCTCTCATCAGTAACAAGCCAAATCCTTCCCCTCTCCAACCTGAACCTTCCTCCACCTATAACCTTCTTGATGTTCTCAACCAACTTGTTTACCCAGCGCCTCCTGACGTGTTCGGACTTTAGAAAGACCTCAGAATAGCGGATCAAATATAACATAAAATGTTATAATAAAAATGAGAAAATTACTTCGTCATTTCGACTGCAAGCTTGATGTCGTCAACTTTGACCGTCTTTCTTCCAGCGTGCTTCGCAACTTCAACGGCCTTCTTTGCAACAGCAATTGCGTAGTCTTCGAGAACCTCTCTCAGCTTTTCTACCGCCTCGGCACTAACTCTCTCTGCACCTGCCTTTCTTACCAACCTGTCGATTGGGGCAAGGGGCAACTCAGCCATTCACACCACCTCCAATCCTATTTTGTCGCAACTGGTATATAAATTTTTATCTTGGTCGTTGGGAGTGGATGGTGTTTCCGTTCGATGTTGGAAGTGGTGTGGTTAGTTTGTGACATTGCCCGTGGGATTGATAATAAACTATATAATGTTTGATCTTATAGTTTACCTAAGGACTCTTGAAACCCAGCACGTGATCCATGTCGTATATGCCGGGTTTATCGATCTTTGATATCCACTTTACCGCCTTAATGGCACCGCTCGCAAAAGCTTGCCTGCTCCAAGCCCTGTGGGTTAACTCCATTCTCTCCCCGAACCCTATGAAGAAGGTCGTGTGCTCCCCAACAACATCTCCTCCCCTTACAGCGAAAACTCCGATTTCATCTCCCCTCGGACAGACTCCTTCCCTACCGAAGACGAGCTTTCTGTCTCCAACGACACCCTTAACTATCTCCGCAGTCTTTAAGGCCGTTCCACTTGGAGCATCCTTCTTAAACCTGTGGTGTATCTCGACTATCTCGACGTCGTAATCCCCTAAGAATTTGGAGGCGAACTCTACAAGCTTCCAAAACACGTTCACACCAACGCTGAAGTTCGGAGATATCACCGCTGGAACCCTTTTACAGAACTCTCTTATTTTACTCCAGTGTTCCTCTGTAAATCCCGTCGTTCCGACAACGAGCTTAACTCCCCTTTCGCTTGCAATTCTTATGTTTTTCACCGCTCCTTCCGCAACCGTGAAGTCAACGAGAACGTCCGCATTCAACTTCTCCTCCATCTCATCTGCGTGAGTTATCGGAACACCTACCTTACCAACTCCGGCAACTTCTCCAGCATCCCTTCCAACTTCCCTCAAGTCGAAAGCCTGTGCGAGTTCGAGCTCCTCATCCTCTACGACGTTCTTCACGATCAACCTACCCATCCTACCCGCAGCACCAGCTACTGCAACTCTGATCATGAAGGAAATTAAATTCGAAAAAGATAAGTCTTGCTGTTCAGTTCGGTATTTTCATCACGAATCAGAGCGTTAGCCCTTCATCATTCGAGAATAGCCCCGCGGGGATTCGAACCCCGGTCGCCGGCTCCAAAGGCCGGCAGGATTGACCGCTACCCTACGGGGCTTCAAACCATTTAACTTTCAAGGATAGTTAAAAGTTTCGTTAAAAATTAAAAATTTTAAAATTTAAATAATACCACCAAAATCCATGGGCTGGGTTTTCGAAAGTTATGGAACTAATTTGAAGACGGTGTTCCCATCGGGTCTGACTACATTCATGACTATGGCGTGTATAATCTTCGTCAACTTAGCAATGGGAAAAGAGGTAATCACGGCACTTTCAGCGGGAATTGCAACTCTAATGATGGGATTCTACGCAAGAAACCCTTCGCTCTCGTCCCGGGAATGGGTCTAAACGCGTAGAGGAAGGAGGTAGAACAGGTTTCGTTGCCGTTGTGGTTGGATTTTTAATGCTTAACGTCCTCCACAACTTGGACTTCACTACCTCTACCTTGGAGGTTTAATCTAATTTTTTAGTTTTTACAAAAATAAATAAAAAGGCTTATATACCGTTATTTACGATCGTGCATATCGAGGTGGTTGCGTGAAGAGGTATTTTGTAGCTCTGGTGTTAATTGCAACAGTTTTGTGCGGTTGTCAGCATCCCAAAAAGGCAACTCTGACCATCTTCCACGCTGGCTCCCTAACCAAACCTCTGCAAGATTTGAACGAGGAGTTTAAGGAATACATGAAGGAAAGGGGATACGATTTGGAGATAAGGGATGAACCGAGCGGTAGCGTGATGGCAATCAGGAAGATCACCGATTTGGGTAAAAGAGCTGACGTTGTTGCGGTTGCGGATTACAGGCTCATACCGAAGTTCATGTTTCCCAAATACGCGGACTTCTACATAGCCTTTGCTAAGAACGAGCTCGTTCTGTGCTACACGAACGGAAGTAAGTATGGCAACGAGATAAACGTTGAAAACTGGTATGAAATCCTCTCAAAGAAGGATGTCAGGTTTGGATTCTCCAATCCGAACGTCGATCCATGCGGTTACAGAGCATTAATGGCAATTAAGTTGGCCGATCTATACTATCACAAACCGATATTCAGAGAGCTGATCGAAAATCACACAAACGTGAGGGCTGAAGGAATGCAGATAAAATCTCCGAGGGAGATAGTTACGGACGGGAAGGTGGTTGTTAGGGACAAGAGCGTCGATCTAATCGCTTTGCTTGAGAGCGGAAGTATAGACTACGCCTTCGAATACAAGAGCGTCGCACTCCAGCACAACCTGAAATACGTGGAACTTCCAGATGAGATCAACATGGGTAACTTCAGCTTGAAGGATTGGTATGGCAAGGTATCTATACTCGTTTGGAAGGTGGAAAACGGAAGTTTTATTAGGAAGGAGATAAAGGGAGGTCCAATAATTTACGGTGTAACCATACCCAAAAACTCCGAAAACGAGAAGTTGGCTGAAGAATACTTGGCCTTCCTTTTGAGCGAGAGGGGGAGGAGGATTTTTGAGAAGAATCATCAAGAGTTCTTGGAAGAGCCGTTGGGATTCGGAAAAGTTCCCGAGAAGTTGAAGGGCTTGGTTGAATATGAGGGACTACGTTGAGATTTTCTTCGTCATCCTTGGCTCTTTCCTCCTGATATACATAGCCCTACCGATAGCCATGCTTATAGTGGATCAGTGCTTCGACATCGAAACTCTGATCGCAATTTTGAGGGATGAGATTGTTTTAAACGCCTTGAAAAACACCTTCCTAACCGCAGGGATTACGACCCTGATCTCTCTAACCTTGGGAGTCCCCCTCGGATACGTTTTGGCGAGGAGGGAGTTCAGATACAAGAGTCTGGTTCAGGGGATAATTGACGTTCCGATAGTCATTCCCCACTCCGTTGTCGGTATAATGCTTCTAACGACATTCTCCAACGCAATACTCGACAGCTACTTGGGAATAGTCATGGCCATGCTCTTCGTTTCTGCTTCTTTCACAATCAACTCCGCGAGGGACGGTTTTTTGGCCGTGGATAGGAAGCTCGAAGACGTCGCGAGGACGCTCGGGGCTGGAAGGCTTAAAACGTTTTTAACGATCAGCCTACCCCTTTCCCTCCCATCCATAGCGAGCGGTGCGATAATGACGTTTGCGAGGGCGGTAAGTGAAGTGGGTTCCATACTCGTAGTTGCATACTATCCAAAAACAGCCCAGATACTCGTCTTGGAATACTTCGAGAACTTCGGTTTGAGGTATTCGAGACCGATATCGGTTGTGCTGATAGTTTTAAGCCTAACGAGCTTCGCTGTTTTGAGGTGGTTGTTGAGGTATGCTAAGGCTCGAAGGAGTGTCTAAGGATTTGGGGGATTTCGCCCTTAAGGAGGTGAACTTGAGAGTAAACAGAGGTGAATACTTCGTTCTTTTGGGACCGAGCGGGGCCGGTAAAACCCTCCTGCTCGAAGTCGTGGCTGGGATACAAAAACCCGATAGGGGAAGGATTTACCTCGAAGGAGAGGACGTAACTGAAAGACCTCCTGAGAGGAGGGGAGTTGCCTACGTTCCCCAAAACTACGCCCTCTTTCCCCATTTAAACGTTTACGAAAACATAGCCTACGGTTTAAGGATAAGGAAGGTGGATAGGAGGGAAATTGACAGCGTCGTTAGGTTCTTGGCGGACTCCCTTGGGATATCTCACCTCCTCCACAGAAAACCGAACACCTTGAGCGGGGGTGAACAGCAGAGGGTCGCGATAGCAAGGGCCTTAGCGGTAAAACCGAAGATTCTACTCTTAGACGAACCCTTCTCGAACTTGGACTTAAACACGAAGCTCAAACTCATTGAGGACATCAGGAGGTGGCACGACGAATTTGAATTTACCGCAATCCACGTGACCCACAGTTTTGACGAGGCGGTTTCTTTGGCGAACAGGGTGGGAGTAATGGTGAACGGTAGAGTGGAGCAGGTGGGAAGCGTTTTCGAAGTTTTTTCAAATCCAAAGAGCGTTGAAGTGGCAAGATTCTTGGGATACAACGTTTTCAGGTGCGTCGAAGTTGAAAGCTTGGGATTGAATTACGATCGCGGGGAATACGTCGTGATAAGGCCAGAGGACGTTCTCATTTCCGATAGGGGGTTGGATGCAACCGTAGAATACGTTGACTTCATGAAGTTCTCGGCGAATTTGACTTTGAACGTTGACGGGATTAGGTTGAAGGCACTCGCAACGATAAACGACGTTTTGAGGTGGAACGTAAGGGTGGGGTCCAAGGTCAAGGTCAGGATCAAAAGATACAGAGTTATTTCGTGAAGTCGCACACGCAAGCACACTTACCGCAAACGTCCGCAAAAAATCCGTGTATCCTCGAATTCTTCATCAAGTATTCGTAGCACTTTCTCTTGTCCAATCCGTTCTCCTTCAAAGCACCCACGGGACACCTTTCGACGCACTTCAAACATCTCTCACACATGCAAAGCTCCTCCTCAATCTCACCGCATTCGAACTCCGCTGTGGTTATCAAACTCCCCAACCTTCCGCAACAACCCTTCTCCGTGATCAACATTGTGTGAACCCCGAAAGTTCCCAGACCGGCAAGATATGCGACGTGCTTGTGAGACCAGTAGCTCTTCAAAGTTACCTCGTCGAAGTTGTGAGTCGGCTCAACCTTTGCACACCTAAATCCGAGATTTTCCAGCTTTTTCGAAACGTAGTCGTTCACGAGTTCTATCAATTCGTTAGTTTTAACGTAAGCCAAAGCCCAGAGTTTTGAAGGCTTTTCACCTTCCACGTTGCTTTCCACTACTCGCTTGGTAAATGGTATGAAGTAAACGACAACGCTCCTCGCTTTTGGCAGTATCTCCTCCGCGGTCAAGTGGTTTGAAACGATCTTGGGCAAAATTTCAGTTCGTTCCGCATTGCAGAACGATATCAAGGGCTCTCTCCAAAGGTCACCTCTAACTATCTCCCTTATCCATCTCTCGACTCGACCTTCCATAATACAAAAGGTTTATCTTATTTTAATTCAACTAACTCCATGATCATCGAAGACGTTACTTTTAGGGTAGTTTTCGACAGCAGGGGAAACGAAACCGTTGAGTGCGAGGTTTACGCTGGTGAGGTGATAGGAAGGGCCATAGCACCGAGCGGAGCCTCAACTGGAACGCACGAAGCCGTAGTTGTGAGTCCATACAAGGTGGATGAGGTGGGTGAAAAGATTGCCAAGGCCATAATAGGTTACTCTGTTTTCGATCAGGAGGGGATAGATGGTAAGTTGAGGGAGATAGACGGGACTGATAACTTTTCGAACATAGGAGGTAACTTCGCAATCGCAACGAGCTTGGCCGTTGCAAAAGCCGGTGCGGACCTTTTGGGAATTCCGCTCTACGAATATTTGGGGGGTATATTTGCGAAGGAGTTGCCCTATCCGTTGGGAAACGTGATAGGTGGAGGAAAGCATGCGGAGGGCTCTACGAGCATTCAGGAGTTCCTCGTGATACCGGTTGGAGCAAAGGACTTCTTCACCGCACAGAGAACGAACGCTTTGGTTCACAAAACCCTCAAAAGACTCTTCAAGAGGGAAGGTATATTTGCGTGCAGAGGTGACGAAGGTGCGTGGGCTTGTCAGATAACGGATGAGAAGGCCTTTGAAATCTTAAGCGAAGCTGTAAACACGGTTAGAGACGAGACGGGCGTTGAAGTTAGAATAGGAATAGATTTCGCATCTACCGAGCTCTGGGACGGTGAGTTCTACGTTTACAGAGATAGGAAGTTGACCACGGAGGAGCAGATAAACTACGTTGCGGAGCTGGTTGATAGGTTCGACATTCTCTACGTAGAGGATCCACTGCATGAAGAGGACTTCGAGGGGTTTGCTGAGCTAATGAAGGAGATAGGGAACAAATGCATGGTGTGCGGTGACGACATCTACGTGACGAACGTTGAGAGAATTCAGAGGGGCGTAGATTTGAAGTCCACTAACACCGTTCTGATAAAGCCGAATCAGATAGGAACCCTAACCGATACCTTTAAAGCTGTCAAGCTTGCGAAGGACAACGGAATGCACGTAGTTGTTTCTCACAGAAGTGGTGAGACCGAAGACAACACCATAGCCCATCTAAGTGTCGCTTTCAACGCAAAGCTGATCAAAACCGGGGTCGTTGGAGGTGAGAGAACTGCAAAGCTCAACGAACTTATAAGGATCGAAGAGGACGGTTTAAAGATGACGAAGCTACCTTTCGTCTAATTTTATATAATATATGCGTGTCAACGGTGTTATGGAAAGGAAAAACACAAAACCCGCACCGAGCTTGGAGTCTGCAATAGTGATAGGATACTCCGTTGGATTGAGAACAATTTTGGGCGTTGGATCTCAAGCCATGAGCAACGTAGCGGGGAAGTATGTCGGAAAGGAAATTGCACTTCTCTTTAAGTCGAATGTGAAAGATTTGGGAGACGTCGAAAGGGTTTTGAGAGTATTCGGAGATTTGAAGCTTGAAGAAACGGATAATCAAATTGTGGCGAGGATATCGAACTGTAAAATCTGTCCAAAAAGGGTTGGAAGCTACGAGTTTGAGGGAACCGCATGCCCTTGGGGAGGTATTCTGTTGGGATTTCTGGAGGAGTGCTTTGGTAAGAGCCTTTCCATGAACGTGAAGTTAAAGCCAGGAGAAGTTTGCGAGATCGTTCTTAAAGAGTCTTAGAGTTTTTGCCAGGCACTTTCTAAACTCTCTACTATCTATTTTAAGTATATCCCTACCAACGTAAACTTCAAACCTTTCCTTCAGTTTCGCTCCAACGTCTTTACCCATCCCCCTCCAGTTTTTCTTTATAACGTCGACGACCGCGTCCTGTGGTTTAACGTGCTTCCTCTCCTTGAAGGCCCAAAACCTTCCGTTCTCTATAAACACCTTTTCGTTTCTCTTCAAAAACCTTCTGACGTTCTCCTCGTCCTCGAAAATAGGACCCATATGCTTGTAGAACCTTGAAAGCTCCCTAACTCCGTATTCGAGTATGAGGTAACATCTGTCGTCTGCGGTGTAGCCGAATCTCAAGGGCATGAACTCCTTCGTGTTGTTGAAAATTACCCTGCAAGCCTTTTCGAGCTGGGGGTAGAGGTTGTCCTCAACGATGTCGGGTCTTTCAAAGGCGACAACGACGACAACTCTATCCTCTTCAACAAACCCTTGCTCGTCCAAATCCATTTCCTTCGGTTTGAAGAAGTCGATTGAAGGTTTATCTAAAAACTCCCTGCAGAGTTGAACGAACCTTG
>JALWDS010000017.1 GCA_027036775.1 Archaeoglobaceae archaeon | reverse complement strand
CTCTTAATCCCGCGGTCGGGGGTTCAAATCCCTCCCGGCCCGTAAACATGAATCATCCGAAGATAGATAACGCCTTTTCATGCTTTTTCAAGCCTCAAAATCGCCCTCTTGCCGTTAACCTCCACTTCGAAAACGTTTACGTCTATCTCTTCAACGTAAACTTCGTAATCCCTATCGAAAACCCTTACCCTATACCTCACACTCTCATCCTCCCGAGACGTTTCCAATACTCCCCAACTCTAAAGTCCTTCGGCATGTGTCTCTTGTCCTTCAGATACATCTTCACCGCAACTACGCAAGCTAAGAACTCCTCCGGAGTCATAGCACATCACACTTCTTGGGAGGTAGCTTCTTCCTTTTAGATTCCAAGATTCTTAGGGCGTTGACGAGCTTGGCACGCGTCCACTTCACGTCGATGACCTCGTTAACGATAGAATCGAAGGCCTTCCTCCTCATCTCTTCCACGTATTCCTTCCTTCCAACCTTCAACTTCGAAGAGTCCGTATCCGCATCCGTAACCGCAAACTCCGCATTGCTGTATGAGAAAACGACATCCGATCCCAAGAGCATGGGAACGAATCCCACGTAGGCCTTCCTAACTATTACCGATATGACTGGCGTCGTGGTTTGTGCGTATATGTCGAGGAGCCTGCTCATGCACTTCGATAGACCTCCAATCTCCTGATCGAAGTCCGGCAGGAATCCGGGTGTGTCCACGAAGTTTACTACGGGTATGTTGAAGGCGTCGCAAAACCTTACGAAGAAAGACAGCTTCCTCATCCCCTCTACGTCCAAACATCCCAGCCTGTAGGCCGGATTGTTCGCCACTATTCCAACGCTCATCCCGTCCAACCTACCGAAACCGACTATCACGTTTTGAGCGTAGTCTTTCTGTATCTCGAAGAAGTCCTCGTCATCCAAAACTTGAGCTACGAGCGTTTTAATTTCGTATGGTTGATAGGGATCGGTCGGAACTTCGAAGTCTATCGTTCTTCTAACGTCGTCCCTCGTTTCGGCAAGGGGTGGGTCTTCCATGTTGTTTAAGGGTAAAAATCCTATGAGTTTCTTTACGGAACTTATCAGGGATTCGTCGCTCTCTTCAAAGATGTGACAGTTACCCGACTTCGAATGAAACTCTGGAGAAATTTCGACCTCCTTACCCGTGAAGGACCTTATCACTTCGGGCATAACGAGGCTGTATTCCGTTCTTTCGCACATACCGACGAAGTCCGTCTGATAGCTTAAGAGCCAATGGGATTTGTTTAAAAAGACCGTAATCCTCGGTATGACACCGTTGGCCAAGCTCAACCTCTTCAAAAATTCCACCGTGTTCGAAAAGGTTTCGAAGCTCAACTCGAACTCCTCGCAGTTGAAGACGTTCACTATGGGAACTCCGACCTTCAAAGCCAAATCTACGACGTCTGTTCTACAACCACTGAAAGTCCCCTCCTTGTAAATCACGCAGACGGGTCTTCCGTCAACAACACCGATGTAACCGTCGGAGAACTGTGAGTAATCGTCGAGCAGGAGATCGATCATGTTCTATCGGGCGATCCACTACCATAAATAACTTTCGACAGAAGCACGAACACAGAGAGTGCGAAGGAGAGGATGGATGAAAGCGTGAAGGCAAAGTAGCCCGTGAGAGACGCCACGATTGGGCCCAACGTTTGTCCGATTCTTATCATGGAGTTGTAGATCGTCATAACCGTTGCCCTGTTCTCCACACCCGTTCTCTCAACCAACAGGTTTTGCAAGGCTGGAAGGACAGTTCCGTGACCGAATCCGTATATCATCGTGAACAACGTAGCGGTAAAGATGCTCGACGATAAAGGAATCGTTAAGAGGGAAAAACCGTAACTGGCAAAACCCAAGCTCACCGTTCCGTATGTCCCAAACCTCTTAACGAAGAAGTTCAACTTGGATGCGACGAGTGCTGTAAGTATTAATGTCGAGGATTGAACGAAACCCCTAACGACCGACGTGGCTCCAAATCTGTTTTCGAGCATGAGAGGTATTTGAAAGTAGAAAACTCCGTAGGTAAAGAGGAAGACCGAAAAACCGAGGAGGTATGCAACAACTATATCTCCGTTGAACTCAAGCTTGAACCTACCTCCAACTCTCCCCTGTTTGAACCTCAAGGCGAGAATTCCTATGGGAATGGACGAAAGGGATGCAATAAATGGCAGTCTCCAGTCGAATCCTGCCAAAAATCCACCCAATAGGGGATAGATTGACAGTCCCACGCTCAAAACGCTTGCGTTGTATCCGAGCATCTTCACCCTTTCCGCACCTCTGTAGATGTCCCCTATGAGTGTCACGGCCAACGAAGTTAAAGCTGATCCTCCAACACCCTGAACGAACCTAAGGATGAGCATCGTTTCGAAGTTCGCGAAGGCACACGCAAAGCCCGAAAGTCCGAAGGTCACGAGGCTTATTGAAAGGATCAAACCCCTTCCGTATCTGTCCGCCAAGAAACCCATCAGAGGAGCGAAGAAAATGCCGGGAAGCGTGAAGAAAGTAATTAAGAGTCCAACTTGAAACTCGTTCAGGTTGAGGGCTCTTTGGACGTCTGGCAGGGCGGGAGATACAATAGACACACCCATTATTCCTATCAGAGTGGTTCCAAAAATTACCGCCTTCATCTGCTCTCGTTTAAGGCCCTCAAAATCTCTCCGAGCTTCTTCAGATACTCTCCGAAGGCACTCCAATTACCCTCCTTAACGCTCTCCATAGCCTTGTCGTAGTATTCGATTGCGAGTTTTACCAAGTTACCCTTCTCTTTAACGACTTCAACCTTCTTTCCGAGTATGGAACCGATTGCGGACTCCAAGTTCTCCTTCATGACGATGTAGTCGTTGTATGCGACGATCACTCCCCTAAGCTCCGGAATGTGGGACTTCTCCGCCTTGAGGTATATAGGTTCAACGTAGAGGATGCATCCACCTATCGGTATGACGAGCAGGTTGCCCCTTATGACCCTCGAACCCACCTGTCCCCAGAGGGTGAAGAGTTTGGATATCTCTGGATTTTGGTCTATCCTCGCCTCTATCTGCATGGGCCCGTATATTAGCTTGCCCTTCGGGAATCTGTAAACTATGAGTTCTCCGTAGTGTTCATCGCACCTCGCACACATCCAGGCTATCATGTTCTCCCTCCCCTTGGGGGTGAACGGGATCATGAGAACGAACTCCGGCTTGTTGTCCTCTATGCTTAAGATCACGTAGTATGGCTCCATCGGTATCTTCGAGCTTTCGAAAACCTCCATTGGTAAATCCCATGCGTCCTCTCTGTTGTAAAAGACCTCAACGTTCGTCATGTGATATATCGTGTAAACCTTGGCCTGAAGTTCGAAGAGGTTGACCGGATACCTTACGTGTCTTCTGAACTCCATCGGCATGTCCCTCTTGAATATTGGGAAAGCCTTCTCAAGCGTCTTTAGGACCGCATCCTCTTGAACGATGTAAAAGGTTACTGTGCCGTTGTATGCGTCTATGAAAACCTTGACGGGATTCCTTATGTAGGCTATTCCGTCGTAAACGTCCGAATATGGAAATCTGTCGAGAACTGTATAAGCGTCTATTATCCAGTAGAGCCTACCGTTTATGACAGCTATATACGGATCGGAATCGAACTTCAGGTAAGGGGCTATCGTTTTTACCCTATCCACCACGTTCCTGTGAATCATAATTCTGCTGTTCTCCGTTACGTATCTGCTCAGTA
>JALWDS010000016.1 GCA_027036775.1 Archaeoglobaceae archaeon | reverse complement strand
ACGCCACATAACGCCACAACACGGCACATAACCCTATATGACGCCACATATGGCCAAAAAAACGCCACATAACGCGACAAGACGCCACAAAACGCCACATAGCGCAATATAACGCCAAATAACGCCAGATAACGCCACATAACGCCACATAACGCCACAAAACGCCACACAACCCCACGTAACGCCACAAAACACCACAAAAAAGGAACAACGCCACATAACGCCAGAAAACGCCACATAACGCCACAAAACGCCATCTAACGCCACATAACGCAACATAACTCCCCATAACGCCACATAACGCCGCATAACGCCACATAAGGCCACATATCGCCACACAACGCGACATAACGCGACATAACGCCACATAACGCCATATACCGCCACAATACCACACGAAACGCCAAGTAGTGCGATATAACGCCAAATAACACCACATAACGCCACATAATGCACACATAAGGCCGCATGACGCCGAGTAACGCCACATATCGCCACAGAACGCCAAATAACGCCACATATCGCCACATAACGCCACATATCGCCACATAACGCCACATAACGCCACATATCGCCACATAACATCACATAACACCGCATAGCACCACATAACATCACATAGCGTCACATAACGTGACATAACGTCATATAGCGCCAAGTAACGCCAGATAACATCATATTCCGTCAAATAACGCCACATAACGCCAAATAACGCTGCAGAACGCCATATAACGCCACATAACGCAATAGAACGCCACATAACGCCATATAACGCCACGTAAAGCTACATCAGGCAACATAACGTCACATAACGCCAGAGAACGTCTCATCGCGTCAAATAACGCCACATAACGCCTCATAACGCCACATAACGCCAAATAACGCCGCATACCACCACACAACGCGACATAACGCGACATAACGCCGCATAACGCCACATAACACCACATACCGCCACAAGACGCCACAAAACGCCACTTAGTGCCATATAACGCCAAGTATCGCCACATAACGCCACATAACGCCACATAAGGCCGCATAACGCCAAATAACGCCACATAACGCCACATAACGCCAAATAACGCCAAATAACTCCACATAACGCCACATATCGCCACATAACGCCACATAACACCACATTTCGCCATATCACATCACATAACAGCACATAACACCACATAACGTCACAAAACGTGAC
>JALWDS010000015.1 GCA_027036775.1 Archaeoglobaceae archaeon | reverse complement strand
TATCACCAAATATCGCCAAATAACGCAAAATATCGGCAGGAAACGCCGTATAACACCACATAACGCCACATAGCGCCACATAACGCCAAATAACGCCACATAACGCCACTCAACGCCACATAACGCCACATAACGCCAAATAAGCCACATATCCCCATATAATGCCAATTAAAGCCAGATAACGCAACAAAATGCCACATATCGCCGCAGAACGCCACATAACACCACATATCGCCATATTTCGCAATATAACGCCACATAACGCCACAAAACGCCACACAGCACCACATGTCGCCACATAACGCCATATAACGCCACATATTGCCACATAACGCAACAAAAGGTAACATAACGTCACATAACGCCAGAGAGCGTCTCCTCCCGTCACATATCGCCACATAACCCACATAACACAACATATCGCAACATAACGCCACATAACGCCACAAAACGCCACATAACGCCACATTTTGCCACTTAGCACCACATAACGCCACATAACGCAACATAACGCTACATAACGCCACATAACGCGACAAAACGCCACATAACGCTACATAACGCCACATAACGCCACATAACGTCACATAACGTCACATAACGCTAGACAACGTCTCATCACGTCACATAACGCCACGTATCGCCACAAAACGCCACATAACACCACATTTCGCTATATAAGGCCATATAAGGCCACATATCGCCACATAACCCCACAAAAAAGACACATAGCCCAACATTACGCCTAGTAACGCTACATACCGCCACATATCGCCACATAACGCTACATAACACGCCACATAACGCCACTTAACGCAAGATAACGCCACTTAACGCTATATAACGCCACATAGCGCTACACAAGGTAACATAACGTCACGTAGCGCCAGAGAACGTCTCCTCACGTCACATATCGCCACATACCGCCACATAACACCACATATCGCCACACATCGCCACATAAAGCCACATAACTCCACATAACGCTACATAACGCCACATAACGCCACGTAACGCCACATAAAGTCACATACCGTCACATAACGCTAGAGAACGTCTCATGACGTCACATAACGCCACATAACACCACATAACGCCAACTAACGCCAAATAACGCCACATAACGCGATGTAATGCCAAATCACGCCACATAACGCCACATAACGTCACCTATCGCCGCAGAACCCCACATAGCACCACAT
>JALWDS010000014.1 GCA_027036775.1 Archaeoglobaceae archaeon | reverse complement strand
TTACAGTTCCTTAAAATTCCCCTTCCTTACGGGAGGTCGAACGCGATTTGTCGGCGAGGTTGATCTTAAACCTTATCATGTCCTCGTAGAGGGGGATCATCATGTAAACGTTTAGGGCCAAAGATAGGGCTTTTGAATCCCTCGTAACGTTTAACAAACCCTCCACGAATTCCTCGAGCTCTCTCAACAACTCCAAAGCTTTGTCCAAGTCGTTAGACCTGTATGCGTTGAGAAACTCTCTAACCCTTCCGATTATTATCGCGTCCATACCATCACCAGTAGAGTCTTTCGTTGAGCCAAGGTATCAAGGCCATGGTAACCGCAATTTTCGTAAGTTCAACCCTCGAAACCTTACCTTTAGTTAGGTAGTGAATGGCCCCGATTTTTTTGCCTATGTCCCTTATTCCCGTGAACTCGCTCATAACCATACCCACTTCCTCCCCCTTCAAAGCCCTCTCGACAACGAATGGGGGGAATTCGAATCCCGGGCCGAATCCGATCGAGTGCCTTTTTCCGTCGTAAACGACCGCAACCTGAAAGTCAACGTAACCCGTTATCGTCCCCTTCATTGGAAACAAACCCGCCTCAACTCCGACGCTGAAGTCGCAATCGCCGTAGGCGTTCTTAGCCCTGTTTATAGCTCCCTCTATCACCTCGTCTCCTATCGGCTGAGGTCTAACGCCAGAGTCAACCTCCTTGGGAAACACTTTCACATCCTTGAAGTAGCTCTCGAAAGCCAACCTGACACCCTCAACCTTCGTAGGGTTTGTCGAACCCACTGCGACCTTCATGAAAAGAACTTGTCCAACGTCACTTCAGCCTTTTCCTTCTTCTTTTTTCTCCTCTTCTTAGCCTTCTTCTCCTTCTCGACCTCTCTTTCTTCTTCCTCTTTTTTCTCCACTTTTACTTCCTCTCTTTTCTCCTCCCTTTCAAAAGCCTTGAAAAACTCTTCCTCCTCAACGACCTCCACTCTCTTTATCCCCTTCCTCCTCGCAAACTCCTTTATCTCCTTTGCTCTGCTCTCCCCAGCGATAAGGGCAATCTCCTCTTCGCTCAGATCGTAGAAGACCGCAATCTTCGAAGCGGTCTCGATGTCCGCATGCCTGAGCATGTAAACCACGAAGAAAAACATCTCGTTCAAGGCCTTCTTCGTTGACATGTGAGAGTTCTTCGCAATCTTCTTCAGTATGCTCTTTATCCTTTCCCTCCTCTCCCTAATTAAAACCAGCATCTGCCATATCTCGGGCCTTTGATACCTCGTGAAACCGCCCTTCGGCTTCTGCTTTGCGTATGCAACTCCCACGGTCATGAGGTATGTGGCGTATCTCCAAAGCCTGTAAAATCCCCTCCTCTTCACCCTACCCAAGAACATGTCCGCCCTCGATAGAACCAAGTAAGCCTTCAACAACTCCTCACCTTCGTATTCCAAGGGGAGGTTTTCGTCTATCCAAACTATCAGGTCCTCTGGAGATTCGTCGAGGTTCATCGCATCGGTGTAAACTGTTCTATCGAACCTCTTGAAAATCTTCTGCATGACCTTGAAGACGTCAAGCTCCTGAGTTCTCTTGGCAACGACAACGTCCTCAGCTTTTATCTCCTTCCTACCTTCAGCTATAGCTTGCAAATCGTTTATAGCTGCTCTCAAATCTCCCCCAGCGTTTTGGGCTATCGCAATCAGAGCTCTCCTGTCGCACCTGATCCCTTCGCTCGCACATATCCTCTCCAAAACCTTGACTATCTGATCCGTCCTCAACCTCTTGAACTGGATGAACTCGCAAAGATCCCTAAGTTCCTTCGAAAGCTTGAAGGGGTCGTTTGCCGTGAGTATTATGGGTTGCCTCGGCTTTTTCTTCAACAGCTTTATCAAAGCGGATTCACCGCCGAAGTCCTCCTTCTTGCTTACGTTGTCAACCTCGTCGAGGAGAATCAACTTCAACCTACCTTCATCGCTTGAAAGAAACTCTCCTTCGTCGCTTATGGTTTCGTTGAAGACAGCCTCACCCACTATCCTCTTTATAATCTGCCAGCTCCTCTGATCGCTCGCGTTCAACTCCACAACCTCCCATCCGAACGTGTTTGCCAGAGCCAAGGCTAAGGAGGTTTTACCAACACCCGGTGGTCCACCCAAGAGGAGAGGTTTTTGAGGAATTCCCTCCTGCCACCTTTTGGCCCAAGCTATGACCCTCTCAAGTATGCTCTTGTCCGCAACGACGTCTTTGATCGTTTTAGGCCTATACTTCTCAACCCAAAGCATTGAATATAGTTTCCAACAACCTTAAAGGCTTTTGCGTTAAAGTTAAATTGATGTGCCTCCGACAAGGGTGTTATGAGGAAGAAGCTTCTCGACATACTGGCCTGTCCAATATGCAAGGGCGATTTGAAGCTTGAGGTTTTTGAGGAGAACGAGGAGGAGGTAATTTCTGGTAAGCTCATCTGCACGAAATGCGGGACGGAGTATCCAATCGAAGATGGGATTCCGAACATGCTTCCCCCTGACCTAAGGTGAGAGCATGAAGTTCATATTCGTCACTGGAGGGGTGATGAGCGGTTTGGGAAAGGGAATTACGTGTGCATCGATCGGTAGGCTTTTGGTTGACATGGGTTACAAGGTTGTCCCGATAAAGATCGATCCATACATAAACATAGACGCTGGAACTATGAACCCCTTTCAGCACGGAGAGGTTTACGTCTTGAAGGACGGGACTGAAGTGGACTTGGATTTGGGTCATTACGAGCGTTTCATAGGTGTAGAACTAACGGGAGAGCACAACATAACGACTGGAAAGATATATAGAAACGTTATAGAGAAGGAGAGGAAGGGGGAGTATTTGGGGCAGACCGTCCAGATAATACCGCACGTAACTGATGAAATAAAGAGCTGGATAAGGAGGGTTGCAGAAAAGAGCAACGCTGACGTATGTTTGGTCGAGATAGGTGGAACGGTCGGAGACATAGAGGGGATGCCCTTCCTCGAAGCGGTAAGGCAGATGAAGAACGAGCTCAGGCATGAGGACTTCATGCTTATTCACGTCACGCTTATTCCTCTGGACAGGGGAGGGGAGCAAAAGACCAAACCGACACAGCACAGCGTTAAGGAGCTTAGAAGTCTGGGACTTCAACCGGATGCGATAGTGGGAAGGTGTGCGGAAAGGTTGAAACCAGAAACGAAGAGAAAGATTTCGCTGTTCTGCGATGTTCCAGTTGAAGCTGTCGTCAGCAACGAGGACGTTGAAGACATCTACGAAGTCCCGTTGAAGTTCAGGGAGGAGAGGTTCGACGAATACATAGTGGAGAGGTTGAAACTTGAGAAGAGACCTTACAAGAGGGATTGGGAAGAGATGGTGAAGCGTTTAAAGGATTTGAAGGAGGAGGTTACCATTGCAATAGTCGGGAAGTATACCCACGTTAGAGACTCTTATATAAGCATAGTCGAAGCCTTAAAACACGGAGGCATCTACGCTGGTTGCAGGGTTAAGGTGAACTGGATAGAGAGCGAGGAACTCGAAGGAAAGGAGAGCGTTGAGATAGAGGGAGACGGAATACTTGTTCCGGGTGGATTCGGTAAGAGGGGGGCTGAAGGGAAGATAAAGGCCATAGAGTTTGCGAGGGAAAACAACGTTCCGTTTTTGGGTATATGCTTCGGATTCCAGTTGGCGGTAATAGAGTTTGCGAGGAACGTTATCGGCTGGGAGGATGCGAACAGCGGGGAGTTTGCAAGTGAGGGGCATCTGGTCATAGACCTACTTCCGGAGCAGAAGGAGGTAGACAGGCTGGGAGGGACGATGAGGTTGGGTGAGATAGAGGTAACGATAGTCAAAGATACCTTGGCATACAGGCTTTACGGAAGGGAGAAGGTTTACGAGAGGCACAGACACAGATACGAGGTGAATCCGATGTATGTGGAAGACTTGAAGAGGCACGGATTAGTCGTATCTGGCTACTCCGATGGCGGAAGGAGGGTCGAAATAATAGAGTATCCGAAGAACGACTTCTTCATAGGCACCCAGTTCCATCCCGAATTTAAATCGAGACCTTACAGTCCCTCACCGATCTTCGTGGGATTTGTAAAGGCTTCTCTCGAAAACAGGGGTTAGCTCGTCACCCCTAAAAACCGGTCCCTCCCTGCAAACCCTCAAACCGTTTTCGAGGACGCAGGAACCGCACAAACCTATCCCGCACCTCATGAATCTTTCTATCGAAAACTCCGATTTTTTCAGAGCGTCGTTCTTCTTTAATAACTCGTAAAGGCTCTTAAGCATAACCGGAGGTCCACAGCAGTAGATTCTATCGAAACAGTCGAAGTTCACATTCGACCTCTTCAGCAGTTGAACGACGTTTCCTTTGAAACCGTAGGATCCGTCGTCTGTTGACACGTGAACGTCTTCAAACTCTTCGAGAAAGACGAGCTCATCTCTGCTCCTTGCACCGTAGAAAACCGTTACTTCGGCATTCAACCAGTGATAGAGGTATCTCAATGGAGCGATACCAATACCGCCAGCAATTATCAAAGCTCTGTTCGATGGTGTGAAAGATTTGCCAAATGGACCTCTTATACCCAAAATCTCTCCTCCCTTAAATTTCACCAAAGCTTTCGTTGTTTCCCCCACAGCTTTAACCGTGATGGAGTTTGGGGAGGACAGGCTTAAAGGTATCTCTTCGTAGCCGATCACGTTCACCATCAAAAATTGCCCCGGTTTGGACGGAACTTCCCTTTCGAGTATCAGCGTCGATACCTTTTCGCTGTGCCTTACGACCCTTCTAACCCTCAAACAGAACATGCCAAACCTACGTTTCGTGGATTTGTATCTTTTGCAAAAACGCGAAAGAAAATAAGTCATAGCGTTTTAATTCGAAGCATGAAGGTAGGGGTGGCCATATGCACGTGCGGGGGAACTCTGAACATAGACTTCGACGAAGTCAGGGAATTTGCTGAGGGCATGGCGGACAGGGTTGAGGTATTTGACTTCCTCTGCAAAAATCCGAACCTCGAAGGTTTTAGAGATTTCGACGGTATAGTTTTTGCCTGTTGCAGTGAGAGGTCCTCTCTAAACTTCAACGAAAACGCCATGCACAAGACAGCGAAATCCTACGGTATAAGGTTCTGGGAGAACGCAAACATAAGGGAACAGTGTGCTTGGATTCACGATAGGAAAACCGCAACCGACAAGGCGAAGGACTTGATAGCGATGGCGATAGAGAAGTTAAAGCTGAGCAAGTTCTACAACTCGTTCGAACCTCTGAAGAGGGTTTTGGTGATAGGTGGAGGTGTTGCTGGAATTAGTTGCGCAAAAAGTTTGGCCGAGCTTGGTATCGACGTAACCTTAGTTGAGGAGAAACCCTATTTGGGCGGTCACGTTTGTCAGATCCCCTTCCTGTGGCAGGGTGAAGGTTATCCTTCAATGTGCACGTCCGAATGCGTGATCCCTGTTGTAAACAGAGAGCTGATGCTGAGCAACGCAAGAATATTGACGAGTTCGAGGGTTTTGGATGTTGAGAAGGTTGACGGAAACTTCAGGGTGAAGATAGAAACGGAACCGAAATACGTCGATCCAGAGAGGTGCGTTGGCTGTGGCAGATGCAGTGAGGTCTGTCCGATAGAGGTTCCGAACCCCTTCAACTTCGGAATGACGAAGAGGAAGGCCATAGACAAGGACTTCAGACTGGCCATGCCCGACGTTTACAACATAGTCGAGGGTTGCAATAAGTGTGGTGAGTGCCTGAAGGTTTGTCCGACGAATGCGATAAACATGGATGCAAAGGCTGAGGTTTTTGAGGAGGATTTCGGGGCCATCGTCATTGCAACGGGCTTTGAAACGAACAGAGAGGTTTTGAAGAAGTATAGATACGACCACCCGAAGGTGATGACCCTTCTGGAGTTCGAGAGGATGATAGCGAACAACCTCTTTGGAGAAGTTCCGATGAGCGTGGTCTTCGTTCTCTGCCAGAAGGACGAGGTTGGCTACTGCTCAAGGTTGTGTTGCCCCGTAACGGTCAAGCAGGTCAACAGGCTCAAGATGATTAGACCTGAAACAGAGGTTACGGTAATATACAAGAGCTTGAGGACCTACGGGAGGGCTTTCGAAGCCTTTAGGAGGATAGCGATAAAGAGGGGTGTCGAGTTCGTTCAAACCGATGTGGAGGGAATTGAGGAGAGAGAAGACTATTTGGTTGTTAAAACGAAAGATGGGGAGTTTGAGGCTGATTACGTCGTTTTAGCCGAGCCTTTGATACCTTCAAGCTTGAAGCTCTTCAAGAGGTTGGGTTTGAAGCTTGACGACTTCGGATTTCCTTTGGAGTTCCAGCCGAGAGTAGTCAATCCAGGTGAGAGCTACGTCGATAGGATCTTCTTGGCTTCCAAGGGATTTAAGGACGTTCAGGAGAGCGTCGAATCTGGTAGGGCGATAGCTTTGAAGGTTTACGAGGCTTTGAAGGGTAAGGAGATGAAGTATTACTCCGTGACGAACCTTGAGAAGTGCTCGAGATGCGGTCTCTGCTACGCGATATGTCCCCACGACGCTATAAAGCTTGAGGAGGTATTTAGAATAGATCCGGCCTTCTGCAAGGGATGCGGTTTGTGCTACGCAACCTGCCCGAGCAGAGCTATAACACTGGTAAACTTGGAAGACGAGCAGATTCTGAGAATGGCCGACGTGGCATTCAAGAACAACGAGGGGCCGAGGATTTTGGCATTTCTATGTTACTGGTGCAGTTACGCGGCTGGAGATCTGATGGGTTACTACGGATTGAAGCTACCTCCCTTCAGAAGTGTAAGGGTTAGGTGCTCCGCATCTCTGAATCCGGATGTCGTGGAAAAGATTTTGGCTGAGAACAAGGCGGACTACGTTTTAATTGCGGGATGTCCACCTAAGAACTGCCATCACATTTGGGGTAACTACATACAGGACAGGAGAATAAGGCTTTTGAACGCCTTGGGAGAAAAGAGGGTCAGATTCGAATACGTAGGAGTTGCAATGTGGAACAAGCTTGCCAAAATAATTGAAAACGCTCACAACGAGGTTAAAGGAACTTGAAGTTGAAGAGGGCGTAGCTTATGAAATCGACCCCGAAGGCTATCAGAACTACTCCCAGAGTAAAAAGGATCGCCCTGTATAACCTCTCAAATTTTCCACCGAGCGAGGTCGCGTGAGCTAAAGCAGTCAACCATGCGTAATCCAGCCAAACGTGTGCCAAGTAGAAGGGAATCAAACCCATCAGTCCCCAATTTAAGATCGAGTGGAGGATAAGGGGGCTACCTATTCCGACCCACCAGAGAACGAAAAACGGATTCAAAGCGGTTAAAGCAATTCCGACCATTAGGGGGTATCCGTTGAATTTCGAATCCATCTTTATTTCGCTTTTAACGTCCCTGATCGTGAGGTAGCCGAATAAGAGCATGAAAACACCACCGACGAAGCTCGAAACCTTTACGAAGGTAGGATCGCTAAATAGAGCGTATAGACCCAAGGCTATCACAACTACCAAAGGGAACTCCACCAACGTGTGACCCAGAGCGATTTTAAAACCACCCCTCCAACCGTTTTTTGTCCCGACTGCGAGGGTTGCAGTTGTCAAAGGTCCGGGAGCCAAAGCACCTGAAGCGCTTATAAGCGAGACCTTGACGAGGAAGTCGAGCATGATCGAGAGATCGAAGGTTTGTATATCTACTTTGTGGTAAAGTTTAAAATTGCCTCGTTTGTCGAACCTTCATGATTTCACGAATAAAGGCGGTATGGGAACTCCTGAGGCTTGAACACGGATTTATGTATGGCGTTGGGGTAATAGTCGGTATGATCGTTTCAGGTTGTCCCAATCTAAAAGATGGCATCCTCGGATTCCTCACCGCCCTCTTTTGTCAAGCTTCATCCTTCGCTTTAAACGATTACGTTGACTACGAGGTGGATTTGGCGAACGAAAGGTTCGACAGACCTCTCGTTAGGGGTGACCTAAAGAGGTCTCACGCACTCCTCTTGACTTTAGTTCTGTCTCCCTTTGGGTTTCTGTTTGCATACATGATCTCCTTAGAGGCTTTTGTCTTCGCACTTGCGATTACCGTTCTGGGTTACATCTACGATCTAAAGCTTAAGGAGACGGGAATACTCGGTAACGTCTACATAGCCTTCACGATGTGTGCTCCCTTCCTCTTCGGAGGTATCATATCGTGCGGTGTGAACGTTCAAATTGCAGTCCTTTCCTTTTTGGCCTTCCTCTCCGGCTTGGGAAGGGAGGTTATGAAGGGTATAGAGGACGTTGAGGGAGATTCACTCAGAAACGTTAGGAGCGTCGCAAGGGTTAAGGGTGTCGATTTCGCATACAAACTCTCAGCCCTACTTATCCTTTTAGCCGTTGCTTTCAGCCCGATCCCCTTAGTTCATTACGGAGTGGACGTGTTTTACATAGTCCCCGTGGCTTTAGCGGATATCCTGTTTTTGTTAACGGTTTTTAAGCTTCTGAGATTTGGAGACGTAAGAGAACTTAGAAAGGTAACTCTGCTTGCGATGCTCTTCGGTCTCTTGGGATTCCTACTCGGAGCCATCTTTTAACATACTAAGGGCGTATAAAGTCCCCAAAGTCTCGACGATCGCAACGAACACAACTACGGCCAAAACGTTTGGATAGAGAAATCCAACTATGGAACTGCTCAGAAAGAGTGAGAGACCGTAAAAGGCGTTGAAAAGTCCGTAGGAGAAACTCCTCTTTTCAACTCCGACATAGTCGGCAATCACCGCTCTCATGACCGTTTCGTGCATGGCCACGGCCAATCCGAAGAACACCAATGCGATCGGGTTTAAGAAGCTCAGGGAGGATAGCATGGTTAAAATTGGTATCAAGACGAGCGATTTCAAACCCGTGGAATCGTAAACCTTTCCTATCACAGGAGCGAACACCGCATCTACGACCATTGCCAAAGCGTAGAAGAGGGCTACGACCGAGGGACTTAGACGTTTCGAGTAGTGGTAGGCTAATAAGGGGAAGTTAACGAATCCCAATCCGGAGAGAAAAACGAAAACGACGAATCTCTTGAAAATCTCCGCGCTTTGCCTTCCAACTTCTTCGACCTCGGGATTGGGTAGCTTGAACCTTAAATAAAGGAGAAGGGCCATCAAAGCCAAGAAAGGTAGGAACGTGGATTTGAAGGCAATACCGTAACCGTAAACCGTTAAAATCGAGAAGGCAATCGGTCCCAAAACCGCACCGAACTGATCCAAAGCCTCGTGAATTCCGAAACCGAAACCCCTGCCTAACTTCTTGGTTACGAAGGACAGTATGGTGTCCCTTGCGGGACTCCTCAATCCCTTTCCAACCCTCTCGACTATAAGGAGTATGGATGCGATTGTCCAGCTTTTGGCGAAGCCCATCAAAGGTATAGAAACCGTTAGAAGATACCCGACTATCGTCAAACTCCAGTAGCTCTTGAACCTGTCGCTGACGTATCCCGAAAATAGTCTCAATCCGTATGAAAGGAGTTCCCCCAAGCCCACGACAACTCCGAAGAGGAATGGATCGACTCCGAGACTGTCGAAAAAGGGCCCGTATACGCTCCTCGCTCCCTCGTATATGAGGTCTCCGAGAAGGCTGACTACACCGAACAGAAGAATTACGCGAATCACTTAAGAGAGAAAGGCCCTTGAGATTTAAAGCTTTTCAAACGTAGAGCTTCTTACGCCCGAAAACCCTCTTCAAGAACCAGATCTCAAGCTTCAAACACCTTACCGCCTCGCAGTCCCTCTCAAGGCAACCGAAACATGGCGGTAAAGCTGAAACTTCTTCAAGCCTCTCAAGAATCTCCTTCAAACTAAGCTCTTCCTTCTTCTCCTCAACCTCCGCATCAGCGGGAACGATCTTGAAGGTCTTAACGCCGTTCACCACAACCTCTACCCTTTTTATTAGCCCCTCCTTCTCAAGCTTCCTTAGAATCCTCGAACACTTACTGCTGTCTATGTTCAACTCCTTCCAAAGGTCCTTTTGGAGTATCTCTCCCCTTTCCTTCAGAATCTTGAGAATCTCCTCTCTCGTATCCATGTTCGACACTCCAAAATTATTCTGAGAAGGAACGGGGTTAGATCCTGTCTATCGGCTGGATTATTACTATGTTGTTTCCCCTCAAGACGATCGTTCCCAAGTTTCTTATCTTTTCCCCGTTCTTGCACTCCATTGCATTGGTTAGGCAGAGATTCATGTAATCGTCAACACCCTCAAGCACTCCCACGAGTTCGTTCTCTTCACCCTTCATTTCCACCCTGATCATCTTTCCTATCAGAGATTTGACCATTTGATTCGGAAGCATCTTCTACCACCCTCTTAATCGGTCGTTTCCGAAATACTTTAAGGTTGCGGTGTTGAGACAAATCCTATATATACCTTACTACAACCCGCAACATGATACTCGTCACGGGTGGAGCGGGTTTTATAGGCAGTCACGTCGTCGATAGACTCGTTGACGACGGTTACGATGTAGTGGTCGTTGACAACCTCTCGTCGGGAAACATCAACTACGTCAATCCGAATGCGGTTTTCTACAAGTTGGATTTGAACGATTTCGACAAACTAAACGAGGTTTTCAGAAGACATAAGATCGAGGAGGTCTGGCACATAGCTGCGAATCCAGACGTTAGGGTTGGGAGCGAAAATCCAGACGAAATATACAGAAACAACGTTTCCGCCACTTACGTCCTGCTTGAAGTTATGAGGAGAAACGGAGTTGATAGGTTGATATTCACATCAACGTCAACTGTTTACGGTGAAGCTAAAGTAATTCCCACTCCCGAAGATTACCCTACGATACCTATCTCCATTTACGGTGCCTCTAAGGTTGCGTGCGAGGCTATGATTTCATCCTACTGCCACACGTTCGATATGAAGGCTTGGATTTACAGGTTTGCGAACGTCATTGGGAAGAGGAGCAATCACGGTGTAATCTACGACTTCATAATGAAGCTCAAGAGGAATCCGAAAGAGCTTGAGATTTTGGGAAACGGTGAACAGAACAAGTCCTACATCTACATTTCCGATTGCGTAGATGCGATGTTTCACGGTTTGAAAGCCAACGACTGGATAAACATATTCAACATCGGAAGTGAGGATCAGATAAAGGTTAAGAGGATTGCGGAAATAGTCTGCGAGGAGATGGGTTTGAACCCCAAGTTTAAATTCACCGGTGGAGATAGGGGTTGGAAAGGCGACGTTCCGGTGATGTTGCTTTCAATTGAAAGGTTAAAATCTCTGGGATGGAAACCGAGATACAATTCGGAGCAAGCGGTAAGAATGGCGGTAAGGGATTTACTTGAGGAGATTGGTGGGGAGTGGCGGTAGTAAGCCCCCTTCTGTTTCTCGGCGGCATTGGTCTAAGCGGCTTACAGCCTTGCACCGGCGGGGACGGCCGTTTCATCCCGCTTGGGTGACCTCGGCCTCTCGGCGTCCTCGCGTTTCCCCAAGCGGGTATCGTTTCTGTGCCGTTGCCGTGCCTCTCGGCACACCCCCTTGCGGGGGTCCGCCTTTTATCGGTGGGGGGACTTTCCTCCTCTCGGACAGCCGCCCACCGCCACTCCCCAATATATAGTTGTCAAAGGACGTATATTTACCTTTCGCTTAAATCCGATATTTTCATAAAATTAGACGAGTTTAACTTCTTCAAACTCTATCGAAGGCGTAACGGTGTTTTCGACCTGTCTAACGTCCCTTCCGAACGCTGTAATCTTCTTGATCAGATCGTAAACGTTTCCGTATATCATGGCCCTAACGGGTTTGTCTCCCAAGAAGGCGTTCATAGTTTCCAAGCTGAAGTCACCGCTAACGGGATTGGAGGTGTGGGCACCAATTAGGGAATGAACGTAAACACCTTCAAGCTGTGCAACCTCGTCGAACTCGAGGACGACGTTCGTTGGAGAAGTTCTCGGATAGAGGTCGTCACCTCTGATGCAGTTGCCAGTGGGTGAAACGTTTGCTATTAAAGCGTGTCTGAAGTCGGTCAGGTATGTCCTAAGGACCCCCCTATCGAATACGACCTTCCTCTTAGTTCCAACACCCTCGTCGTCAAAGGGGGACGTGAAGAGACCTCCCGCCAACGTTCCGTCGTCTACAAGAGTTAGGTTACCCAAGTAGTTCTTCCCCAAATCCGTTAGTGGACTCTTACCCTTCAAAACGTTTTCCAACGTAATGGCTGGATAGAGGGTGTAACTTAGAATTTGATGAACCGCTATGGGGGATAGAACGACGTTATACATCCCTTCTATCTTTTCGGGATTTTTAGAAGCAACTGCCAACTCTCCAGCCTTTCTTCCCACACCTTCGAAGTCGATCAAACTCCTGCTCTCTTCGACTTCAAAACCGCTCGAACCGTCGCAAACGCACTCCAAGTATGCGGAACAGTATGTTGACTTGTATTCCATGTCTGTTCCTAAGGAGTTTACAATTCTGACTCTCTCCACAGTAAGCTCTACCTCCCCCTGAGACGGATTCACCCTGTAGCTTAAAGCGGAGTTAACCATTTCATCGACGAATTCTCTAATGTCCTCCGGACGTAGGTTCTCGATCCTCCTGTCGTATATCCCCTCAACCTTCGTGAATTCGCCCTTGGGAAACCTATCGAGCTTCTCCTCTGAAATCTTTGCCAACTTCAAGGCCTCTTCAATTAAATCCTTGCTGAATTCGTTTGACGTGACGAAACCTACCCTTCCGTTCTCTACAACCCTAACCCCCACCCTCCTTTCCTTCCAGCCTTCAAGGATTTTCAACCTACCCCTCTCGATCTTAGCGGTTCTCGTAAGACTTTCAACCTCGAAAACCTCCCAATCCATCCCATCACCTCCCAGAGTTTGCGGGCTGGAAGCCTCGCCTTTCAAGGCTGGGAGGAAAGCCCGCTCTTTCCGAAATGTTTTTATTCTCCCCCATCTTCATACCTCCTTAGAGGGTCGCTCTGACCCGGCCCAATGACACCAACCGAAGCCGATGACGCCGTCGTGAGACGGACGTGAGCCGGTTCCCCTGTGGGGAACCCTCGCCCTTTAGGGTGGGGAGGAGGTCAGGAACACGGTGTGGTTGAAGTAGTTGACCGTGCCCATCGGTCTTCTAAATATCAGAAACTCTAAAATTCTAACGGGATTCAGACTCTCGTATGTGTAAGAAGTCCAACTCCTGATGCAAACTTCAAATTTTTTCTTGTAGTGAATTTTACCCTCAATAACCTTTGCGTTGGTTTGATTCGCCACGATCACGTTGCACCCGTAATACCTTACGGAACTCTCAAATCCCTTCAAGCTTGAGAAGTAGTATGTTTTGACTCCCTTGAGGTAGCAGGGTAGTGGCCAGTAGTCACCGGGGGACATGAAAACGCACACGGTTGCGTTCATACTCCTCATTTCCCTTCCAAAGTCCTTAACGTCCATGCACGTCGGTAGATACAAAGCTGGCTCCGCCGGATTCGTCGGATTTACTATGTTGAGATTGACGCACGAGTAAAGAAGGAAGGCGAACGTTAGGATCAACAGAATACGTCTGCGGAGGTCGTTTCGAACTTCGCTCAAACCAACTCCCGCGATGACGTAGAGAGGTAACTCTATGTGAACCGTGAGCCACGGAACCTTCTCCTGAACGTAGGAGTAGAAAGTCAAGCTCATCAAAAACCAGTATATCAGAAAGGCCTTGAAGTCGTTCTCCTTTCCGTAAATCCACTTGGCAACAGTGTATATACCGATGAAGAAAACGGGGAGGTCGTAGAGAAGTAGGAGGGGTATGTAATACCACCAAGGCCCACCGATCCTCGCTATTTCGTGCTGGTGCTTCCAATACTCTATCGCCCTCACGATAGGCAGATCGTTGAAGCTCGTGAAAGGCTTGAGGTTCGTGAAGAAGTTCGAATAAACGGCAACGTATATGATGAGGAATGCCAGAACGGCCAAAGCCAAGTCTTTCAACCTGAACTTCCTGAAGTCGAAGGCGAAGTATATCAGCATGAGGAACGCGATGGGGTAGAAGTTCTCCTTCGAGCAGGCGAAGAGTGATAGAGAAACTGATGCCAGCAGGAGCTGATACCACCTTTTGTCTTTAAGGTAGCTGAAGGTGAAGTAAACGAAAGCCAACGTGAAGAACAGAATTTGACTGTCGTTCCTGAAGAACCTTGAGTAGTTGACTATGATTGGAGATACCGCAACGAGCAGAGCGGAGTAGTTTGCTCCCCTCTCCCCCACAAACCTCTCAAACTTGAAGAGGAGTAGAACGGTTAAAACACCGAAAAGAGCTGGGACTATTCTGTAAGTGAACTCGCTCTTACCAAACAAGCTGACTACACAGGCGGTTAGGTAGAAGAGGAGGGGGCCGTGGAAAGCGGGATCGTAACTGTATTTCCAATTCAAAACGTCGTCAACGAAAACGGTGTGAACGCTCTCGTCGAAAAACAGTGGAGCCTTTCCCAAATCGTAAAACCTCAAAAGGATTGCGAGAGCCACTATGAAAATTCTGAATATCAGCTTTCTATCCATGCCCCTAACTCAAGGGTTTGAAAAAATATTTTACCCATAGTCCGCAACCCTGTAGTAGCCGTGACGAGGTGAGTAAAGCTCTCCCCTCTGCTTCAGCTTTTCGAGGGTTTCCAAAGCTTTTTCCCTGCTTATCTTAGCCTGTTCGGCTCTCTCAAGTATCTCCTCCTCGGGAGCACCCCAAGACGTCGAATCCTCCAACTCCTTCACGATGTTCTTTATGACGGCTATCCTATCCCTCTGAGTGGCGGAAACACCGCTTATGGCGTAATCTATGTCCAACTTGCCCGTTTCTGGATCAATAGCAATCTGCTTTATGCTCTCCTCGAAAATCCTTATAGCCCTTTCCGCATCCTCTTCCGTTGCAACACCGCTGAGCCTTATCTTTGCAGAAGCCTCGGTCAACCTCCTCAAAGCTTCGAGTTGCCTTGCGGTTATGGCTATTGCCCCTTGCTCCTTGCTCCTCATTCTCAAACTTATGTAGTAATCTATTATCTTCTGTTCCGCCTCGGGAGTTAGAACTATGTTCTTTATCTCGTTCCTCGCGAAGAGGACGTATTTCTTGAAAAGTTCTGGATCGATCTTCGGCTTTTTGCTCTCCGTATCGCTTGAAAGTATTGTCCTTGCAATCTCCTTGTCCCTCTCCTCGTCGGGTTCGTCCAAAACAACGAATATCAGATCGAACCTCGAGAGAAGTGGGGGATCTAAATCAATCTGATCGACTATCGGTTCGTGCTTGTCGAACCTACCCCTCTTCGGATTTGCACATGCCAAAATCGAGCATCTCGTGTTCAAGGTTGCGTTTATTCCCGCTTTGGCCACGGTAATGGTTTGCTGTTCGAGACTTTCCAGCATATATCTCCTATCCTTCTTGTCCATCTTCTCCATCTCGTCTATCAAAGCAATCCCCCTATCCGCCAAAACCAAGGCTCCAGCTTCGAGCGTCCATCTACCGTCTTCGGCCTTGACCGCGGTAACCGTATTGTGAACGACTATACCGTTGGCTATGAAACTGTGCGTATTCTCAACTGTCAAATCGTAAACGAAATCAAATGGGGAATCTATGATCTCTAAATTCTTTACTCTCTCCCATAAGATATCTGAATTCGCTAAAAATTCGAGCAACTTTATCCTTTCATCTCCATCGCATGAATTCTTCAGTTTCTTAATCTCATTTATGATTTCTCCCACTCCCGGAATCACATCCAAGTTTGGATTGGATTTCTTGCATCTCCTTTCAAGGAGTTTCTGCAACTTCATAGCTTTCTCAGGATTTCCAAATCCGATGTATTTTGCAAACTTCTCGATATTTTCACCGTAGATTACTAAGGAATACCTATCGTCAACGTCTTTTCCGTTGGTTTTACCCTTTACATTTCTCTTTCTGAGGTGTGCAATTATTCCAAATCTGAGAAGGGCTAACTGTAGCTTCTTTGCTAAATTCTTGCTCGTTGTGTCTAATACTATCGAAGAGCCATTTCTTCTTGTAACTACACATCCATCGCAGTCGAACAATCCCCTTATGAATCCAGCTAAGACTTCATTAGGTAAGGTCAACAAAAGCGGTGTCATGTCGAGTTTTGATGACTTCGGTGAGGGAGGGATACCAAGTTTTTTAAGTATGTGCGCTACGATTTTTGAGCTAAATTCAACCGTTGGAACCTTACCCCTCCAAATTACATCTCTCGCCTCTATGCCAAAAATATCCCGTATGAGCTCCTTAAACCTTCTTCTAAGCTCATCGCAACTACTGGTAAACCTTATGATGAACCTGTCGGAGTTGCTAACGACACATCCATCTCCAGCAATCAATCCCGCAAGATATGCAAGCTTTTCATCCACACAAACCGGTATCCTTATTCTTTTTCCAGCCCTTAGAGATACTTCATCTACCTCCTTCGCAACATCCTCCCAACTAACTCCCGCAATTTCAATGAGTTTTCTGAGATGTTTCATTTTAATGTTTCCTCTTGCGTTATCCTTGACCCAGTTGTAGATCAGGCTGTTTTCGTAGGTTCCGATCATCTTGGATAACTCTTTCTTGGTTATTCCAAGCTTGGATGTTGCTATATCGACAAGTTTCTTAACAATACCCTTTACACCGTAGACCATTAAGTTGTCGAGGTCTGAAAGTAGTTCAAGCGTAGTAACGACTCTACCCCTATGCTTCAGTCTTTTTACAGTAGCAACGTAATCCTGCTCAGTGAGATCCTTTGCGGGTTTCCAAGATATCTTACTACCTTCTAAAACCATGACTTTCGTTTCGGGAGTCGTTATCAGTTCCTTACCAGTTTGAGTAGTTATCTTCACTAACTTTGCAGGTGATTTAAGTCTCCAAACCTTCTCAACAGCTTTTTCAGAAACTTTTGCATCGTTAAGAGTCTGCACTCTAACCCCCTTGACCTTGGAATACTCTGCAATTTCGTTGTATTTCACTGGAGAGATCATATTTTCTTCTACGAACTTCTCAATTTCCAATGCACAACTGTCGGTGAATACGATAGAGTCCGGTGCCACACACAATCCGGCACCAGTAGATGCATAGCCAGTAGCCAATATTGCACGAGGAGCCACTTGTTTTACCGCCCTGAGTAATTGGGATTTAGATGTAGCTGGGTCACCCACAAGTAAAATGTGTATGTCTCCCCTCTGCTTAGTTCCATCTGGATTAACCCTCGTAATACCTCCGAAGAGCTGAAGAATTATCGCCTCCTTTATGATATCGTATCCCCTAATTGAGGGGGCGAGGGATTGAACCAAAAGTTCGTATATATCTTCTCTTTTAGCTAACTTTCTTATCTCCTCCTTATCGCTTTCCGTTATCTGAATGTTTCTAACGTCCTGATCTATGAATTCGATGGAGTTAGCTTCCAAGTAGGTATCGAGCTCAGCCTTAAACTTCTTACCGCCTTTAACCCTAAGAATACCGTTGACTATAACTTTGTCACCCGGTAAGACCTTTCCAGCCAAGTCGTCGTAGAGATAAACGTCTAAAAGCTTCGGTGGCTCCGAACTCTCCAAATTTTCGGGTAGGTCCTGTATCTGGATTTTTTGAATATCGGTTAGCTCGCTTTCATCTACATTCAGTATGAGGTTCCTTTCATCGCACTGCTCGCACTTGAAAGGTTTCTGAACGAATCCCCCCTCCTCTTCACTCCCGTATTTGGCTCCGCAACTCGGACACTCAAAAACGGCGTATTTCAAAACCGGCTTGGGTTCGTAAACCTTCCTGACTATTCCCTCAACCGATACGAACTTGTTGATGTAAGAGTGATTCAGGTTCTTTATGAGCAGTTTCTTTGGCAAGTTTACGAATCTGACGTTGAGGTCTTTGACTTCGACGTCGTACATCCTGCAGATGTCCCTAACAGCGGACTTTATCATGTTTATAACGACGTCTGGCTTGCTTTCGAAAACGTCTTCGAGGTTCCTTGAGTATAGAAAGTTCTTCAACCTCTTATTCACGTCTATCTCAAGAGACGGTTTAACTCGACCGTTTTCAGCATACAGGCTGACGAGTTCGTTTATCTTATCTTTACAATAATTTTCGAGGAATTCCCTCCAAATCTCGACGCTCACCATTGCAAACCGAAATTTTCACGAACGGATTTAAGGTTAATCGGTCGGTGGAAATGAATAAAATTGAAGAATTTTACCTCGTCGATATACGAAACGGTTTAATTTCAAAAACTTAGTGTCGGCATGGGTCAAACGATAGCGGAAAAAATTCTAAGTGAGAAGAGCGGGAAAGATTGTTACGCTGGAGACATAGTGGTTGCCAAGATAGACCTCATAGCCCTCCAAGACGGAACCGCACCGCTCGCAATAAGGAGGATTAGGGAGCTCGGTAGAGAGGTTAAGGCTGGAAAGATTTCGCACTTCTTCATAGACCACGCATCACCCCCTCCAAGAAGGGAGTTGGCGAACGATCAGAAGCTCATTAGGAGCTTTGCCAAGGAAATCGGTGCGGACATGAACGACGTCGGAGATGGTGTCATACATCAGGTGATGGTCGAAAAGTTCGTTTGTCCCGGGGATTTGGCTGTCGGTGCGGACTCACACACGTGCACCTACGGAGCTCTGGGATGTTTTGCAACGGGGATGGGTTCGACAGATGTGGCGATTTCGATGGTTTTGGGGAAGAACTGGTTCAGAGTTCCAGAAACGTTCAGAGTTCAGATAGACGGTAAGATGCCTAAGGGTGTGTTTGCGAAGGACATAATTTTGCACATAATCGGTGAGTTGGGGGTAGATGGTGCAACGTACAAGGCTTTGGAGTTTCACGGTGAAACCGTAAAAGGTATGGACATGGATTCCCGATTGACCATGGCAAACATGGTAGTTGAATGCGGAGCTAAAGCTGGTCTTTTTGAAACCGACGAAGTTACGAGAAGATTTTTAGCTGAAATGGGAAGAGAAAAATGCTTTAGAGAAATTAAGGCCGACGAGGATGCGGATTACGAGAAGGAACTCTATTTCAATGCGGACATAGAGCCGATGGTTGCCAAACCCCACAACGTTGATAACGTTTCTCCAGTCAGCGAGGTTGAAGGAATTAAGGTGGATCAGGTTTACATTGGCACATGCACAAACGGTAGGCTGAGCGATATAGAGGTAGTGGCAAGGATTTTGAAGAACAATAAAGTTCACAGAGATGTTAGATTGCTCGTTTGTCCAGCGAGTAGGAGAATTTATATCAAAGCTTTGGAGTTAGGCTACCTCAAAACGATAGTTGAAGCTGGTGGTGTTGTTTTACCCCCGGGATGCGGGCCCTGCGTCGGAATACACATGGGCGTTTTGGCCGACGGGGAGGTTTGCCTATCGACTCAGAACAGGAACTTCAAGGGAAGGATGGGTAATCCCAACGCTGAGATATACCTATCCTCTCCAGCTACCGCAGTAGCTTCGGCAATAAAGGGAGAGATAACGGATCCGAGAGAGTTTTTGTAACATTTTTATATCTACACTTCAACTACGTTCGATGCTGAGCCATCACTGGAGCATACTCAGGGCTTTAAGAGAAAATCCAGATATACTCATCGAATCTCAAAAGAGAAGAGGTGAGGATATCGAAATAGTTTACAAGGCCGTAGAGCTCGACAAAATCTACAGAAGACTGATGAAGGAGTTGGATGAACTTAGGCACGAGAGGAACAAGATATCCGATGAGATAAGGAAGGGAAACAGAAATTTAATTCAAAGGGCGAAGGAGATATCGAAAACGATAAAGGCTAAGGAGGAGGAGTTAAAGAGGGTCGAGGAGAATTTAAAGGAAATCTTGCTGTCTATTCCCAACATAATCCACGAGAGCGTTCCCTACGGTGAAAGCGATGAGGACAACGTTCCCGTAAGGTTCTGGGGAAAGTGTAAGGTTTACAAGGATCATCTGGATTCGTTTTTGAGGCAGACCGAAGGGTTCGATGTGGAATACGAGGTTTTGGATAAGCCGATTTTGGGACATGCGGATTACACCGAGAAGTTCGGGTTTGTAGATACGATTAGGGCTGGTAAGGTTGCAGGTTCGAGGTTTTACTACATGTTCGACGATCTCGTTTGGTTGGATTTTGCTCTAACTATGTATGCATTGGATTTTCTATCAAAAAAGGGTTTCAAAGTTGTAGTTCCTCCCTACATGCTAAACAGAAGAGCCTATCAAGGAGTTACAGCCTTAATCGACTTCGAGGAGATGCTTTACAAGATCGAAGACGAAGATTTGTATCTCATAGCGACTTCGGAACATCCCCTTGCGAGCATGCACATGAACGAGGTTTTGAGCGAGGATGAACTGCCACTCCTCTACGCAGGATTTTCACCATGCTTCAGGAAGGAGGCAGGTGCCCACGGCAAGGACACCAAGGGCATATTCAGGGTTCACGTTTTCAACAAGGTCGAGCAGTTCGTTTACTGTTTACCAGATCAGAGTTGGGAGTGGCACGAAAAGCTAATAGAAAACGCTGAGAAGCTCTGGCAGGGTTTGGGTATTCCGTATAGAGTTGTTAACGTCTGTTCTGGAGATTTGGGAGTTGTAGCATCTAAAAAATACGATTTGGAGGCGTGGATGCCAGCTCAAGGTAAATTTAGGGAGATGGTCTCTTGTAGCAACTGCACGGACTGGCAGAGCTTTAGGTTGAACGTGAGGTATGCTGAAAAGAGAGGTGCACCGTCAAAGGGGTTCGTTCACACCCTAAACTCAACCGCAATAGCGACAACGAGGGCTATAACAGCCATAATAGAAAACTATCAGCTTGAAGATGGGAGGGTTGAGATTCCCAAGGTTTTGAGGAGGTATTTAGAGCCGATAGATTCCGCACCTAAGGAGTTCATAACCCCCAAAAAGAGTTAACTTTAATAATCCCACGCTTTTAATTCCTTCAACCGATGAGGAAAAAACAGTGCTGAGAAGTGATGAATTTGCCGATTTCTGAGGTTTTTTGTGAGTGAAAAACTTTATTAATTGATTCCCAATGCCAACTTTTATGGCGAGAAGGAGGGCGAGAGTTAAGGACAAGTGGAGCATGAAGAAGTGGTATACGCTCATAGCTCCAGAATACTTCGGTTTGGCTGAGATTGGGGAAACTCCGGCTGACGATCCTCAGAAGGTAATAAACAGAACGGTTGAGGTTACTTTGGCGGAGCTAACGAACGATTACTCAAATCAAAACCCCTACAAGAAGTTGATATTCAAGGTTTACAGAGTCGCTGGAGATAACGCTTACACGAAGTTCCATCGCTTCGAAATGATGAGGGAATACATAAACAGCTTGGTTAGAAGGAGAACGAGCAAGATAGACGACGTTATAGACGTCACAACTGCGGATGGATACGTTTTGAGGGTTAAGCCTGTCGCTTTCACGATAAAGAGGTGCAAAACGTCTCAAAAGAGTGCGATAAGAAAGATAATGAGAGAGATAATAACAAACAACGCAAGCCAGAAGAACTTCGTTCAGTTCCTTCAGGAGTGCATTTTGGGAAGGATTCCGTCGGAAATCTACAAGAACGCCAAGAAGATATATCCTTTGAGGAGGGTTGAGATAAGGAAGATAGAACTATTATCTGAGCCCAAGAAGGTCGAAGTTGAACAACCACAGGAGGTTAAAGCTGTAGCTTAACATGGATTTTTACGACTTTTTGAAGAATTTGGAATATCCTAAACACTGTGTAGGTTGTGAAGGACTGGATTTATCGATAAAGGAGCCAAAACACCATCCCTCTTACGAGATAACGACTTCTTGCAATTTGAATTGCATTTACTGTTACTCCAAGGTAGCCCTAATCAACAAAACCGCTCCGAAGGAAGGTTACTACGGCGATTTAAATCCTAAGGCTATCACGATATCCCAATACGGAGAACCCCTAACGGTTGGTGTCGATAGGGTTGCAAGGATAATCGAAGGTCTTAGGGAGAGATTTGATGCAAGAATTGATCTGCAAACGAACGGAACAATAGACTTCACTGATTTAGACGGTTTGATAGACATCGCTATGGTGAGTTTGGATACCGCAAACCCCAAAACCTACAAACTGATAACTGGTAAAGATACGTTTTTCCAAGTTCTTGAGAACGTTGAAAACGCCTTGGATATGGATTGCGTATTGACTGTTAGATCGGTTCATCTCCCAAACGTTAACGATTTGGTTGAACTTTCAAAACTTTTGGGTGAGATGGGGGTTGATGAGCACTTCATTCAACCTTGTTCGGTCTATAAAGAGAATTTAAGAGATTTGACAGCCTTGGGGTTCGATTTGGAAAAGTCTGAAAGCCTATACGAATACTTAAAGGTTGTTTATGAGTGTAGCGAGTTTGTTAACGTTGTTATACCGGGATGCATAAAGGTAACTTTGGATGAGATACTGAAGCAAATAGATGATGTCAACGATTTGAAGTTCGTTAGGAGAAACGCAATTGCAAGAAAACCCCCAGAAATTAGAAGAGATTGGATGTTCAAGCTTTAAGTCATTCTTCTTTCCACATACCTTCCCCTCAACTCTATCTCCTCAGCCCTCTTTATAACCTCGTCAGCCCTCTCGTATTCACTCCTGTAACCTCTTAAAAAAGCTTCTTTGAGCTCCTCCCAGTTGTCGAAACTCGCCTTTAGGGATTCGAAGTAAACGTGGAGATCAACCCCCTTGGGTTCAACTCTATCCTCTATGAAGGCCAACCCAAAATCGACGAAGTAAATCTTATCCCCGCTGAGAATCATGTTCATCGGAGTTACATCCCCGTGAATTATCCCAGCTTTGTGCATCCTCGCAACGTATCTCCCGATCTTCTCGCTTATTTCAGTGCTCATTACCTCCTTAACTGGCTTACCCCTTATCCTCTCCATAACTATCTTATCCCCTTCAACGTCCAGAACTACGGGTGTGGGAACTCCATTCCTTCTCGCCAAGGATATTATCTTCGCCTCGGTTTTCGTTCTGCTCCTTCTCAGAATTTCGTCCAACTTGGGATGTCTGTAACGTTTCGGCTTTCTTATCTTTTCAACTACATTTTCGTAAATTCTCACTTCGGCCTCACCGCCCAAGTAAATCCTTTCAAGCTTACCGTAAGCTGTCTCACACATAATTGAGGATTAATAAAAAAGCTTAAAACTCTTCCTCCTCGTAGTAATACTCCTCTTCCTCTTCAAACTCCTCCTCAAGTTCCTCCAACTCTTCCTCCTCTTCCCTCTCCAGATCCTCTACGTCGTATTCCTCGTTGGTATCCAAGTTCAAGAACTTGCCGTTTCTGTATATCAAAACTGTTCCGCAGAGGTTGCACTTTATCTCCATTCCTTCGTAGAGGTCTTTCAGCTCTATCTCTTCACCGCAGTATGGGCATCTTATTATCTTTACCGCCATCCTTCAAAGCTAAATCAATTAGATATAAGCTTTTTCCTCGAAGATAAAACCTTAAAAATCCAAGACATACTCACAACATGGGATTCGAAAGCTTATTCAGAAAGATTACCGATTACAAGTGGGAACTGCCTAAGGGTTACAAGCCCGGGATGAGGGTTCCAGCTATATTCTACATAAACAGGAAGTTGATGCAGATTCTTGAGAGAGATGCTGTAGAACAGGCTGCAAACGTTGCTACGATGCCCGGGATCGTCAAGGCGAGTTTGGTCATGCCGGACGTTCACGTCGGTTACGGTTTTCCTATCGGTGGCGTTGCCGGATTCGACGTCGAGGAGGGGGTTGTCAGTCCCGGAGGAGTTGGATTTGATATCAACTGTCTTTCGTCGAATTCAAAGGTTTTGACCGATGAAGGATACTGGATCGAGATAAAGGATATTCCGTCAAGGATAGAGAGGGAAAAACTCAAGGTTTACGACATCGACGAGGGTCACAACGATTCATCTGACATTCTCTTCGTTTCCGCGAGGGAAATCGGAGATGAGAGGGCGGTGAGAATAGTAACTGAAGGAGGGAGGGTTATAGAGGGTTCCACCGATCATCCAATCTTAACCAAGGACGGATACAAAAAGATGGACGAAATCGAGGTCGGTGAGTGCGTTGTCGTTTACCCCTTCGATGGAGTGGAATACGAGGAGTCCAATTACGTGATACTGAGAGAGGAGGACTTCGAAGGATGCAGTCCTCAGATCGTTAGACACCTCAAGGAGAGAAAGCTCATCCCTCTGAGAATGAACGATCCTAAAGTTGGAATAATTGCACGCCTTTTGGGATTCGCACTTGGGGACGGTTGCATACACGTTGATAGGGGTAGATACGTTCTTACCTTCTTCGGTGAGAGGGAGACGCTTGAAGAAATAGCGAGAGACCTTGAGAGACTCGGAGTTAAACCTTCGAAGATCAGATCGAGGAGCAGAAGAATTAAGATAAGGAGTCCTTGGGGTGAATACGAAAGCGAATGCCATGAAAACTCCTTAAGGGTTTCTTCGAGGGCTTTCGCTTTACTAATGAGCAAGCTTGGAATGCCAATCGGAAAGAAGACCGAGAAACCCTATAGAGTTCCAGAGTGGATTAAAATAGCTCCAAAGTGGGTTAAAAGATGTTTCTTGGCTGGACTCTTCGGTGCGGATGGGAGCGAAGTAGTATTTAAGAGATACACACCTCTGCCGATAAGCCTAACCCAATCGAAGGATGAGAACCTTAAGAACTCTCTCCTCGAATTCTTGAAGGATTTGATGGACTTGCTCAGGGAATTCGATGTTGAAAGCACGGTTTACGAGGTAAAATCCCTCGAGGGTAAGGTTACATACAGGCTCTCCATAGTCGGAGAAAGGAGTATCAGAAACTTCCTAAGCCGAATCGGTTACGAGTATTCGAGAAGAAAGAAGGAAAGAGGTTTGATCGCCTTAGAGTATCTGAAGAGAAAGCGGAAGGTCAAGGAGATTAGGGAAGATGCGGTGAGAAGAGCGAAAACGATTTACAAAGCATCGGGAAGTATATCGAAGGCGTATAGGAGTGTCAAAGGAAGATACGTGAACAGAAGGTTAATAGAGAGGGCCATATACGATGAGAGCCAAGAGGTTAGGATAGCCAAGAGCTTCCCAACCTTCGAAGAGTTCGAACGCAGATACGCTCTACCCGGTGGATTCGTCCTCGATAGGGTTGTTAAGGTTGAGGTTTTCAAGCCAGATTACGACAAGTTCTACGACATAGGTGTCGCTCACGGTGCCCACAACTTCGTAGCCAACGGCGTAGTCGTTCACAACTGTGGAGTGAGGCTCATCCGTTCAAATCTAACCGTCGATGAAGTCAGACCCAAGATTAAAGAGTTGATAGACGAGCTCTTCGTTGCTGTCCCATCGGGGGTTGGGAGTGAGGGTAGGTTGAGAGTTAGCGATAGGGAGTTGGATGAGATTTTGGTTGAAGGTGCGAAGTGGGCCGTAGAAAACGGATACGGTTACGAGAGGGATTTAGAGCACTGTGAGGAGAACGGAGCTTTGGAAGGAGCTAAACCAGAGGTCGTCAGTAGGACTGCAAGGGAGAGGGGAAGACCGCAGTTGGGAACTTTGGGGAGTGGAAACCACTTCTTGGAGGTTCAATACGTTGAGAAGATTTACGATGAGGAGTGTGCCAAGGCTATGGGACTTGAGGAGGGAATGGTTACGGTGATGGTACACTGCGGGAGTAGGGGTTTGGGTCATCAGGTTTGCAGTGACTTCTTGGTCGTTTTGGATAGGGCGGTAAAGAAGTATGGAATATGGTTGCCGGACAGGCAGTTGGCGTGTGCTCCGATAAACAGCAAGGAGGGAAGGGATTACTTTGGAGGAATGGCTGCATCGGCAAACTACGCATGGTGCAACAGACAGATAATAACCCACTGGGTTAGAGAGACCTTCCAAAAGGTCTTCAGGATGAGCGAGGAGGATTTGGGAATGGAGTTGATTTACGATGTCGCACACAACATCGCGAAGTTCGAAACCCACAGGGTTGACGGGAGGAAGGTTAGGTTGTGCGTTCACAGAAAGGGTGCGACGAGGGCTTTCGGTCCAAACCATCCCGAGATACCCAAAGACTATCAAAAGATAGGGCAACCCGTCCTAATACCGGGTTCGATGGGAACACCGAGCTACGTTTTGGTTGGGACTGAGAAGGCCATGGAGGAAACCTTCGGCTCAACCTGTCATGGAAGCGGAAGGGTTATGAGCAGAGCTGCAGCGAAGAGGAGATTGAGGGGAGATCAGGTTAAGAACAAGTTGCTTAAGCAGGGGATATACGTTAGAGCGACTCACGGAGCTATTTTGGCTGAGGAAGCTCCAGAGGCTTACAAGATGAGCGACGATGTTGTCGAAGTGGTTCACAGGGCTGGGATCTCAAAGATCGTTGCGAGGTTGAGACCTTTGGGAGTAGCGAAGGGTTAAAAATTACTTTGAGAATAGATATGGCCAATCCTTAGACTCAACGAGTTTTTCAACGTCTGGTTCAAATATTTTCCTTATTTTATCGAGAATTTGCATCTTTTTAACGGGTTTGACGTAAACCAAATCAACTACACCCAACAGGTCGTTCTTCTTAACTTCTCCGTCGCATATAGGTAAGAATATAACTCTATCCGCATAACTCACAGTTTCAACGTATCTCGGTATTCCACCGTGTAAAACGTCTATAACGGCACCCAAGGCGTGTCTCATCCTCCCTAAAATGAAGCATACGGAGTTTGGAGGAAACTCAACCTTCTTAATCCTTATAACCTCTGGCTTTCCCTTTTCAACGGTTTTATCTTCATCCGCTATCAGAGCTTTCCACTCACCTATCCCAACTATCTTATATGCGTATTCATCCATCCTTTTGTCAACCCTCTTCAACTTTCCACCGACATCGTCCTCCCAATAGACTACGTTGAATTCCACCTCACTCATAACTATTCTTTAGTCAAAAAACTATATGATCTTTTGCCTCTGAATGAGAACATGAAAATCGGTCTATACTTTATAACGACTTCTGAGTTCGGTAAAAGGCATGTAGAGTTGGCTGAGATGGTTTTAAAGGCGGGTGTAAGGTTTGTTCAGTTCAGGGAGAAGAGGATGAGTTGCAGGGATATGTATGAAATCGCCAAAAGGCTTAGAATTTTAACTCGGGAATACTCCGCGAGGTTCGTTGTGAACGACAGGGTTGACTTGGCTTTAGCTGTGGATGCCGACGGCGTTCACTTGGGTCAGGACGATTTCCCTTACGAGATCGTGAGGGATATTTTCGACGGAATAGTGGGAGTTTCAACCCACAACGTTGAAGAGGCTAAGAGAGCTGAAATGTATGCTGATTACGTAAGTGCTGGCCCCGTTTTCAAAACTAAAACTAAGAGGGATGCGAGGGAACCGATAGGAATCGAAGGTTTGAAAAGGATAGTTTCGGCAGTAAGTAAACCAGTAGTTGCGATAGGGGGGATAAACGAATCCAACATCGAGGAGGTTTTGAAAACAGGTGTTAGCGGTGTTGCTGTTATATCCGCAATCGCAAATTCCGAAAATCCAACGGAGTCTGCAAGGAGGTTGCTGGAAATCGTTAAAAGGTATTTGGGCGATTGAATCTCATGAGGTGCATAACACTAACGGTAGATGCCATAATACCATACAAGGGTGGAATCGTCTTGGTTAAGAGGAGGAACGAGCCATTCAAGGATCGCTACGCCCTACCGGGAGGAATAGTTGAATACGGTGAAAGGGTCGAATCCGCTCTGATCAGAGAGGTTAAAGAAGAGACTGGCCTAATTGTTGAACCTTACAAGATCGTCGGAGTTTACTCCGATCCGAATAGGGATCCGAGGGGGCACTTCGTTTCTATCTGCTTTATCGCTTTACCAAAGGGTGGGAAACTCAAAGCTGGGAGCGACGCCAAAGATGTGGGTGTTTTCAAACTCGATTCCTTACCGAAACTCGCATTCGATCACGAAAAGATGGTTGAAGACGCTAAACCCTACCTGATAGAACTACTTGGGTAAGGTTTTTAATAGGGTCGTCGTAGTTTCCAACCTGCGGAGGTGGTTACTTGAAGTTCTGTCCGAAGTGCGGGAGCTTTATGATAATGAAGGGAGGGAAGTTCGTCTGCAGGAAGTGCGGATACGAGGAGGAAAGCGAAAAGAGGGAGTTCGTAATAGAGTCCAAGAGGAGCGGTAACGACATACCAGTCATAGAGGAGAAGGTCGAAACTCTACCTAAAACCAAGGTCGTTTGTCCCTACTGCGGAAACACAGAAGCTTATTGGTGGATAAGGCAGATGAGAGCTGCGGATGAACCAGAAACGAGGTTCTACCGTTGCACGAAATGCGGTAAAACTTGGAGGGAATACGCTTAAATTTTTCAGTTTTTCTTTTAATATTTATAGTTTTAATATTAATTATTTATTATTTATATTTATTATTTTATTTTTATTCTGCCTTAATCGGTTTGACAACTGTTAGCAATTTTCAGCGAATAATTACTATTGTAATAATTTTATAAATTTAGAAAAATTTATCTATTTTCAAACCTACGATAATTTGGAGGTGAGGGAGATGGAGAAGAAGGTGGAGAAGAAGGAAGCGGAGAAGGCCGTGAGGGAGATAAAGCTGTTCGCTTTTGGTTAAACGAATTTATGAATTTTAAATATTTTGTTGAAATTTTAAAATTTTCCGCAAGACCCCTAACCATAATATACCCAATCCCGATACTGCAACTCCTCGTTTTTTCACTATCCAACAGAAACCTGAACTCTTTGATCTTGGAAATGGCCTTTTCCTTCACATTCTATCCTGCGGTAAATCTGTGGAACCACGTGAACGACATAGAGGAGGACGTTATGGGAGGTAAGTATAACGTCTTTGCAGAAAGTCCCGCTTTGAGGTTTGTGGGTGTGGTGATGGCACTCCTCCTATACTCGACATCCTTTTTAATGGTTCTAAAGCTCGGTAAAGTCGTTAGCCTTATCCTCTTCGTTTTATGCCTAACGTTAACGTGGTTCTACTCGGACAGGATTATCTTCGGCAGGTTTCTGAGGTTCAGACTTAAGGATCACTACCTAACGGAACTCGCAACTTTTATCGTGTCCTATCCAGCGTTCACACTCCTCCTCTGGACTTTCTTCGAGGATTTGAACTTCAGGTCCTTCGCCCTATCCCTTACCGTTTTGTTCTTCGTCCTCTTCGGAATATTTTTGAAGGATCTGAGGGACGTTAGCGGTGACGAAAAAGCTGGACTCAGGACCTTGGGCGTCGTCTTTAGTCCTAAAAGGTTGCTCAAGCTTTCCTACACATCTATAATAGTTTACTACCTAACGGTCTTCATATTCACCTACCTCGAAATATACTCGAAGGTTTGCCTTGTTCTCGTTCTGACGTTCATACCCACCCTGATATACCTCAGGTCTATCGCGAGGAACGACTGGAGGTTGTCACCCGAAACCCTACCTCACTTCAAGAGAACTCTAACATTAAACATCGCGTCGATAGTTCTACTGGTAATACTCAACACCTTAACTCCACCATTACCGAAGTTCCCGTTACGTTGAGGCAGAGACCCACCTCTATTTCTGAGAAGTATCTCTTATGCAGGTTTTTCGTTTTGATAGAGGGCATTGACGATATTATTCCGAAGTAATCACCGCAGAATTCGTCCGCAAATTTCTTTATTTCTGCACACCTCCCCGCAAACATCGGTATAACGTTGGCGTCTATGACGAAGAAGTCGAAGGAGTCTTCAAACCTCTTGGATTCGAAGAGACTCTTAAAAGCCTTTATTCCTCCTTTAAACCTCTCTCCGACGAAGAATGCCCTATCGTAGAACCCATCGAGTTCGAAGAGGGATGGATACGTGAGTATGGGATACGGCAGGATTCCGAGGAGGGAAGAGCCGTGCGTTTCCTCACTTACGAAGGCCAAAGCGTAGGGTGAAACCGTTCTGAGCTTTCCCCTTTCGAGCATGTTCAAAACCTCTTTCTCATCGTAAACCCTTACGTATCTGACCCTCCTGAGAAACTCGACCGCGGGAATTCCGTTGACGTCGCCTACGGCAACTCCCCTTTTCGTAACCTCTACCTCCCTCACGCTCGTGAAGTGATTTTTAATTATCTCCGCCGTCTCTTCAAAACTCTTACCCCTCTCAGGGAAAACGTCGTGAAAATTTACGTTCGTTTTACCCTTTAGGCACACCGCAACCGCGGACCTCTCCAAAACCTCGTAGTTTGCAAATATCAGGGGGGTTTCGTATCCAGCCTCCAAGGGGAGCAAGTTCAGGCCAACAACTGGCCTTTCTCCATCAAAAACCCTCAGGGCCTTGTTCGCAGGAAAAACGTATCTCTCCTCCAAAACCCTTGAATATCTCTCCAAAACTCTAATTTTCGACTCCCTATCCCTCGCTTTCCAGTATCTGAACCTCCAAACGGTGTTGTTCGACAGTGTGAAGTTTATCAAGTCGATTCCGCTTTTAAATTTGAAGAGGGGAAAGATGGTTATTGCGGAGGTCCAATCCTTCATGCTCTCCTTGAGCTTCGCAAAGGTCTCCTCAGCTGTTTTACCCTTAGCCCAGAATACGTCAACACCCCTCTCGAAGAAGAGAAGTGCCAACCCCCTCGTCCATATTCCTTCCCTCGTTACGTAGCCCTCAACTATGCACCCTGACATCTTGCAGTTCGGAAACTTGGATTTGAGGAACTTCAAAATCTTCTTGTAGAGCTTCCACGTGCTTTCGGTTAGAAAGAGGAAGTAAAACTCAGGTTCAAAGTCGAGCTTCAACTTCTCCTCCAAATCCCTCAAAATCTCGTCGTAGTTCGTGAAGGTCGTGTAAACGTATTGAATCATTACCCCAACATGTTCCTTATGGAGGTTATATCTATTTCGAACTTGTAGATCGAAATGTCCTCGCTACTCACCAAAACGAGGGAGAGGGTTTTAGTCAGGGGGTAAACCCTAACCAACATGTTTTTAAACCTGGTCGTCACGTCCTCCAACTCCCCTTTGAGCATCTTGTCCAGAAACTCCTTAACATGCCTATCCAACCATTCCGCAATTTTAAGCACCCTCTCCTTCTCCCTGCACCTAACCACTATAGGTATTCCGTCAACCCTGAAAATCCCAACGAGATAAACGTCCGGGTCTTCGAAGTGGTTTACGATCGATTCGAGGACAGATAACATTCGATCACCCACTTTACCAAAGAAACGACCTCTCTCTCGTTGTAAACGTTATCTTCGAGGGCCAATTTTATTCTCTCCAAGAGTTCTTCGGGCAGGTTTTCTATCTCTTCATCGCTCAAGACCTCTCTCAATTCGACCTTTCTCTCCAACCTCTCAACGTAGTTTTTGCTGTCAACTACGATTCCCAAGCCCTTCAGTATCTTGTAGGGGAAAACGCCTTCAGCATGCCAAGAGTTTCTGTGCTTGAGAATTCTGATTATCCTATCCAAAACGTCCCCGTAACCGAGCTTTTTCATGTGAATCAGGCTGTCCCCTAAAAATACGGGCATGAGGATGTGGGGGTAATCTATGTTTCCAGATAAAGGCTCTTCAAGCGTTATAACGGTAGTTCCAACTTCTCTCAACCTTTCGAAGAACCAGTTAACGTCCTTCCTCACCGAGTAGTCGTGAGTCGAAACGAGGGGCGTGAACGAGTCGATAACTATCCTCGTTCTGCCAGAGACGTTGTTGAATATGAAGCTCAGTAGCTCGTTGTTGAGGAACGTTATGTCTTCCACCACGAACTTGCGGACCTTTAAAGAGCCTTCGTTAACGTATTTATCGACATCCCACCCCATGCTCCTCGCGGTTTTCAGTATCTCGTTCTCGTTCATGTCGAAGGATATGTATAGGCAGTTCTCCCCGTTCTTTAAGCCTTCGAAGGCGTAATGGAGAGAGAAGAGGGTTTTACCCACTCCTGTTGTCCCCAAAACGACATTGACGGTGTTGGGTAAAAATCCCCCTCCAAGCAGAGGATCGAGACCGTAGATACCAGTCTTAACCCTCATACTCATTGCCTAAGTTTGCCGAACGAAATTAATAAAATTTTTGCCAGCCAAAATAGATAAAATTAAAAAATCATTCAACTTTTATTCTTTTACCCTTCTTTTCTGGGTGCTTCTTCTTGAAAACCACCTCCAAAACTCCGTTGTTGTATCTCGCCTTGGCGGAATCTGGTATTACCTCGCACGGCAGTTTGACGACTTCGTGATACCTTCTGTTCTCGCTCTCCGCTTTGATTTCAACTTCGTTTTCGGTTGCATTTACCTCTATGTCCTCCTTGTTGACACCGGGCATCTCCGCTATGACTTGGACTTCGTCGTCAGTTTCTATAACGTCTATCAAAGGTTTCCTCTCCTCAACGCCCTCCTCCTTTATCAAGGTCTCCGGTTTCGTTCCAAATTCCTTGATCTCAGGTTTTCCGTCAGGACCTATCCTTATGCTGAATCCCCTAACTATAGGTCTAATTTCTCCTCCCCTCTCGAACCTTCTGAACATCTCCTCAATGTCCCTAACCATCCTCTCGAATATCTCGTCTATGAACTCGAACTCCCTACCGAATATGTCGAAAGGTTCCCACTCCTCCCTTCTCTTCCTCCTCCACCACATACAAGTCACCTCCTTTAAGCATACATCTTCCTGAACGTCTCCATTATCTCCTCATACCTCTTCAAGTCATCTTTGGTTAAACTTGGCTTAATTCTTTCGATCGCCTTCTTCAAGTGCTCCTTGGTTATCCTAATCCTCTTCGCGATCTCTTTAGCTTCTTCCTTAGTCATACCGGGCTTTACCGCCTCTCTTATCGCGAGCATACCCGCCTCCCTGCATATCGCCTCTATGTCCGCACCCGTGTAGCCTTCCGTTCTCTCAGCCAGCCACTCGCAAATTACATCCCTGACCTTCTCTTCGAATACCCTTCTCAGCTCTTCAGGTAGCTTGTCGACGTCCTCGACCTTGACCTTCTCGAACTCCTTGTTTTCAGACTTCAAAATTTCGAGAGCCTTCACGACGTCTTCTCTTTCGTAAGCCAAAGGCTTTCCTTTCAGGTGTATTTTGAATATCTCCTTTCTACCCTCCTTGTCTGGCGGTGGGATGTATATGTGCCTCTCAATCCTTCCCGGCCTGAGCAAAGCTGGGTCTATCATGTCTGGTCTGTTAGTCGCGGCTATGACGAAAACGTCCCTCAACTCCTCTATACCGTCCAACTCCGTTAAGAGCTGACTGACAACTCTTTCGGTGACGTGAGTATCTGCACCCAATCCCCTCCTTGGGGCCAAGGCGTCTATTTCGTCGAAGAAGAGTATGCACGGTGCAACCTGCTTTGCCTTTCTGAACATCTCTCTCACATGTCTTTCGGAGTTGTGTAGCAAGATTCCACAACCGCTGAGGAAGTTGTGTCCCTCCTTAACCTCTACAACGTCGTAAACGAAGACATCATCTCTATCAACGTATCTGATTTCCTTTATTCTGTCGAAGTAAACGTCATCCAAGGACAACCTCTTCAAAGCCTTGAGAACAACTCTGTCGGAGTAGAACTCGACCTCCATGTGTGCGTAAACCTGTCCCACCAACTCCGATGGTATGTCCTTCTTACCTCTCGTCCACTTCTTGCTTTCGACGAACTTCCTCAACTTTTCGTTCTTCTCCTTTTGGACGAATCCTATCTCCTCAACGAACGTCCTTAGCTGTTCCGCTCTACCAATTATCACTCTGTATTCGTTGTTACCGACTGTGTTGGCCCTGCTCTTTAGCTTTGCAAATATACCGAACATCGATAGAGTTATCAGCAGTTCGTGTGCAAGTTTCTCGCTTACAGTTACCGCTTCAATTGATGCGGTTCTCTCGTGATCTCTGAGGTAGAACGTTCCGTCTCCAGAGAAGTAACCTTTAAGCAATTTGGCCAACAGATCTTTTCTCAGAGATAGTGCAGGTTCTATCGTCTTGTTCCTTGCACCGACTCCGAACTTCTTACATAAGTCAACGATCCACTTCGTCTTTATCCAATAAGAGCAATCTCTTTCATAATACTTGCCTTCTAAACCTTCTTCTCTCACTATCCTATCCAAAGTTTCAACTATCTCTCTCGATTTCGTATGAATCCTAACACAGTTGTGATTAACGTCTCCTTCCGCAACGTAAAGACCTAAGAGCAGTGCTACATTCTCGTTTACCTTAACGCCGTCTATCTCATCGCTGTCACCGCACGGAACTCTGTTCACGAGAACTATCCAGTCACCCCTCCTTAGCTCCGAAGTTGGAACTGAAACGATCTTACCGTTTTTAACGGTGAATATCGAGTGATCTGTTGTAACCTTTACGCTTCTACCAGAGTTCGTTACGATCTCGACGATCGGAGACCTTCTGAGATGCTTCGATATCCTCTCTATCTTAGACCACCTAACCTTTCCGTCAACTACCGAAACGACCTCTATGTCGTTGCCCTTCAACCACTCCTCGTAAAGCTTTTCAACTTCCACAACCTTCACAACCCCGTTTACCTTTGCAACTACTCTCTCGTCACCCGTTATCGATTCGCCGACCCACTTGCTTAAAAGCTCTGGCCCTTTAACGCTTATGAAGTTCGCATTAGCTTCGTTTGCAACAGCCTTAGCTAAGAGAGTCTTACCCGTTCCCGGTGGCCCGTAGAGCAGGATACCCTTAGGTGGCTTTATGCCCGTAGCCCTGTATATGTCCGGATACTTCAAGGGCCATTCTATAGCCTCTCTAAGTTCTTGCTTCGCATGCTCCAGGCCACCGACGTCATCCCAAGTGACCTTAGGAATTTCAACAAGCACTTCTCTCATCGCGGAAGGCTCTATGAACTTCAACGCCTCCAAGAAGTCTTCTCTCGTGACCTTGAGGTTTTCGAGAACCTCCTCTGGAATCTCCTCAGCTTCAACGTCTATCTCACCGCTCTCTATCCTCTTCCTCAAGGCGTGCATAGCTGCCTCCTTAGCCAAAGCCGCCAAGTCCGCACCGACGAATCCTACCGTCAGATCTGCCAACTCCTCAAGCATAAGGTCGATCAACCTGTTCCTGACCTCGTTGAACAGCTCCTCGTCCTCCTTCAAAATCTCCTTGATCTCCTCCTCGCTTGTAGCCTTTTCAACCTTCTCTATGAACTTGTCAACCTTCTTACCCTCCTCCTTCATCTTCCTCAAGACCTTTAGGACGTCGTTCCTGTTGTAATCGGGTTCTATGGGCATTCCCCTCGTGTGAATTTGTAGAATCTCCTTTCTTCCCTCTCTGTCTGGCACTCCTATTTCTATCTCTCTGTCGAACCTTCCCGGTCTCCTCAAAGCTGGGTCTATCGCGTCTGGTCTGTTCGTTGCTCCTATGACTATGACGTCTCCCCTCGCCTCTAAACCGTCCATCAAAGCCAAAAGCTGTGCCACGACCCTCCTTTCAACTTCTCCAGTCACCTCTTCCCTTCTCGGTGCAATGGCATCTATCTCGTCAAAGAATATTATAGAAGGTGCGTTCTCCTTCGCCTCCTCAAATATCTCCCTCAACCTCTGTTCGCTCTCTCCGTAATACTTGCTCATTATCTCCGGCCCGCTGACGGGTATGAAGTGAGCGTCAACCTCGTTTGCGACGGCTTTAGCGATAAGGGTTTTACCTGTTCCCGGTGGGCCATATAACAGAACACCTTTAGGAGGTTCTATTCCCAAGCGCTGGAAGAGTTCTGGATGCTTGAGAGGTAGCTCTATCATCTCTCTGACCAACCTAAGCTCCCTCTTCAATCCACCTATGTCCTCGTAGGTTACGTTCGGAACGTTTCTCTTCACCTCTTCAACTGGCTTCTCCTTGAGCTCTATCTCCGTGTTTCTGTTGACTATCACGACACCGGTAGGCTTCGTAGAAACTATGACGAACGTCAGGACGTGACCGAAGACCTCGACCCTTATCTTCTGACCCCTCTTTACGGGCCTTCCCTCCAAGAGCCTCAGTAGATATGCTTCACCACCCATCAACCTGACGGGCTCCGTAGGGGCCAAAACTATTCTTTCAGCGGGTTTCGCTTCAACCTTTCTTATTTTGACCCTGTCTCCTATTCCAACTCCAGCGTTGTTCCTTATGCTACCGTCTATCCTTATGATACCCTTCCCCCTATCTTCGGGGTAACCGGGCCAAACTATGGCTGGAACTCTTTCCTTACCCACGATCTCTATCACGTCTCCGCTCTGCAATCCAAGCTTCTCCATCACCTCGGGATCTATCCTCGCGATACCCCTACCGACATCCCTGTAATACGCTTCAGCAACCCTAAGATAGACCTCCTTCTTTTCGTCCACAAACATCACCCCCTAAACCTCCAAACGACCCTACCGTTTTCGATAAACCTCTCAACCAAACCCCTACTTTCCAACCTCCTCAGGGCGGATTCCACATCGGAATACATCAAACCGAAGTAATCCGCTATTTCGAATACGCTCAATCCCTTTATCAAGCCGTAGAGAACTATCTTTTCAACGTCGTCCCTCGTGAACTTCTCCAAAGTTGCAATGAGGTCTTCGAGCATCTTCGTGATCTTCGAATTTATCCTATACTGCAACTTGGATAGAACGTCCTGCATTCTCTTCATCCTGCGTATGGTGTCGGACAAATCTCTCAAACCGTCTATGTATTTCACCTCATCTATGTTTCTTATCACATCGTATATGTCCTTTTCGTCCACGTTGCCGTTCTCTATCAACTTGGCGGAGAAGTTGTGTGGAGTTAAGGTTACCTCCAACCTCAGGCTCCTATCGATGTAGTAGTATCTCCTCTTTCCCTCTTCAAAGCTTTTGACTAACCCAACCCTTTCGAGTTTATCCAGGTGCTCTAAAACGACTTTCGGAGCCATCTTTAGACGATACGCTATCTCGCTGACGTAGCAGGGTCTCTGAGAGAGCAGATACAATATCCTCCTTCTACTCTCGTTTCCGAGGACGTCGAGGAGATCGTCGACGTTCATTGAAATCACCTTAACTCTCTTTTACTAACTATTGGTTAGCAAAAATCGACTATATAAAAGCTTCGGTGGAGATTAATGTTAAACTATTTTTATCTAAAAATTTAAAGTTATTGTTTCTTGACGTGAACGAATATGTGATCCTTGTGATACGGTTCCAAGGTGTCGTGAGCCACAACCTTAAAGCTCTCCTTCAGCCTCCTTATCACGTTTTTGAAAACATCCTCGGGATCGGCGGTCGAATCTATGCTCCTTGCCTTGACCATTATCAGACCTTCTCCTTCCTCCTTAAGGAAGAACCTCGCGTTGTCTTCGAAAATCTCGATCTGATTCTTTTGGGCTATGTCCTGATAAACGAAATCGACCTTCTCAACAATTCCGCTATACTTCCAAGGTTTCGAGGCATCTTGAAGGAGGGGAACTATGTTTCTCCTCTCCCTTGCAAGCTCCAAGAACTTTGCAAACGGTTTTGCTGAGTATTCAACCGCATAAACCACACCTCTATCCACTATATCAGCAACGTGGCTGACCGTAGTTCCGCTCGCAGCACCCAAGTAGAGAACCTTCCAGTTTGGTTTTATGTCCACCTTGTATCCCTTCATGAACATTGCGGAAAGCTTGCTTCTTGAAGGAATCCACTCCCTATACTCTCCTATCTTCCTCTCACCGTAGTGTGATCCGTATTTGCTCTTAGTTGCGAGTATCCTCACACCGTCCTTCTCTATGAAGTAAACGTTGTGAATAACCTCCCTGACCTTCATGGATGTATTTAACAGAGCATTACTTAAATACGTTCTCCCGACATGTGGATGGATGAAGCTCAAGGCATTGGTAGTGGACATAGACGGAACCCTAACGGACATGAAGAGGGCTATAAACTGCAGGGCGGTGGAGGCTTTGAGGAAGTTGAAGATTCCGGTCGTGTTGGCCACCGGTAACATATCCTGCTTCGCGAGGGCGGTTGCAAAGATGATAGGTGTTTCGGACGTGGTGATTGCCGAAAACGGAGGGGTTGTCAGGTTCAGCTACGACGGTGAAGACGTTGTTTTAGGAGATAAGGGTAAGTGCCTGAAAGCCCTTGAAGTTTTAAAGGAGCGTTTTGAAGTTGAGCTTTTGGACAACGAATACAGAAAGGCGGAGGTTTGCCTAAGGAGGACTTTCCCCATAGAGGAGGCAAGGAAAATACTGCCAAAGGACGTGAAGATAGTCGATACGGGATTTGCATACCACATAATAGACAAAAACGTTAGCAAGGGGAGGGCATTGAAGTTCATAGCGGAAAGACTCGGTTTGGACGTGAAGGATTTTATAGCGATTGGAGATTCCGAAAACGACGTTGAACTTTTGGAGGTTGCCGGTTTTGGTGTTGCCGTCGCAAATGCTCACGAAAAGCTCAAGGAGGTTGCGGATTTGGTCACTTCGAAACCGAACGGAGATGGAGTCGTTGAAGCTTTGGAGTTTCTCGGATTGATATAGCAACCCTTTTATTTCAAAGGTCTATTCGCGAGTGATGCTAACGCCCTTCGAGATCAGGATACTGAAATCGTTGGAGTTGGGAAGGGAGTATAGGATAGAAGAGGCGGAAAGAGTGGCTGGGATAAGCAAAGACGCAATTTTGAAGGGTGCTTACCTCCTAAAGGAGAAGGGGTTTGCGGATGTTAAGGAGGTCGTCAAGAAGAGATACAGGTTGACAGAGGAGGGAATGAAATATCTGGAGGAGGGTTTTCCAGAGGAGAGGCTTTACGAATTTCTCAAGGAGAGAGGTGAAGTTTCTCTCGAAGAGCTCGAGAGGTTTTTCGACAAGAAAACGATAGGCATAGCTTTGGGATGGTTGAAAAGGAAGTCTGCGATCGAGATAAGAGATGGTAAGATAAAACTCGTCAAGGAGATCGATTTTAAGGAGAGGGAATATCTGAAGATGATTTTGGAGGGAAAAGAAATTCCAAAGAACGTTTTAAAGGAGTTTAAGAGGAGAAAGCTTATAGTCGAGGAGGAGAAAAAGGAGATATACGTTAAAGTAGTTAGAAAGCCCGATGTTGAGCTTGGGGAGGTTATAACGGACTTAACTCCAGAAATCATAATATCCAAGTCTTGGAAAAACAAAGAGTTTGCCAGATACGACGTTAGGATTCCTTCGAAGGAGATTTACGGGGGGAAGATTCATCCCTACGAGAGGATAATAAGGGAGTGCAGGAAGATATTTCTCGAGATGGGTTTCACTGAGATAAAGGGGAACTACGTTCAATCCGCCTTTTGGAACTTCGACGCGCTCTTTCAGCCTCAGGATCATCCAGCGAGGGACATGCAGGACACCTTTTACTTGGACGGATACGTCGAAATACCTAAGGATTTGGCAGAAAGGGTTAGGCTAACTCACGAAAACGGATGGATAACGGGATCTACGGGATGGAAAGGTAAGTGGGACATAAACAAAGCTAAGCAGTTGGTTTTGAGAACTCACACTACCGCTGTAACTATAAAGTATCTGGCCGAAAATCCCGAGCCACCTCAAAAGGCCTTCTGCATAGACAGAGTTTACAGGAGGGAGGCTATAGACCCTACACACCTACCCGAGTTCGACCAGCTCGAGGGAGTCGTTTTGGACAGGGATGTGGGTTTTAGACACCTCTTGGGATTGCTGAGGGAGTTCTTTGCAAAGATGGGTTTCGAGAACGTCAGGTTCAGACCCGGATACTTCCCCTACACCGAACCGAGTGTAGAACCCGAAGTTTACGTTGAGGGATTGGGATGGGTCGAACTGGGAGGGGCTGGAGTTTTTAGAAAGGAGGTTACAGAGCCTCTGGGTATAAAGGGTAGGGTTTTGGCTTGGGGTTTGGGAATAGGAAGGCTTGCAATGTTAAAGCTGGGATTGAAAGATTTGAGGAGGTTGTATCTGCCGGACTTAGGATGGTTGAGGGAAATGCCAGCAAAAATTTAACCCTTCAGAATCTCCAACGCCTCTTCAACGCTCGCGTTGTTGTGAACTATTTCAGCTATTGCTTTGGTCATCAGAGTGGGATTTTCCGCTTGGAAGATGTTCCTACCTATGGCAACTCCCTTAGCCCCAGCATCCATCGCCATTCTGACCATCTTAAGTATGTCCTCGACGCTCTTCATCTTAGGACCGCCAGCGACAACTATGGGAACTGGACATCCCTCCACAACCCTCTTGAAGCTTTCCACACTTCCCGTGAAGTTCGTCTTTACGATATCCGCACCTAACTCCGCACCTACCCTTGAAGCCAAAGCCACAGCCTTCTCGTCGAACTGGTTAATCCCCTCACCCCTCGGATACATCATGGCCAGTAAGGGCATACCCCATTCCGCACATATCTTGCTTATCATTCCCAACTTCTTTAACTGTTCCGCCTCCGTTTTACTCCCTATGTTGATGTGAACGCTCACCGCATCTGCACCAAGCCTTATCGCCTCCTCAACTGTGCAAACCAAAACCTTCTCGTTCGGATCGGGTGAGAGAGAAGTCGATCCGCTCAGATGAACTATCAACCCTATATCCCTACCGTAGCCCCTATGCCCGTGAACGACCATTCCTTTATGCAAAACTACAGCGTTTGCACCACCTTCCGCTACCGCATTTATTATCTTCGGCATGTCCCTCAATCCCTCTATTGGCCCTAAGCTTACTCCGTGATCCATCGGAACTATCACGGTGTTTCCAGTTTCCCTGTTTATTATCCTCTCAATCCTAATCCTCTTACCGATCCACATACCCGTCACCTTGTTACTTTGTGACTTTGACTCATAGTGTGATAATATAAGGGTTTCGGTC
>JALWDS010000013.1 GCA_027036775.1 Archaeoglobaceae archaeon | reverse complement strand
ACGAGTTTTACGATATACTCTTCAGCTACGAAATAGGGTTGAAGAGGAAAATTACCAAGTTCAGCGATGTCATCTCATCCCTGCTATCATCTACGGTCAAATTCTATTCCGGATTCCCACTACCAGAGAACTTGGTTAGTAAAGTACTGAAGAAAGATAAGCCAAAGAACGCTTTCACCTACATCTTCAACATTTTACACGAGCTAAAATCCAAGGGTAAAATCCCCGTCATAATATTAGACGAGCTTCAAGTCATAGGTGACCTAAAAATTAACGGTTTACTCATCTACGAACTCTTCAACTTCTTCGTTACTATCTCCAAACGTTTCCACCTCACTCACATTTTCACTATTACATCAGACTCACTATTCATAGAGCGAGTATTCAACGAGGCTATGCTCCACGGTAGGTGTAGGTATCTCCTCATAGACGACTTCGATTACAACACCACCAAAGATTTCCTCAAAAAATACGGATTCAGCCGAGAGGAGATCGATCTAACTTGGAACTACTTCGGGGGTAAACCGGTCTACTTGGTTGAAGCTGTTAAGAACAGGGACAGACTAAAGGAATTCTGCGAAGAACTGTTAAGACTTAGGGTTATGGAGATAAAGAGCCTACTTAAAGAATTGAGAGAATTAGGATATACTATCAGAATTAAAGACAAGGAATACGACGTGGATTACGATAAGGTTATTACCGCCCTAAACCTATTCGAAGATCGTGATTCCATCCCACTTGATTCACTCGACGAGATCACAAAACGTTACCTCATCAAAACCAACGTCCTTTTCCTAGACCCACTCAAGGGCATTATCAAGCCTCAATCCCATCTCGACTTACTCGCTATCAGATCAATACTCAAGGAAATTACTTCTTAATTCTACCATTCCCAATTTTTAACCATCGATTAACCACTATAGTTAATCACTTGCTGGAAAATATTATAACTGTAATACTATAATTTACAACTTACTCTTACTGTAAGCTACTATAAACTACTAAAGTAATAATCTGAACTCCTCATTAAATACTTCTTGACGTAGTCCGCTGATCCTCCATGCCAATCTATATTAAATCCTTCCTTCCCACCCTCTTTCAGCCTCTTCTCTATCCTCTCTTCCAAGTACTTCAAGTAATCAGGCGGTGGATTCGCAAACTCCCAATAAACCCTCTTCCTCTTCTTTCCATTAATCTCTACAACCATCTCCTTCCTCTTTAACTGAGTAATCCAGTTAATCGGTCCCCTG
>JALWDS010000012.1 GCA_027036775.1 Archaeoglobaceae archaeon | reverse complement strand
GGCTCTTCCGAAAAAAGGGTGCTATGCAGCGCCTTGAGCGGAGAATGAACGAAGAGAGACGTTAGACGGAAAAATGAAGGCGTAGTTCTTCCGATCCGCCGATAAGGCCCCAGAGCGCCCTGAAGGCGTCCTCAAAGGCTTCAACAGAGCAATCAACCAGAAAATAAAGCGCAAGAGAGCATCCGGATCGTCATTTTTATCAGTATTCTTCTGCAAACTTGCATGAATGCGGCGCAAGTTGACCATCATGGCCACGGCGCTGAAATACATCGTCGCAGCAATGAGACCCCGCACCGGCAATTTGTCCTTGCGCAGATTCCACTTCATCGAACGCACCGTCGCCTCCACGGGCGAACGCAGGGCCCGCGCTTCTGAGGTGATGCGCTGACGCAAACGCGCCACCTCGATGTTTCGGGTGGTGACGTTCATGCCAGCGCCCCGCCGTTTCCCGATGGTCACTCGGCATTTACTCAGCAGCGGACAGGTTCGGCATTGTTCCGTGTCTGGAAAACGCACCACCCACCGGGCTTCCGTCCGGGCTGGCTCCAGCCTCCCCACCTGGCCCAGCGGGCAAATCACCTCCCTGGTTGCCACTCGCCAATCATAAGCATCCCATCCCCATTGCCCCGCAGGCGTCTTTCCGCCTCGGATATTGCTTGGATGCAGCGTGACGCCATGCGCTTCACAGAAGGCGCTGACCTCCGGCCCGGTATAGGCTCCATCAATGTAAGCATTCTCCACTTCAATGCCCCGGGCTTCCTGGCTGGTGATGCTTTCCTGTAGGAGCTTCCCGTCGTCCGTCACATTCGGAGCCACCCGCACATCAGTAATGAGCTGGATATCATTCTCCGGCGCACAGGTCTCACTCACCTGCATTACATAACCGCCACGATAGCGCTCCCCGTTCTTCTCTCGGTAGGTCGCTTCCACATCATGAGGCGACTGCAAACTGTCCGCCGAAATCTCCTCCGCAGGCCGCAATCGTAATTCTCCGTCTTCCTCTTGATATTGTTCCCGCAGCACTCGCATCACCAGCGCATACGCCTCACCCTCCGAAGCCAACGCCTCTCGCAACGCGACAAGCAGCGTCCCCAGTCGCTGAAAGTGCGCCTCGACCTCCCCTTTGCTAATGCCAAAGACGATCTCGTGGGGGCGTTTCTCGATATATCCCTGGGCTTTCTCCGCCCACGCCTCACGCTCCCCCTCTTCCAGCCCCTTCATCCCCGCCTGCAACACGCTGATCATCAACTCCAGCCGA
>JALWDS010000011.1 GCA_027036775.1 Archaeoglobaceae archaeon | reverse complement strand
TATCTCTCCCATCCAAGACACCCTGAACTCACTGGACAACTGTCAACGTGCACTTTCATCGAAACTTAAAGTTTTCTTTTTAACTTAATTTTAACTTAATTTTAACTTAATTTTAACTTAATTTTAAAATTATATGTTTCTATGAAAAATATTTCTTTAATCTGCTTAAAAACTCCTTTACGTCTCTCTCCGAAGTTGCGTAGCTGACCCTAACGTAATCCTTGTAACTACCGAAAGCTTCACCCGGTGTAACCGCAACGAACTCCTCTCTCAAAAACCTTTCAGCAAATTCCGTTCCGTTTCCAACCTTCATGAAGACGTAAAAGGCACCCTTGGGTTTAACGTATTCTACACCCAAATCGTCCAAGCCATTTATTATTAAATCCCTCCTCCTTCTAAAAGCTTCGACCATCCTATCGACACAGCTCTGATCTCCCTTTAAAGCTGTTAAACCGGCGTATTGAACGAATGAAGTGGGATGGCTTATGGAGTGAGATTGTATCTTGTTCATGTCCCTTATTATCTCCTCGCTCGCAATTGCGTAACCCAAACGCCACCCCGTCATGGAATAGGCTTTTGAGAATCCGTTGATCGTGATAGTTCTCTCAAACATACCGTCGAAACTCGCTATGCTGTAGTGCTTACCCTCGTAGATTATCTTCTCGTAGATTTCGTCGCTCAAAACGTAGAGATCGTGATCTATAGCCAAATCTGCAACCTTCTTCAAAAAACTTTTGGGGTAAACCACTCCCGTGGGGTTGTTCGGTGTGTTTACGACTATCATCTTGGTTTTTGGAGTGATGTAATCTTCGATAGGAGCGTCTTCGAAGCTCTCATCGTGCCTAACCCAAACTGGCCTTGCGTTTGCCATCAAAACGTTAGCTTCGTAGCTCACCCAAGCTGGATCGAGCAAGATAACCTCATCGCCTTCATCAAGCAAAGCCTGCATCGCCAGAAATATCCCATACTTCGCTCCGGCGGTAACGATCACGTTTTCAGGTTTCGCCGGTATTCCATTTTCTCTGTTGACCTTTTCCGCAATCGCCTCCAAAAGCTCTGGAATTCCTTTTGTAGGCGTGTAGAAGTGCTTTCCCTCCTTTAAAGCCTTTATTGCGGATTCTACTATGTGATCTGGAGTTTTGAAGTCCGGCTCACCTGCACTCATGTTGATTACTGGTTTTCCCTGTTTTGCAAGTTCCTTTGCCAAAGCTGAAATCCTTAAGGTTGCTGAAGGTTTTATGAGCTTAAGCCTTTCCCTCATACTCCCTCAGTCTTCTCACCAACTTTACCGCAGCCTCTACGGCTCTCTTGGCGTAATCGACTCTCTCCTGTGCTGCAATCCTACCCATTCCCGGTCCGCTTATACCCAACGTAACTGGTTTTCCGTATTCAATGCTCAAATCCATTATTTTACGGGCTGCGTGTTGTGCAACGACCTCATCATGCTCTGTTTCACCTTCAATAACGCAACCTATCGCAACTATGGCATCTACATTACCTTTTTCGAGCATCTTCTTAACCGCTATGGGAATGTCGAAAGCTCCGGGAACCCTAATAACTTCAACTATTTCCGCTCCTAAGAATTCGGCATGCTCCCTTGCAAGGATTTCCATCATGTAGGTTATGTCTCTGTTGAACTCCGAAACGACCATCCCCAACTTTACCTTATCCATAGAAATCCCTCAGATGGCCTTAACGACCTTCCTCAAGGCTGGGGGTCTGGGTTTCATCAGAATCCTGTTGCCACACCTCGGACACTGTATAATGTTACCTTGAACGTCGACCTCTTCACCGCATATTAGACAGATGTAGTAGGGCATGAGATCACCTCTCCAAAGACTTCTCAAATGATTGAGCTACTGCGGTTGACGGAACGTAACATCCTCCAGCGAACTTGTAACCGCAGGCCTTGCACTCCCATATTCCCGAGCCAACCCTCTTAACAGCCTTTTTACCGCACCTCTTGCACACGTACTTTTGTCTCTGCAGTTCCTCTATTTTAATGATCATCCTCCTTACCCTCAATCCGTATCTCGGTCCGAATCTTCCGGCCATCTTGACCTTCTTTGTTCTCGCCATAAAATTGGGCAAGGCTCAATCAATTTAACACTTTCGTTGAACTTAAATAGTCCTTCCAATTTTGGTAGTCGTGTTAGCTAGAAGAGTGCTTAAGAATACGATATACAACGGTCTTTCCATCCTTTTAGCAAACGTTGTTGGTGTAGCAGTAACCATATACGTTGCAAGAGCTTTGAAGCCCGAACTTTTTGGAATTTACTCTTTAGCCCTGTCCATAGCGTTTTTTCTTCTAACCTTTACGGACTTAGGATTGAACACGACGTTGATAAGATACGTCGCCCATTCCTACGGAAACGGAGATTACGAACTTGTTAGAGGGTATGTAAGGAGTTTGAGTAAGTTAAAGATTTCACTGGTCTTTTTAGTTTCAATACTGCTGTTTTTTTTGTCGGACTACATCTCAATAACCGTATTTAAAAAACCCATGCTTTCTAAACCTTTAAAGGTTGTATCAATTTTCATAACTTTCTTTTCGTTGGCTGGTTTTGTTAACAGCATATTTAACGCATTTAACGACTTCAAGGCTAACTTTGTTAGATCCCTATTTTACGAGATTTCGAGATTGGTATTGATAGTTCTGTTCGTTTCGATGGGATTGTCTGTTGTTGGAGCTCTTTTAGGCTTTACCGTTGCGAGTTTAATCTCTCTTGTAGCTTTGGCCGTATTACTGATTAGGAAATACGGTAAAATAGTATTTGGCAAAGCGAAGGCGATTAACTGGAAGAGAATCGTCAGATTTTCGAGTTACCTAACTTTGGGTTCGATAACATGGGTAGTTTTTGCCTACGTTGATTCGATAATGATCGGCATTTTTTTGCCGGCTGAGGACGTTGGTTACTACAGGGCGGCTTACAACATTGTCGGAGCTATTTCTGGTTTAGTTTCAATTCCCACAGTTTTATTTCCAGTTTTCGTTCAGTTGGAGGGTAGGGATTTGAAAAACGCCTTCTATAGGGCTTTCAAATACAGTGCGATAATATCTTTCCCCATAGCTTTGGGATTACCCGTTGTTTCTAAACCATTAATTGAATTTGTTTACGGAGTTGATTATTTGCCAGCCGTTGGTGTCATGTGGGTTTTGTCCTTACTGATATTGGGGTCATCTTTGGGATTCTGGGGACCGATTTTCAACGCAAAGGAAAAGCCAGAGTATCCCGTTTACGTTTCAACGATAGCAATGATTTTAAACGTTGTGTTGAACTACATCTTTATTCTAAAAATGGGTATCGTAGGTGCGGCGATTGCAACTATCATTTCAAACGTTTTCAGCTGGATAACCTTGGGATTTTTGTCTAAGATGTTTTTTGATGTTTTTCCTAAGATAGAGGATATCGTAAAACCGTTGGTTGCGAGCTTGATGATGGTTGCTGTTTTATATAAAATCGGGTTAAACAACCTTCTTGAGGGGATTTTTGCAATTGTCCTTGGAGCTTTGACTTACTTTGCGGTAATCTTTTTAGTGAGAGGTTTGACGAGAGACGACATAAATTATGTAATAAGATTGATTAAAGTTTGATGATAAGAGCTAAATAATGTAAGGAGGGTAACAAAAAGTTTAAATATTTGTAATACTATTTGGTATTACATGAACGTAATTAGTGTGAGAGTTCCAAAGGAGCTTAAAAGAATGATGAAGGAAATAGACATCAATTGGAGCGAAGAGATAAGAAAGTTCATTGAGAAGAGAATTAGAGAATATAGAAAGTTGAGAGCGTTGGAGGAGATCGATTCTATGCTTTCCGACATTCCTGAGGTTAAAGCTGGAACTGCTAAGAGCTATGTGAGGGATGATCGTGATAGTAATTGACGCATCTTCACTGGCTAAGTACATATTGAGAGAAAAGAACTGGAGAGATGTTAGGGATCATCTGGTAGATGAAGTATTCTCTCTAAATTTGGCTCTGGCGGAGGTATCTAATGCGGTGTGGAAGCATAACGTATTGTATGGTAAAAATCTCAGAAGAACAAGCCAATAAAATGTTTAAAGCGCTGGAGAAGCTCAGAGATGTGGTA
>JALWDS010000010.1 GCA_027036775.1 Archaeoglobaceae archaeon | reverse complement strand
AGGGAGCTCCACAGGTATTTGAGAATCTTTTTAAGCCTTGTGCTGGTTATTCCGTCGCAGTCAACTACAAAAGCTTTAACAGATTTTAAGGTTTTTGAGTGGTAGTAGTTCTTTATGAAGTCGCAGTAGGGAATGTAAGCATTTGAACGCCAGGCTATGTCCCAGATGTTCTCAAGACTTATTCTCTTTACGGTTCCTCTCTCTATAATGCTGCCGCTTCTATCCTTAACCGTTCCGAAAACAACTATCAGCTCGTTTTCATACCCCTTATCCGGGAAAACCGTTGATAGATAGTCAACTGGAGCAACTTCCAGAAATCGGGATCTGAGAATGCTGTTTTTAGCTTCAAATTCCTGCTGAAGGTTGTTCTTCTGCGGTTCGTATTGCCCTGCAAAGCTTCTATACATCTCACTCCTCCGCTGAGAAAGTAGCGGAGGAGCTAGCCACCCCTTGAAGTCCACCCAAGCAGGGTTATAATTTCTGAAGCCCCATATCGGAATAAAGAATTTCCTTCACAATGTTAGCCCGTCCCTAACCCTACTTAGGTGGAGGAGTGGCGGCTCCTCCCCTTAAGCAATCCAAAGTGTAGTAATGTAGCTCATTACTTAAAACATTTATCGCACTTTTTAACATCATATTCGTCACCCAGCATTTTTCTCACAAACTCTCTTGAGTACTCAAAAGCTTCTCTATCACTATCTCTTTCAAACAAAAGCAAACCTTTTCCCTCACCTCTTATTTGATCTCCAGGATTACATTCGTTCAATAGTTTAAAACTATTTCCGTCTTTATTTATTCGATGCAATCGTGCTTTCCTATCAGAAGCAATCTTAGCCTGGCGAAGATTCAAGAGATACCACGCCATTTCTTCCTCCACTTATTCTTAATCCTTATCCCTATTTACTTCCAATCCTATAACTTGGAACAAAAACAACTTTTTTTCTCACTGGAATATCTATCTTCTCTCCCGTTTTTGGATTCCTTACCTTCCTTTCCCTCAGTTTCCTCAACTCAAAAGCTCCAAACCCCTGAATAGAAACTCTTTCACCCTTCTTTACAGTTTCTGCTATCTCTTGAAAAATAAATTTTACAATAGCTTCAGCATCTTTCTTCTTTAACCCAAATTCTTTAGCTACTCTGTCTATCAGGTCTTTTCGGGTCATTAACTATCCCCGTGAGTAATAAGCGCTCATCTCTATGCGGGAGTGACCTATTTCGTATTCAATTATCTGGAGTGCCTCTTTTTCGGAGTAGCCTCTTTCCCGGAGCTCCCTCAACCGTTCCTTGACATAGTTAACCCTAAACGCATGGGAACCCGTATATATCTCCCCTGAACGG
>JALWDS010000009.1 GCA_027036775.1 Archaeoglobaceae archaeon | reverse complement strand
CCAAAGATTTCAACAATCCAGTTCTTTTTTATTCTATCAATGTATACGGATTTGTTTTCCTTTATTCTCCTTAGATTCTCTGTTTGTTGTTACCATACAATCACCAACGAACTTCTTCACGTTTTTTTAGAGATTAGAGAAATGATCTATTATCTTGCCATAAATCTCTGTGCTTTTTACGTTGAGTGGTTTTATTATCGTATAAGCCGTGTATATCCAATTGTTCGTGAAGATACAGCAGTTTATCTGTTCCTGTAAAATTTCGTAGCATTCTTGCAATTCCATCTAAGCTTGGCAGAATAGACTTTATCGCTGAAACGCCTTAAAGGAGTTGAATCTATCAAATCTCTCACCAGCACGAAACCCGTTGCTGAGGTAGCTCTTAACGACCACAGGTGGTATAATAGAAGAGTGCTAAGTGATAGCAAGGGTGATAAGGGTGGCGAGGATAGTAATGGATCTGGTGGTGAAGGAGTCAAGAAGTTCGAAGTAATACCGTTGGATAGGGCGACGAGGAGGGCGATGAAGGCGTTAGCGGAGGAGTTAGAGGAGAGGAGTCTTCTTCTAAATCTAATACCGGACTACAGGGCATCGAAGGACTGGTGGATAGTAGCGAGGTCGATTTACAGTAAGCCGTTAGATCAGGTAGACGATTTTGACAGGGAATGGTTAGGATTAACGTTTGAGACGTGGAAGGAGCTGGTTAAGAGTAAGGTACTGCTATTTTTGGACGAGGAGGATAACATAGTAGCGTTTCCGTATAGGACGAGGTTTACGGACGAGAAGTATGTGAAGGAGTTGATCTGGAAGTACAACATGGCATGGGACGTGGCGACTCTTCTATTTGAGGATGCTGTGTTCATTACGGTAACACTACCTCCAATATTTCCATTACCGGTGGCGAAGCTGATATTGAGCTTCATCAGGCACAGGATTAAGGCAAGACTGAGGAAGATGTGTGCCAAGGGAGGGATACTGTTCTCAGAGGAGATAAGTGCGATATATGAGAGATTCAGCGAAAGGGAGTTGGAGGAGATGTTGAAAGAAGCAGAAGAGATAGTAAGCAAGAAGAAGAAAGATGAGGTGGAGATGAGCGATAATTTGAGGGAATTCATGAAGATGGTTAAGATAAGGGAAGTAGAGGATGCGCTATGGATGAGGAACAGGTTAAGGCGTACAACAGGTATGGGAGGAAGTTGCTGAAGAAATACATCAGATACAAGAAGAAACACAAGGGTTACAGGGGACCGATTAACTGGATTACTCAGTTAAAGAGGAAGGAGATGGTTGTAGAGATTAATGGAAAGAAGAGGAAGAGGGTTTATTGGGAGTTTGCGAATCCACCGCCTGATTACTTGAAGTACTTG
>JALWDS010000008.1 GCA_027036775.1 Archaeoglobaceae archaeon | reverse complement strand
GCGTAAGTTCCATATTACGACTAACTGCCGAAAAGTTTATAAATTTTGCCGATCTCTAATATACAGAGGGTCGCTCTGACCCGGCCCGATGACACCAACCGAAGCCGATGACGCCGTCGTGAGACGGATCTGATGGTGGTTCCCCTATGGGGAACCCTCGCCCTTTAGGGCGGGGAGGAGGTCAGTACCCTTCGAAATTTATTAAACCTTTTTCATTCCCGATGAGGTCAAAGCTGAATTAAATTCGGTTTAGCTCTTCCAATCTTTTTCTTATAGCCTCTTTAACGAATTCGGAAACGGATGAATAACCTAAATTACCTTCCTTTACGATTTTTTCGCATTTTTCGTAGAGTTCTTCGGGAATTGCGATTGTTCTATATCTCTTTCTCGGCATTTTGAAACGTTAAATATCACAATAAGTTTTAGAAATTTTTAGATACTAATTAGTTACTTGTAACGTATCAGTTCGTAAAACGGTAACGGCATAAATCGAAATATATATATATAGTGTTATAATTCGTGGTTGATCTGGGGGTGATAGCTTGAGGTGTGTGGCGTTGGGGTTGGTGTTGATGTTGGTAGTTGCGGTAGCTCAAGTGAATGCTTTAGACTTGGACAAGGGATTAGTGGCTTATTACAGCTTCGACAACATCGAAGGAAAAATTTTGAAGGATGACAGTGGAAACGGACACGACGGAATAATCTACGGAAATCCAAGGGTTGTGGATGGAATTAAAGGTAAGGCTTTGGAGTTTGATGGTGTTAGTGATTACGTTGAATTGCCCGAAAAATTTGATCTACAAGAGTTTACAGTAACTCTTTGGATAAAACCCAGCAAGAGTCCTTCACATCAAGAGGATATTATTGGAAATGATGGAAGCTATATAGTGTCTTTAATTCAAAGTGGGAAAATCTATTTCAACACAAAATCAGGTAGTGTATGTGATGGTGCTTGGACAACTCCTTTATATTCATCGTTCTCGACTACTCCAGACACATGGTATTTCATTGTAGCCTATAAAGATTCCTCTGGAAAACTTGCGTTATATGTAAATGGTGTTTTACAAGATAGCACATCTAATTCAGCTACAATTCCTGTTTGTGGATATGGTATGCTACTTGGAGCTGCCAAAAATTGGGCAGGAAATATATTAAATTTTTATAATGGTGTTATCGACGAAGTCCGCATTTACAACAGAGCCTTAAGCGAAGAGGAAATTAAAGCCTTATACGAACAAACGATACATCCAACACCGAAACCAAAGCTCAGGCTATCGATAAGCTGTGATACACTGTTAAAGCAGGGAGAGATAAGAACAGCCGAACTTTCAATTGAAAACGTGGGCGATGCGAATGCGAAGGATGTAACCGTAACAATCTTCTCACCGAGCTTAGGATTGAACGTCCAAAAGAGCTACGATCTGATACCGCCAAAAGAAGCCAGAACGGTATCGTTCAAGGTATCACCCAACGAAGCTGGAAAATTCACAATAAAAGCCAAGGTCGAATACTGGGACGGTAGGGGTAACAAATACATTGAGGAGACGGAAAAGGTTATCACCGTAGAGTCAACTGAAGTCGTAACACCAACCACTAAAAAAACACCGGGATTCTCTGTGTTGTTGGCTGTGGCAATACTATCCTCATTAACCCTCATTAGACTGAGACGTTCGTAGTTTTTTATTTTATCTCAAAAAGGATGGCACACAACACCAAACTCGAAGTCCTCGTAATTTCCGCTATAGCCCCTATACAATCACCGTTCAGCCCGTTAAAGCTTTTAACCGCCAACCTTATAAAAACGAGGCTTACTATTAAGGAAAGCGACGATAGCAAGGCCCTTCTATCGTGTATCGACGTTATCGAAATTAAGGTAACGTATATACAAAATCCAATAAGGAACTGCCTTCTGTCGAACCTATCCATAAAGAACTTGGCCAAACCTTCTCCCAACGGCTTTCTAACGAGTAAAGCTACAAGTATTGAAAATTTGGAGTTCAGTTCAGCCAGAAATATAGCGTAAAACGGGGAGAACTTTAAAGCTTCCAACTGCAAGATCAAAACGACGACGACGGAAAATATACCCGCAATTCCGACGTTCACGTCCTTCATCGCCCTATACTTATCCTCAACTCCCCCTTTGGCCATCACTCCGTCGCTGAAATCCGCTAAACCGTCCAGGTGTATTAAACCGACAATGTAGTAGAGAGACAGAAGTGCAAAGACCTCCTTCAAAGGAATCTTCAACGTTAGTATGGCCATGGGCAAGGCGGAAGTTATCAAAGATAAAAGGGGTAAAGCCCAAAGCTGTTTTGTAACTCTTTCCAAGTCCCCTTCAAAAGGTATCCTCGTGAAGAATGAGATCAAATCCATAAACGTTCAACAACTTTATCAATTTAACTTTAACCAAAATCAAGTATGATTGAGTTGTTGCTTGCGGTTGCTTTGGATTTGGTGATGGGCGAGTATCCCGATAAGTTCCATCCGGTCGTATGGTTCGGGAAGATGGCCGAAGTTGTGGACAGAAGTTACAGAAGAAGGAATCCAGCAATCGATTTTTTAGTCGGCGTCCTTTGCACGACTTTGGTTTCAACCTTCGCTCTCCTTCTCTCCTTAACGCCAAAGATTTTACCCTTTCCTCTTAACTTCGTTGCGGAGGTTTACCTCCTAAAATCCTCTTTTGCGATAAAAAGCCTATATCTGCATGTTAGAAGAACTATCGTCGAGGATTTGGAGGAACAGCGTAGGGCGGTGAGTATGATTGTGAGCAGGGACGTTTCGAAGCTCGACAGACCGCATTTGATTTCGGCGTCTATCGAAAGCTTGGCTGAGAATATCGTCGATAGCGTTACCTCCCCTATATTCTACTACCTGCTCTTCGGCTTGAGCGGTGCTTTGGTTTACAGAGCGATAAATACGTTGGATGCGATGATGGGATACAGAAACGACAGATACGAGTTCTTCGGAAAGTTCTGTGCGAGGCTCGACGACATTCTTAACTTCGTTCCTTCAAGGATCACAGTCCTGCTCTTCTTGCCGTTCAATCCGAGGAAGGTTTTGAGATACTACAGATCGGCGAGGTTCAAGATAAACGGAGACAAACCCATAGCCTGCATGAGTGCCATCTTGGGGGTTTGGCTTGAGAAGGAGGGCCATTACAGATTTGAAGGTAGGGAACCTACCCTAAAAGATGTCGAAAGGGCTCTGAGGATATACACTGTGATAGTTGTAGTTTACATAGCTCTCGCAATCCTATCGAAAATCAAATATATTTGATGATTTGTCAAGAACATTTGATGAGGTTTGCCTTGGCTATTGCCCTGATTTTGGTAGTAGGGGTTGCGAACGCTTGGACCTTCCACGGAGATGTGCAGAGAACGGGAAACTTCTCCAAGGTTAACGGAAGTGATCTTATATGGAAAACAAAAATTGGTGGTTTGATCGATTCCTCACCGGTCGTAAAGGATGGAAGAGTCTACGTTTTAAGCTGGTATGGTAGCTTCTACAACGAGACATCTAAGCTCTCTTGCTTTTACGCAAAGAACGGAACTGAAATTTGGAATGCAAGCATAGAGGGGGCATCAACTCCTACGGTTTACGACAACTTAATCGTAGTGGGTGATTTGAGCGGTAAACTCCACTGCTTCGATACAAACGGAAGGGAACTCTGGAACGTGACTCTTGAAACCAATCCAAGTTGGTGGGGCATCGCATCTTCCCCACTAATATACAACAACACGATATACATTACAACGTTCTCAAACGGAACACTTTGGGCCTTGGATTTGAACGGCAACGTTAAATGGAGAATTACGACTGGCGGTGAGATAAGCTATTACACGTCTCCGTCAGCCTATGACCACTTGATACTCTTCGCTGGAAACTACTCTGGAACTAACGAGCTTGTATGCGTAAACGAGAGCGGTTTTGTCCTATGGAACTTTACCGTGGACAGCAAGATACTCAGCTCAATTGCCATAGCTTACGGCAACGCCTACTTCACAACCCAACACAGGATTTATGCAGTAAACCTGACGACGCATAAGGAGATTTGGAACAAGACTATAAACGGAACAATCTCAACTCCAGCTATTGCTTACGGAAAGGTCTTTGTTGGGTCGAGAGATGGTATTCTATACTGTCTGAACGCTTTTAACGGCAACGAGATTTGGCATTTCAAAGCTAACGGTAAGATAGACTCATCGCCAGCCGTTGGAGGTAATATCGTTTACTTCGCAACGAACACAGCCCAAGGAACGATCTACGCTCTAAACATAACTGACGGCAGTTTGATTTGGAAATACACTTTGATACCCCCTCAAGGCAGATACTACAACGTAATGTCCTCCCCCTTCATCTGGAACGGCAAGCTCTTCATAGGGGCTGACGACGGAAATCTATACTGCTTCGGTAACTTCTCAACAATCTGGAGTGGCACCGTAACTTTAATTCCGGAAAACGTAACGATAACACTTAAAGATGGAAATCAAACTCAAATAAACGGTGCTTCAGCTCTCTACGCTTTAATCAAGGCGGGTCAAGGTAACTTCAGCGTGAACGTAACCAAAACAAGTTGGGGGCTTTACGTCGAATCCATCGCTGGGATAAACCCGGAAGGTTACTGCGGTTGGATGTATTGGGTCAACTACCCGAACGAACCCATCCCAAGCGTTGGTGCGGATAGATACGTTTTAAAGGACAACGATACGGTTTTATGGTACTACGGTTGTTACGATCCAAACACGTGGAAACCCTCAACCCCAGCGGATTCTAACTACGTGGTCAAGATAAGGGTTAAAGTGAAGCCAATTGTGATAAACGGTTTAAGCGTTTCAAACGCAAGGTTGGGCGGGAACGTAACAGCTTACGTGAACGTCACATCCTACTCGAACGGTTGGTTCGTTCTGGTTGTGAGCGGGGTGAACGATGAAGGTGACTACGTAGCTGGAATTTCGACGTTCTACCTTAGCAAGGGGCAGAGCTTGAGAGTTCCTGTCCTTCTTCACGTTCCTCAGAGGAATACAGCGGGAACTTACAAATTGATCGCTGGAATTTACAGGCTTGAGGACTATCCGAATGAGCTTCTATCTTACTCGAAAGAGGTAGAATGCGAGGTGTCGAGATGAAACTAACGCCGATTTTCTTGATCTTGTTGATCCCCTGTGCAAGTGCCCTAACCCTGAACGTTCAGGGGGACTTCATAGTGGGGCACAAGCTTGTGATCTCCACTGACAAACCAGCTTTGATAGTCATAAGGTTGAACGGTGGAACACCCATATACGCGAACACGACCGCATTTTTCACACCGCACGTCGAGGGAACGTTGACAGTTACTGCGATATCTGGAAATGAAATCGTTACAAAGAGCTACAAAATTGCATCTCCATCTGGAGGGGGTGGAGGTTTAATTGGCAGATACTACCTACCAGATGGGACTACAACCGTAACGCTTGAAGATGGGAGTAAGGCTAAGGTAAATTGGAGAACCGCATTGGGAATTTTGGTAAAGGCTTCACAGGAAGAGGGTTTCAGCTTGAAGATCAAGAAGTGGAGCTACGGCCTCTTCGTTGACTGCATAGGAGGAATTTGCACGAAAGCCATGGGACCTACATCCGGCTGGATGTATGAGGTAAACGGACAAATCCCCATGGTTTCAGCGGAGCAATATAGCATAAAGGCTGGAGATACCGTGATCTGGTTCTTCTCGAGGAGCATGAACGAAACCTCTCAAAGTTCGCCCTACAAGGTTATCCTGAAGACCTACGACGATTGGTCCTTCGACGTTGAAATAGTTCCGAGCATGCCTTGGCAAATAACTCATCCAAGCGGTGGAACTTCAGTGGTTAAAAAGGTTAAAAAGGAGGTTAAGGGGGAAGTTAAGCTAAACGTTACGGAAAAAACTTTTAAAGCGATCGTGATGGGTAAGACCAGTTTAAAGGTCAACGTGACTAAGATACCTTTGAACCTGACAATTTCAACTCGGAAACCGATCGAAATAGTTGTCAAAAGCAGAAGGCCGGTGGGGCTGATCTTCAACGAAATCTACGGTGACGTTCTCGATACGTTCGAGATAGAATCGAACTCAAGCCCAAACGTGACTCTTAGCTTCAAACTGCCAAAGAGCGTGAATCCGAAAGACGTCTGTTTGGCGGAATATAAAGGGTTCTGGAAGTTTATACCGACGAACTATACAATTCAAAACGAAAGCTACGTTTTCACGGTAAATCTAACGAACTTCAGCCTCTTCGCAATAGTCGAGAAGTGGGAAGGCTTCCCGTTGAAGCCCAACAGCTCTACGATAGTCAAGGCTCTGAACTGGTTGAGGAGAGAGCAGAGAGATGACGGGGGATGGGGTAGTTTGGCCAACACCTCTTGGGTCGTAATGGCCATTGCGAGTGCAAATCAAAACCCTCTGAACTGGTCTAAAAACGGCAAAAATCCTCTGGATTACTTCAAAGCTCACCTGAACGAAAGCACGGTTGAAAAGATGGGAACTTCGGACTTTGCAAGAACGATCTTGGCTCTGATAGCCCTAAATCAAAACCCCTACGACTTCAACGGTATAAACTTCGTGAAACTGCTTAAAGAGAGGGTAAAGCCAAACGGGCAGATTGGAGACTACATCTACACGACCATCTGGGGGATAATAGCCTTGAGGGCCTGCGGGGAAAACGTCACGAAATCAGTTGAATGGCTCAAGAAACATCAGAACAAAGATGGGGGCTTTGCATGGGCTTTGAATGCGGAAAGCGATTTCGACGATACCGCAAGTGCCATAGTTGCTTTGATAGCTGGAAACGTCAGTAGGGACGACGTGGTAATTAAAAACGCTCTGAAATACCTGAAAAGCGGACAGAACGATGACGGGGGTATGAGATACTTCGGAAACTCTTCGAGCAACTCCGCGAGCGATTCTTGGACGATATGGGCCCTGGTTTCGGCAAACGTCAATCCGATGGAGTGGAGGAAGAACAACAAAAGCGTTGTGGATCACCTCCTGAGCCTGCAAACGAAGGAAGGATACTTCAAATACACTAAATACACGGTCTCGAATCCTATTTACATGACGTCATGTGCGATCATCGCCTTAACGGGTAAAACCCACCCAATAAAACTTTTGACAACAAAAGCAACTCCGTCAACGAACGTTACAACCTTTTCAACTACCACTACAATTGCAACGACTGTTACAACGCCGATTGAAGAAACTACAACGGTTCACACTGTTGAAAAAACAGAAACTGTTAAAGTAACAAACAAAACAACACAGCCTACCCCGGGATTCGAAGTCGTTTTGGCAATTTTGGTGATCGCCGGAGCGATTTTAAGGAGGTAATCCGTGAATTCTCTTCAATTTTTTAACAACCTCTATCACTTTCGAACTCGGATTGACCTCCTCAATCTCGTATCCCTTGACGTATCCTTCTACGAAGGCGGGCAAACCTCTCTCAAGCCCAACTGAATAACCTCCTTCCAAAACCGCAACGACACTGAACTTCCTAAGCTTACTTCCCGCAAAGGAGTAGAACTTCTCTGTCAACTCCATCGTCGCCAAACCGTCGTTTGAAAAAGCGTCAAACCCTGCGGAAACCAAAACGACCTTAGGATCGATTTCATCAAGTATTGGATCGACAACCTCGTTCCAAGCGTGGATGTAATCGTCGTCACTCGAGTAGTGAGGTAGAGCTATGTTTACCTTGGCTCCGTCCGTTTCCTCTAAAGCCCCGCTCCCCGGATATATTCCGTGCTCGTGAAGGTCTATGTGAACAACGTCCAAATCCCCCCAGAATATCTCCTGAGTTCCGTTTCCGTGATGGACGTCGAAGTCTATCACTAAAACTTTGTCGAAGAACTCCTTGACCTTAACGATCGCTCCAGCAACGTTGTTGAAGAGGCAGAACCCCAAACTTGGAGCGTTGAAAGCTACACCTCTTTTTCCAGCGTGATGTCCCGGTGGCCTCACCAAAGCGAGATGCAAGTCCCTTTCCCTTACCGCATTTTCAACGCATTGAATTGCACATCCGAAAGCGGTCAAAGCGGAAATCCACGAATCCTTGCAGACGTATGTGTCCGAATCGATGTATCCGAAGTGCTCGCACCTCTCCCTTACGAACTCCACGTAGCTACCGTCGTGAACTTTCAAAAGGTCTTCAACTTCCGCAACCTTGGGTTTCACCAAGTTCTTCCAGTATCCCCTCTCCTCAAGAGCTCTCCTAACTATCTTCAACCTCTCGGGATTCTCAGGATGGTAGCCAACAGGTCTGTGCTTCAGAAAGACGTCGTCGTAGTATATTTTCATGATTTTAGTTCGTTTCAAAATTAATAAGCTTAGCGAAAGTAAAATAAGCTTGACGTTGTATCAAGATAAATGAAGTCGAGGCTTCTGATCCTGATGGTTCTCTCCATCCTCTTAGTCTGCTGTGAATCTCACCATAGCGTCGTTTTGAGCGAAAACAAAACTTACGTTGTGGTCGTTGACGACTTCGGTTTCAGGGTTGCGGTGAAGAAGTATCCTCACAGGATAGTTTCCCTTGCCCCATCTAACACCGAAATACTCTTCGCCCTGGGATTGGGGGATAGGGTTGTTGGAGTTACGGACTACTGCAACTACCCCCCAATCGTTCTAAAACTAAAGAGGGAGGGTAAGTTGAAGTCCGTAGGTGGATACTCCACAGTTGACGTAGAGAGTGTCGTTAGGTTGCATCCCGACCTGGTGGTTGCGAGTTACGGGAACGGTTTGGGGGTTGTGAAAGCCCTGAAAAGCTTCGGAATAGCGGTGATATGCCTAAACCCCAAGAACGTCACGGGGATAGAGAGGGACGTAATGCTTTTGGGTAAGGTTTGCGGTGTTGAAGAAAATGCAACGAAGCTCGTCGAGTGGATGGAGTCCAAGATAAGGGAGGTAAAAAGCAGGAGGCATCCATGGAAACCCAGAATAGTCCACATAGTCTGGAACGATCCTATATGGGTTAGCGGGAGGGATACGTTTATAGACGACGCCATAAGGATTGCTGGAGGTGTTAACGCTGTAAACGAGAGCGGATGGGTTGTTTTGAGCTTGGAGGACCTGATCAGAATGAATCCTGACATCGTAATAGTCAACAGCGGTAACGGGATGAGTTCGAAGGGTGAAAACGTTCTATACGATTGGGCCATGAAAAACTTGAAGATGCTGAGAGCTGTTAAGTGTGGGAACGTTTACGTCGTGGATGCGGATACAATCAGCAGACCCTCGTATAGGATAGTTTACGCGATAGAGAACGTATCTACGATAATAGACAGGGCATACGAGAGGGAAAGGGTATGCGTAAGCTTGCGTTAGCACTTTTGGCGGTTGCAACTCTGCTCACCGCACCCCTCGTAGGGAAGGTTATCTACACACCCTTCTGCGAAGGCATGGACAGGTGGATATTGATAAACTTGAGAGTTCCAAGGGTTCTGTGCGGATTTGCGGTTGGAATTGCGTTGTCCGTTTCGGGAATTGTCATGCAGAACGTCTTCAGAAACCCCTTGGCCGAACCATACATACTCGGAATATCCACGGGAGCGGGTTTGGGAGCTTTGATTGGATTTGCTGTAGGGTTGTTCTACCTCACACCGATTCTATCCTTCGCCTCTTCGATTGTGACAGTGGTGGTCGTTTACAACTTGGCGAGGGTGAGGGGTGAGATAACAACGGAATCCCTCCTCCTATCTGGCATAGCGGTAAACTTCTTTCTCTACGCTTTGGAGTGGTTGATACTCATAAAGACGAACGCCCACCTCATACTCGGATGGCTTGTGGGTTACCTCGGTGACGTCGTTTGGGATGACGCCAAGATTGCCCTTCTATCACTTATCCCAGTGGCCCTAATTTATCCCTACTCTAAACACATGAACGCACTACTTTTGGGAGAGGAAAACGCCCACTACCTCGGAGTTGACGTCAAGAGGGTCGTTAAGATTTTGATAGCTCTATCGACACTTGCAACGTCCGTAACGGTTTCGATCGCTGGTATAATAGGTTTTGTGGGTTTGATGATACCCCACATTGGAAGGGCGATCGTTGGAGAGGACAACAGAATTTTGATTCCCGCTTCAGCTCTGATAGGTGCGACCTTTCTTATTTGGGCCGACACGTTGGCGAGGATTCTAAACGTTCCAGTTGGGATAATTACGATGCTCTGCGGTGGTCCCTTTTTCATACACGTAATGCGTTCGAGATTTTAGGTTTCAAAGAGATAAGAGCTATTGCAAATCCGATCCAGCAGGAAAACCATGCCATCAGATTTAAACCTACCCCTCTCGTCAAAGCGTAAATTGTGCCAAGCGTTAAATTGAAAATCGACCATAATACACACCACTTCACAACTCTCTCCATGCAAACCTCTCCGTCCAAGCTCTTGTAGTAACGCCACATTAGATAATCTAAAAATGCGAGCGTTGGAAGAACTGAGCTTAGAGATCCGTTTATCAACTCCAAAAACGCAACGTATGCGAGATGGGGTATCGACGAAATCAGACCGACGAGAACCGCCTCTTTAACGCTTCTCTTGGAAATCACCCTACCTCCAAGTCTGAGGTAAATTCGAACTGAAAAGAATGCTGTTGCTATCGCCACGGATAAGAAGAAACCAGAAATTAGAGAGAGTCCCAAGACGTTGAACAATCCGAGAACCACCAAAAGTATAGGAATGAAGAATACCGTTGTGGTGAATCCCTCTTCAACTATCGCATTTAAAACTTCGTCGATATTCCTCATCTATATCACCTATCAAACCCTTTAAGGTCTTCGAGGCCAAGCGGTAGTTTATTGGAAATATTAGCAGTGCCACGAACACCGCCACGACACAGCTGTTCTTCATCGAAAGCAACTTTCCTATAACGCAGTAGCAGATCGCAAATGTTGCAGAGAATTCGAGGGCGTATAAAAACGATGCCCTCCTTACACCGTATCTGTAACCGAGTTTGACTATGAGATTTAAGCTAAGGAGGTCTCTCGGTTTTATTCCTTCTTTGGGATTCACATCCCTTAGAATCTTAACCCAATCTTTCCAAACGTTTGGGAGATCAGCAATTGCAATTAAAGCTGTGATTAGGATTAGGAGGTATGCGTAGGGATTTCCGATATAAATGAGAACGAAAGATAAGAAAACGAGAGCGCTGACCGCAGTTGGAACGAAGGAAGTTCTGTATTTTCTCCACCTTCTGAGGTTTACAAACGTTATCAGCAAGGATAAAACGCAACCGAGGAGTATAAGCTCTTTCATACTTTTCTCTCGCGTAACGAAATTTAAAATTTCTTCGCTTGATTTGGAAAATCCTTATGAATTTGGCGGTGATAGCTAATAGTGGTGATTTAAAATGATCGTGGAGGTGAAGAAGATAGACAGTCAAGGTAGAGTTGTTTTACCTAAAAGGTGGAGAGAGGAGTGATAAAGTGATTTTGATCGAGTTCGAGGACAGGATTGAAATCCTGCCGAAGAAAAGACCGAACCTCTCGCAGTTCTTTGATACGATAGAGGTGGATATTGAAGACGTTGATGATATTTTTGAAGATTTGAAGAGGTATTTTAATGAGGTTTATTGATTCAAACGTGTTTCTCTACGCCATTGTGAAGCCGAAGAAAGCTCTTAACGAGAAGGTGGTTGAAAGAAAAAAGATCGCTAAAGAGATACTGCTGAGGATCGAAAAGGGTAGTAACTACTGTGGTGCATTTGAGTGAAGTGGCGAACATCCTCGAAGCTAAAGCTAACCTCTCAACAGCTTTGAAGTTCGTTGAAAACATGCTGTTGGCAGATAACGTCATAATACTACCAGTCTAACTGGAAGACTATCTAAGAGCCTTAATAGTTGCTAAAGAGAAGAACGTTAGTGTAAACGATGCTCTGGCCTATCTAAAGATGAAAGAAATCAACGTTAAAGAGATTTACACATTCGACAATCATTTCAAGAATTTGGACGTTAAGATGGTTCAGCGTTAAATTTTTCTATGACCTTTCGGGCCAAGCGGTAGTTTATGGGAAAGATCGTTACGGCCAGCAAAAAAGCCAAGATGTCAGCGTATTCCATCGAAAGTAGTGTTCCCGCTACGTAGTAGAAGGTTGCGAAGATCACGGAATACGTTAGGGCGTATAATAGAGAAGCCCTCCTTACACCGTATCTGTAACCGAGTTTAACAAACACACTCCAACTGAAGTAGTCCCTTGGTTTTATTCTCTCCTTCGGATTTATCTCCTCATCTTTCAAAACCTTTATCAAATCCCTCCAAACGTTTGGAAGGTAGATGATCGCAATCAAACCGACGATTAGGAACAGCAAATCCGCATACGGATTTCCGATACACTTAAGCACGAGGAATAGAAGGAAAAGAATACTAACAGCAGTAGGAACGAGCGAAGTTCTGTATCTAATCCATTTTCTCAGATTTAAGATGGTAAAGGTTCCGAATGCCAAGATCAGTCCGACGCTGAGGATTTCTTCAACCCACATCATCTCACCCCACGATCTCTTTCATCTCGTTCATCCAACCTCTATACTTATCGTTCAGGACTATCCAGCCTCCATTGATCCTTTTTCCGATTACGTATCCCTCATATTCCCCGTTCAGAACGAAAGATACTTCGATAATATTCACTGAGTAGCAGACGTATTTCGACGAATTGCCATAGCATGCTTTAACGTTTGACGGGTGTTTAAATACGAACTCAACGACCTCACTCTCGTTCCTCAACTCGCTGAAGTTGCACTCGAAGGGTTCGATTCCACGTTTGAACGTTAGGTAGTCGAGAATTGAATTGGAACTGTTAAATAGTGCCCTTCGCAGTTTAACGAATTCGGAGCTGTTGTTTCCAATTACCCTCCTCTCTCCGAACTTCCATACTATTACTTTATCTATTCCGTCGAAGCTCACGTGAGCTGTGGAACTTTGATCGCTTGTATGGTGAAAGCCAAGCAAAGCCCATCCCAGACCCAAGATCAAAATTAAGAAAGCCAGAAGTATCAAAAGCGACCTCATGGCAACTTCCTCCAAACCTTAGTGAGTCCAAACGTAACTACAAACAGTGCAACGACCACACTGCAGAAAGCCCTCCAAGTCGAGAACTTGTTTGATTCTCTGACCGCTATCACGCACAACGCCAGACTCCAGAGAATTAAAGCCAACGCAATTATTCCGAGTGTAACCGTAACGGGATTTAGCAAACGGGTCATCACGTAAATCGCCATCTCGTTTGATATCTGTCCTTTCGTGGCTTTGATGAGGACCTTGACGTCCTCTGGGATGGATTTCACGATTAGGTAACCGAGTATCGGTGGGAATATCAATGGAAACCTCGCGTATCCTACTGCAGACAACAAACCAACGAAGTTCGCTCTTCCCTTCAAGGCCTTGCCTATTGCGTAGAGCAAAATTACCGAAACTATCCACTCCGCAACGTCTCTAACCACCCCTTTCAGGTGGGTGTAATCAGCATACAGAACGGCAGAAACGACGTTCGGAAGGGCCACTATTATCAACGCCGTAATCAGAAAATCCTTTCCGTTCTCGCTTATCTCCTCAAACGCCCTCTTGGGACTTAAAATAACTTCCCGCAACACTGACAAACTTCTCAAGCTCTCACCCCCTCAAACCTTCCTCGTAACCCCTTTTGTAGTAGTTGTAGCAGAGCAGAATTAGACCGTAAAAGCTTACGCAACCACCAACAACCTGAACCGAAAGGTCTTCCCAAAGGATTCCGCCAAGCCATATCAGCGTTCCCATTATCAGGTAGTCCCTAATCCTCTCGTAGTCTTTGAACTCCTTCGTCTTTTTCAGAAGGACGTATATGGTGACAAGAACTGCCGTTACGATAAATCCAACTAATGCGATCTCAGCCAATCCGACTATCATGCTGATCTGTGCTCCGCAAACTTTTTAACCGTTGTTGCGATAGCCCCTAAGAGAACGAACAAAATTGCTACCGTGAAAATCGAGAGCTTCCCCTCACCAATATCTCTCGAAACCCACGAGATCGCAAGTGTCGATACTAAAACGACCGTAAATACAGCATTTTCAAGTTCGGACATCCCTTTTCTGAGCTTCAATATCAAAGCCACAACGAGCAAAGCTAAGGCGATCGAGAGTGAGAACTTGTAGAAAATGGGTATTTTCGAAGTTTCGACAAAGTAGCCGATTCCAAGAACCGCAAAGTAGGAAGATAACACGACTATCAGACTTCTCATTTAACAACATCGCTTTGGAAAATTTTAAGTCTTACGGAAACCTTTATCTTAAATCCGCCAACTTTAAAAGGATGAGAAAGGTCTTCAGAAGGCTCAAGAGTTTGGATGAGGTCAGAGGAATTCTAAACGACTTGGAAATAGATTTGGGAGTTGAGGAGGTTAGCTTGATCGACGCTCACGGTAGGGTTTTGGCCGAAGACGTTTACGCAAAATGTGATGTTCCACCTTTCGATAGAGCTACGATGGACGGTTTTGCTGTTAAGGCTGAGGACACATTTTTGGCTGAAGAGGATAAGCCCGTGAAGCTCAAGTTGATCGGTAGCGTTAGGGCTGGAGAAATACCAGAAGTTGAAGTTGAGAGGGGGTGTGCTGTAGAGGTTTCAACCGGGGCGATGATACCGAAGGGGGCCAACGCTGTCGTCATGGTGGAATACACATCAATTAGAGAAGGTTACGTTTACGTTTACAAACCCGTAGCACCGAACGAAAACGTAGCCAGCGCTGGGAGCGATGCAATGGAGGGAGAGCTCTTGGTTAGGAAGGGGAAGGTTTTGAGTTCGAGGGAGATAGGTTTAATTGCGTCCGCTGGGGTTGATAAGGTTAGGGTTTTCAGAAAACCGAAAGTTGGGATAATATCCACAGGAGACGAGATAGTCGAGTTGGGAAGACCCCTGGATATGGGCAAAATCTACGACGTGAACCTCTACACCATAACCTCCAAGGTTAGAGAATGCAATTGCATTCCAATTCCATACGGTGTCGTTAGGGACGATTACGATGAGATGAGGAGGGTTGTCGAGAGGGCCTTGAAAGAATGCGATGTGGTTGTAACGTCTGGAAGCACCTCCGCTGGATTGGGAGACGTTATATACAGGGTGTTCGAGGAGTTTGGAGATGTTTTGGTTCACGGAATTGCGATCAAACCGGGTAAACCTACGGTCATAGCCAAAGCCAACGGAAAGGTTCTTTTCGGATTGCCCGGTTATCCCCTCTCAGCCCTGATGATATTCGACGCGATAGTTTCTCCGTTTCTGAGAAAGCTGACGGGTTTGAGGGAGGAAAAAAATAAGGTGAAGGCGGTAATTCAGGTTAAAACTTACTCCGAAGTTGGAAGGAGGGAACTCAAACCGGTTGCGTTGATAAAAACGGACAGATACATTGCGTATCCGTTTACGTCCTATTCGGGTTCAACTTCAACCTTAGCCAAAGCCGACGGTTTCATAGAGATTCCAGAGAACGTCGCTTTCCTCGATGTTGGAGAGGAGGTGGAGGTAACCCTCTTTGGTGATTACAGGCCTTCGGAGTTGGTTGTGATGGGTAGCCACTGCTTGGGGGTTGACCTCATACTGACTCTGGCAAAGTTGGGCGCGAAGGTCATAAACGTCGGGTCTATGGGTGGTTTGCTGGCGTTAAAGAGGGGAGAGGCGGATATTGCTGGAACGCATCTGCTCGACGAGGAAACTAACACCTACAATGTCCCGTTCATAGGGAAGTTGGGATTGAAGGACGTCGTTCTGATAAAGGGTTACGAGAGGGAACAGGGGTTCATAGTTGCTAAGGGAAATCCCAAGGGTATTAGGGGATTCGAAGACTTGCTTAGAGAAGACGTGGTTTTCATAAACAGAAACAGAGGGAGCGGGACGAGGGTTTTGATAGACATGAAGTTGAAGGATTTGGCTGAAAGAATGGGTTTGAGCTTCGACGATGTTACGAAGAGAGTTAGAGGATACGATGTTGAGGCGAAAACTCACACAGCGGTAGCTGTGGCTGTTTTAACTGGAAAGGCGGATGTAGGAGTTGGTATTAGGACTGTCGCTGAAAGGTATGGATTGGACTTCATTCCAATTAGGCCAGAGGAGTTTGACTTCGTCGTGAGAAGGGATAGGTTGAACAAGGAATCCGTAAGAAGGTTTATAGAGACCTTGAGGAGTGAAGATTTCAAGAAGGCGGTTAAAAGGTTGCCCGGAATAAACGTGACCGATAAAACGGGAAAAGTTATAGAGCTTTAGCAATCTCGTGTATCGTGACCTCAGAAGGATCGTGGGATTTTAGAAATTCCTCTATCCTTTCCGCGAGATCGATGTAGTAACCCTTTAAGCTTTCGTCGACTATTCCCAGTTGGCAAGCCCTCTCAAGCTTTTCGACGTCTATCGTCTTAACCTCCTCTCCCGCAACCACATCTACCTCCATATCCACATACCTTATCCTGTCCCTTGAGATGTCTGGAGGTGTGTTCAAGTTTACGTAAAGCCCTTTAAGTTTACCATCCCTCCCGTAGTATTTGTGTAAAATGATCGGAACGTCTGGAAGGAACTCCATTACGTCGTAATCTCCGGGTTCTTTCTTCACGTTTAGCCCGTCGAATACTCCAGCTCTTCTGAAGACCCTCTTGATGCTGTAAACGTTTAGGGGTCTTCCGGGAGTCAACCTGATGATCTCCCCCTTCAAGGCGGAGATGTGCTCTATCCTAACTACCTTCTGCTCGCACATCTTCGATAAAACGTAGTTCCTTGCACACTCCGATACACCTTCCCTATCGCACAAACCGCGCTCGATCAAGCTCTCGCTGAAATCCACCACCTCGTTCTCATCGACCGATTTCAGCGAGTGGTGATACCTTATCGTTGGAACGACCTCGTTTCTGATCTCGTCGCATTTGCTTTTGTCGATATTGAGAATGGCGAAAAACTCACCATCGTAAACGAGCTCTCCAACCTCCGCCTTTTCCCCGGCCTTAACAATCTTCTTGGCCCTCTCGTATGTCTCCCTCAGGTCCTTAAGCATGTCCTCCAAACTACCTATAGTTGCGGAACTTCTCCACTTTACGCACCAATCCTCGACGTTTGAAGAGAGAGAAAGTGCTGTCAAATCCCTCCTCAACCTCCTGTCAACTATGTGCCTACTGAATACAACCCTCCTACCCAACCCCTTTATCAAAGCCACGTAACTTCCGAAAACCGTGTATCTCATAGATAACTTTGCGTATTCGTCGTTCGGCATGAAGGGCCTTGAAACGTCGAAAAGCATCTCTCTACCTACCTCCAACCTTCCGTTAAACACCCCCTTGTATCTCCCCAAGTCCACTATCGATCTTCCGTCCCTAACCTCAACGACCCTCCCCTTTATTATGGCGTGGAGGGGTAACTTCGAAACCCATCTGACGTTTGAGTAACCCTTCAAAATCTCGTAGATTTTTCTCCCGTGATCGTATTCGCCAACTACAACTACTCCGTGCATCTCTTCAGTATCCTTAACCGTAACGGTAGGGGGTTCTTTTGAATCTTCAATTCCGAACCTGTCCCTAATGACCTTTGAAGTGTGAGAAACCTCAATACCTTTGTCGAGGAAAACCTTCGTTATCGCTGTAGCGTATATACCTCTAACCCTGACCCTCATGCCTTTTTGTTTGTATCTCGATCTGTTTTTAACGTCTCGGTCCTAAATGGCTTACAACTATAAACATTATATGCTTGGTGGGGTTTTCAAGCTAAAACGTGAGTTTGCCCAAAATGCGGATACGAGATGGGGTGAGTTGCTGTATACCTTTTAAGTTAGAAGGGGAAACATGCCGAGGCCGGGATTCGAACCCGGGACCTACGGATTATGAGTCCGTCGCCCCAACCAGCTAGGCCACCTCGGCTTGGATTTATATAGCAAAGATATGTTATTAAAGCTTTCGGAGGTAGTTCACAGATTTACGTTTGAATTTTCGATCTGAAATTGCAACGGTTCAACGTAGCCAATCAATTTAGGTTCACCGAAAGTTTTAAGTGAAGTTTAGGTTGACCTAATAACATGCCTTGGGGAGACAGAACTGGACCTTGGGGTTTGGGGCCGAGAACTGGAAGGAGGGCGGGATTCTGCTCTGGCTATCCGGTGCCGGGATTCATGAACCGCTTTGTCTTTCCGCCCTTCGGAGGTAGATGGTTCGGCTTTTGGAGATTCGGATTCGGAAGGAGGTTTAGGTTCAGAGGGAGGTGGTGGTGATGCCTTGGGGATGGGGTAGAGGTTGGGGATGGAGATGGTGCTACTGGGCAACCGGACTACCGGGATGGATGAGGTGGTGGTATTTCGCCCCTCCTTACCCGTCGAGGGAGGAGGAAATAGAATACTTGGAGGCAATGAAGGAAGAGCTTGAGAGGGAGCTTGAGGAGATAAAGAGGAGAATCGAAGAGTTGAAAGGTAAGAAGTGATCGCTATGAGGATAGCGATTCCAACGCACAGCGGTGGATTGGACGACCTTATATGCGAACACTTCGGAAGGGCCCCAACGTTCACAATTTACGACACGGAAACGGGCGAAGTTGAAGTGATAGAGAACAGAACGGAGCACTTTGGAGGTTTTGGAAGACCGCCAGAACTGCTGAAGTCCTTGGGTGTTGATGTCGTCATATGCTGTGGCATGGGTGTTAAGGCGATTGCACTCTTTAAGAGCTACGGAATAGGGGTTTACGTTGCTCCAAACGGTATGAGAGTTAGGGATGCAATAGAACGATTTTTGAACGGCATGCTCGTTGAAGCGGACGAGAGCTTCGGTTGCAGACATTAGTTTTTCTTTTTTCACTTAAATAAAAACCCATAAAGTTCTCGATTCTTTCATCGATCTCTTCAACAGTTTTAAGCTATTATGTAATTCACCACGACAAACGTTTTTTAACCCGCAATTCAACCCCTCCCATGAGAGTCCTCCTCTTTACGGGCAAGGGAGGAGTAGGTAAGACGACCGTAGCTTCCGCAACCGCCCTGAAAACAGCCAGTTTGGGTTACAAAACCCTAATAATCTCTACCGATCCCGCACACAGCCTATCGGATGCATTTCAGATGGAGCTTAATCCTTTCCCGACGAAGGTTAGAGAGAACCTCTACGCTATGGAGGTCAACGTGGAATACGAGTTGGAGAAGCACTGGAGCGTTATAAAGGAATACTTGGAAGCCTTCTTCAGGTCTCAGGGTATAGATGACGTCGTTGCGGAGGAGTTGGCCATATTCCCGGGATTCGACGAGATGGCGAGCCTACTTCACCTCTTGGAATACCACGAGAAGAGGAGTTACGACGTGACAATACTCGACTGCGCTCCAACTGGAGAAACACTCAGACTTCTAAGCGTTCCTGAGGTTGCGAAGTGGTATATGAACAGATTTTTCGGGATAGAGAAGAAGCTACTCAGGATAGTCAAACCGATAGCGGAACCCTTGGTTAACGTTCCCCTTCCGTCTGAAGAGGTCATGAACAAGATTCAGGAGCTCTACGTTAAGTTCGGTAAGTTGAAGGAGATACTTGAGAGCGAGGAGACTACGGTAAGGATAGTAATGAATCCCGAGAAGATGGTCATTAAGGAGTCCGAGAGGGCCTTCACTTATCTGAACCTCTTCGGTTATCACGTCGATTGCGTCATTGTGAACAAGATATTTCCGAAGGACGTTGGGGAATACCTCTCCAACTGGATAGAGATACAAAACAGATACGTAGAGGAGATAAAGCAGAGGTTTCCCCTTCCCATGTTCAAACTTCACTTCAGAGACAGGGAGGTCGTCGGGGAGGAGCTTGAAAGCGTGGCCAACGAGATATACGGTGAAAGGGATCCGACGGAGATATTTTACAGACACAGACCCATGGAGATCAAGAAGGTTGACGGATATTCGGTCCTCTCCATAAACGTCCCCTTCATCGAAAAGAAGGATCTGAAGATGCTCAAGAGGGGTGAGGAGCTTATAATCATTGCAAGAAATTGGAAGAGGATAGTGTTCCTACCTCAGTCCCTCGCACTGAAGGACGTGGTTAGAGCAGAATTCAAAGGAGAGAGGTTGAACGTTTACTTTGCTTAAAACGAAACATTATTATTGTCTTCACATTTTTAAGGATCATGGGTTTGCTCGTTTACATAGACGGCAAGTTCGTTCCAAAAGATGAAGCTAAGGTGAGCGTTTTCGATCACGGATTTCTCTACGGTGACGGCGTTTTTGAAGGGATAAGGGCATACAACGGCAAGGTCTTCAAACTCAGGGAGCACGTAGATAGGTTATACGATTCCGCAAGGGCCATAGCTTTGGATATACCCATCTCCAAGGAGGAGTTCATGGAGATAATTCTCGAAACCCTGAGGGTCAACAAGTTGAGAGACGCCTACATAAGACCCATAGTTACGAGGGGAATTGGCGATTTGGGTTTGGACCCGAGGAAGTGCAAGAAGCCGACTATTATAGTTATAGCCCAGCCTTGGGAAAAGCTCTACGGCGATCTTTACGAGAGGGGAATTAAAGCTGTGACGGTCACCGTTAGGAGAAACGCGATAGATTCCCTACCGCCAAACATAAAGTCTATGAACTACCTGAACAACATACTCGCGAAGATAGAGGCTAACGTTAAGGGTGGAGACGAGGCGATATTTTTGGATCAGAACGGTTACGTGAGTGAGGGAAGCGGAGACAACATATTCGTGGTTAAGAACGGTGTCGTGATGACACCCCCAACCGTGAACAACCTCAAGGGCATAACGAGGGAGGTGGTCATAGAGATAGTTCAAAAACTCGGTATCCCCTTCAAGGAGTGCAACCTGAGCTTATACGACCTCTACACCGCAGACGAGGTTTTCGTAACTGGGACGGCAGCTGAGGTCTGTCCGATAGTTTGGATAGACGGTAGGGTTATCGGAGACGGAAAACCCGGGAGGATTACGAAAACGATTATGGAGGAGTTCAGAAAAGTTACGGAGAGGGAAGGTGTTCCCATATATGATTAACTTGACGATGGTCGTGGAACTCGAAGACAAACCCGGACAGCTGATAAAGGTTTTGGAGCCCATATCGAAACTTGGAGGGAACGTGGTCAGCGTTACGCATAGGAGAGACGAGGTAACTCCTCTGGGCAGGATACCGGTCAGAATTGCGGTCCAGATAGACGAAAGCAAGATGGATCGATTGTTAAGGGAGATAGAAGGGAGGGGGATAATCGTAAGGAGTTTCAACAGGGTTAGGCATGCTGTAGCGACATCTCTGCTCCTCATAGGTCACATAATACACACCGATTTGAGGGAGACGGTCGATGCCATAGACAAGACGGGATTTGCCGAAGTTGTGGAGATGAGGATAGTCATGCCCGAGTTGAACAAGCCCTCTACAGCGTTCATAAAGGTCTCCGCCGTAAACGAGGAGAAGTTGAAGGAGTCCGTTGAGATACTGAAGGGAGTTTGCAAGTCGAAGGGGATAAAGGTGATAGAACCGCTATGAGGATTGCGATAGTGGGTTTCGGTTCGGTCGGAAGGGGGGTTGCCAAGGTTCTAATCGAAAAGCGGAGTTATTTGAGAAACCTAATCGGAGATTACAGGGTTGTAGCGGTCACAGATTCTAAAGGCGGGGTTTACGACGAGAACGGATTAGATTTGAGGAAGGTGCTCGAAATTAAGAGAAGGAAGGGAAGTCTGCCGGAGGAGATAACGTCGATAGAGGTTGTTAGGGATTTGGATTTCGACGTTTGCATAGAAGTGACACCGACAAACGTTGAAAGCGGGGAACCCGGTTTAACTCACATAAGGGAGTGTCTTAAGAGGGGAATAGATGTCGTAACCTCCAACAAGGGGCCGTTGGTAGTTGCGTTCAGAGAACTGATGGACTTGGCCGAGAAGAACGATGCAAGGTTGATGTTCGAAGCCACGGTAGGTGGAGCTATGCCCGTAATAAAGCTCGCAAAAGTCGATCTGGCCGGTAACGAAATTATCTCCGTCAAGGGCATATTAAACGGAACTTGCAACTACATACTTTCGAGGATGGAGAAGGAACTCCTACCATACGAGATGATCCTTGAAGAGGCCAAAGAGTTGGGAATTGCGGAAAGGGATCCGACTTACGACGTCGAGGGGATAGATGCCGGAGCGAAGTTGGTCATAATAGCGAACGCCTTGATGGGTTTAAATGCGAAGTTCGAAGACGTTGAGAGGGTTGGAATTTCCGATCTAACCCCAGAGGCCTTTAAAGTTGCTCTGGAAAACGGTTACACCATAAGGCTCATAGCGGAGGCTAACAGGGAATACCTGAGGGTCTCTCCAAGGCTCATACCTTTAAACCATCCCCTTGCAATCTATGGCACTTTAAACGCCCTTGAGATCGAAACAGACTTGGCCGGTGAGGTCTTCGTTATAGGTAAAGGTGCGGGAAGCGTCGAAACAGCGAGCGCCATAATATCGGACCTGATATGCTTGAAATCCTTAAGGTGCTCGTAACCCTTTTGATCCTCCTCAAGGCGAGCGTGGAAGACTTGAAGACGAGGATGATAGACGACAGGTTGTGGATTGCAATGCTACTCGTCGCAATTCCTCTCGACGTTTTGGAATACTTCGTTAAACCTTTCAACTTAATCTTTGCACTGATACAGTTCTCAATAATCTTCGCCTTTGCAAACGTCATGTATTACCTTCTCAGGTTTGGAGGTGCGGATTGCAAGGCCATCATTTGTTTATCTGTAATGTTTCCAACCTATCCAGTTCTATTCCCGTGGGTCGTGAAGGGAGTTATATTTACGCTATCCGTTCTAATAAACTCCGTTATATTTGCACCTCTCATAGCTCTCTATTTCTTCTTAAGAAATGCCGTGAAGGGTAACTTCTCGAAGTTGATGTTCGTAGGTTACAAGGTCAGTATAGACAAAATTCCAAAGTTTCACAACCTCCTACAATTCGTTAGGGATGGTAAATTGGTTTACAGCTTTAGCGGTGTTGAAATCGACAAAAAAAGTATAGAGGAGCTTAAGGAGTTGGGAATAAAGGAGGTTTGGGTGACCCCAGCTTTACCGTTTATAGTTTTCATAACCTTCGGATTCGTATTGGCTGTCGTCTTTGGAGACATCCTGTTTGCCCTGTTGAAATGCACAAGCGTTATATCCTAACGAACGAAGATTTTAACATGGTCAGAATTGGAGCGGTGGGAGAGCTTTTCGGAACCGATGGTGTCAGAGGGGTTGCCAATGAAGAGTTGACTCCAGAGATGGCCATGAACTTGGGAAGAGTTATGGGAACTTTGAAAAAGAGAGTAGCTATTGCCATGGATACAAGAATATCTAGTCCCATGCTAAAAAGTGCGGTCATAGCAGGTTTGACTTCGTGCGGTTGCGACGTCGTGGATTTGGGAATCGCACCAACTCCCGCTTTGCAATACTACGTCAAGTGTAGGGATGAAATTGAAGGTGGTATAGCAATTACCGCAAGCCACAATCCGAGGGAGTATGGTGGGATAAAGTTCATTCAGGAGGACGGAAGGGAGTTTACGAGGGAGATGGATGAGGAGTGCGAAAGGATGTACAAGAGCAAGACCTTTAGAATTGCGGGATGGGATGAAATCGGTCAGGTTTATCACGACGAATACAAGAGACTCTACGTAAACGGGATACTGAGCAAGGTGGACAGAGATAAGATAGCGGAAAGGAGATTCAAGGTCGTTATAGATTGCGGAAACGGAGCGGGTTGCGTAACCTCACCCTACATCCTCAAGGAGCTTGGATGCGAGGTTGTATCTATAAACTCCCATCCAGACGGAAGGTTCCCACAGAGAAATCCGGAGCCGGTTGAGGAGAACGTTTGGCTTTTGAAGAAGGTCGTCAAGGACGTTAAAGCGGATTTGGGTATCGCACACGACGGAGATGCGGACAGGGCAACTTTCGTTGACGAGAAGGGGAGATTCATCCCGGAGGACGTTATACTCGCCTTGATGGCCAAGTATTACGTCGAGAAGAACGGTGGAGGGAAGGTTGTAACTCCGGTGAGCTCGTCGAGGTGCGTTGAAGATGTTGTTAGAGAGGCTGGAGGTGAAGTGATTTACACTCCAGTCGGTTCTCCAGTTGTTGCCGAAACGATGTTGAAGGTCAATGCGGTTTTCGGTGGTGAAGGGAATGGTGGTTTGATATTTCCGGAGCACCTGTTGGCAAGGGATGGGGCGATGAGCTTTGCAAGGGTTTTGGAGCTTATGGCTTTGGAGGGGAAACCTATATCGAAGCTCGTTGAAGGTATTCCTAAATACTACATGATAAAGACCAAGGTTCCTTGCAAGGATAAGATAAAGCTGTTGCAGGGATTGAAAGAGAAGTTCCCAGATGCGAACTTCACGGATGGAGCGAGGATAGACTACGAAGATAGCTGGATTCTGATAAGACCTTCAGGGACAGAGCCAATAGTTAGGATATTTGCAGAGGCTAAGTCCAAGAAGAAGGCTAAGGAGCTTGTAGAGTTTGGAATTAAGGTTGTCAAGGAAATTTTAGGATAGTCAGAACTTTCATTTTTCCTCATCGAAATCGGGCGAAACCTCCTTCATCATCCGTAATGGTTTACGTTATTGGGGTTTAAAAATTGTTTTTCAGAATTGGACAAGGAAGTGCCAGAAGGTATTGATGAAAAGATAAAATTCCAGAGGCTTACAATATAGCCAAACAGTTCGATGAAAAAGATACTCCCTTAATAGCTCTTGCTTTGAAGCTAAATCTTCCAATCTGGACTAACGACAAAAAGTTAATCGAAACGGGCTAAAAACTAACAAATACTTAGCTTTAGATTCTGAAGCCTTATAAGTAAGTTGGACTAATAAGAATGTAAAGAAACCTTAATGCGCGGGCCGGGATTTGAACCCGGGCTAACGCCTCGGAAGGGCGTTGTCCTACCAGGCTAGACTACCCGCGCTCAGTTACATTTAACATCAAATACATTTAAGCGTTTCGATCGAAAAACCTTATCTTACGAAACGTTTTCATACGAACATGAGCGTAGGATGGGACGCCTCTCACGGTGAATTTCTCATCGAGGACTACTACTACTTCTCGAAGTTGAAGAGGTTGGCGAGGGAGGAGGGTATAGAGATATACCAAGAGGACGAATTCAAAGCCTTGGGGGATCACGACGTGATAGTGTTCAACTATCCTGAGAAGAGGTTTAAGAGTTCCGAGATAAAGAGGATCGGTAAATGGTTGAATAGGGGAAAGAGAATAATATTCGCAACTTACTACGGTAACATGGATTCGACTGCTGAAAACATAAACCAAGTCCTATCCAAGCTTGAAATTCCGATAAGGATAAACAACGACGTAGTCTTGGATGTTGAAAACAACGCTGGAGACGCTATGTTTCCGGTTTGCAGATACAAGGACTACAACGTTGTAATGCCGTGCTCTTCATCTTTAACTATCAACGGCAACGGCTTGATAACGTCGAAAGGCTTTACTCATCCCTACGGATTCAAAAATCCCGTTGTAGGTGCGGTGTTTAGGGATGTGGGTGAAGTGATAGTTCTGGGAACATGCGTCTTCTGGGACAACTACTCGATAGAACTCATGGACAACAGAACTCTGGCTTTGGATTTGCTGAGGGTGTGAGCATGCTGGTGGATAAGTTGAAGGAGGTTGGAGCGGTAAAGTTCGGAGATTTCATACTGTCATCTGGAAAGAGGAGTAACGTTTACGTTGACATAAAAACCGCATGCACGTATCCCGAAATTCTAAGGGAGATCGCAAAGCAAATGGCGGAGAGAGTTAGAGGTCTGGATTTTGATAGGATTGCTTGTATAGAGCTTGGAGGTGTTCCCTTAGCTGTGGCACTGTCACTTGAAGTCAAAAAACCCTACGCAATATTCAGAAAGGAGAAAAAGGGTTACGGGATTGGTGGGGACTTGGTTGGAGAAATAAAGGGAGGTGAGAGGATTTTGGTTGTTGAAGACGTGACTACAACTGGAAAATCCGCTCTCTCGGTTGTGAGGAGGGTTGAGGAGAGGGGTGGAAAGGTCGTAGCGGTTTTGACCGTTGTTGATAGGGAGGAGGGTGCAAGGGATTTGATTCCCAACCTCGTTCCTCTGCTGAGTTTGAGTGACATTCTCCGACAAAATTAAATACCGATTGCACCTCGACGTTGTGCTATGAGTAAGGTTGAGAGGCTAACGAAGAGGAAAACGAATCCCAACCTCGTGAAGTTAATCGAGTTACTCTTCAAAGCTTCAGCGGAGAACAGGGCAAAGATATGGAAGGACGTTGCGGAAAGACTTGCGAGACCAAAAAGGCTATACTCCGAGGTAAACGTATCCAAAATCGAGAGATACGCCAAAGAGGGAGAAACGGTATTGGTTCCGGGAAAGGTCTTGGGCGGTGGAAACATAACGAAAGCGGTAACTGTTGTGGCTCTGAGCTTTTCCGAATCCGCTAAAAAGAAGATCGAATCCGCTGGGGGTAGGTGTTTAACTATACCCGAGCTGATAGAGCTAAACCCCAAGGGTAGCGGTGTCAGGATAATGGGGTGATAACATGGCGGTAAGCGTTAAGAGGGTTTTGAAAACTTTGGGTGACGATTTCGTGGTTATAAACGCTGAAGGTCACATATTGGGAAGGTTGAGTAGCGTCATAGCCAAGAGGTTGTTGAACGGAGAAAAGATAGTTGTAGTCAACGCCGAAAAGGCTATCGTTACTGGAGATAGGGATACGGTCTTTCAAAGATATAAGGAGAAGTTCGATAGGGGGAGTAAGGAGAAGGGGCCATACTTCCCGAGACATCCAGAGAAGTTGTTTAAGAGAACCGTTAGGGGTATGCTACCTTGGAAGAGCAGAAGGGGAAGGGAGGCTTACAGGAGGTTGAGGGTGTTTATAGGTGTTCCGGAGGAGTTGAAAGGTAGGGAGTTTGAGATCGTAGAACAGGCCCTTTACGAGAGGGTTTGTAAGACCGACAAGTTCGTTACGTTGAGGGAGATATGCGAGTATCTGGGTTACAGGTTTAGGGGTGCGTGATTATGAGAGTGGTTATAACGAGCGGTAAGAGGAAAACAGCAATAGCAAAGGCGGTGGTTAGGGACGGAGTTGGAAGGGTTAGGATAAACAAGATACCCCTTGAGATATACCAGCCCGAGATGGCGAGGTTAACGATAATGGAACCACTCGTAATAGCTAAGGATTTGGCGAAGAAGGTTGACATAGACGTAACCGTTAGGGGTGGGGGAGTGATGGGACAGGCTGAAGCGGTAAGAACTGCGATAGCGAGGGGACTTGTGGAGTGGAGCGGAGATGAGGAGTTGAAGAGGGCTTACTTGGAATACGACAGGTATCTGCTCGTCAACGACGTTAGGAGGAAAGAACCGAAGAAACAGGGAGGAAGGGGAGCGAGGAAGAGGAGGCAGACCTCATACAGGTAAAGATTTTTATACAGTTCTGATTTACGGTGTGAGAGATGGAGGGAGTTGACTTCCCCATCAGATGCTTCAGCTGTGGCAGTGTTATAGGACACCTCTACGCTGAATACAGGAAGAAGCTTGAAGAGGGAAAGAGTCCAAAAGAGGCCTTAGACGAAATGGGAATTGAGAGATACTGCTGTAGAAGGATGTTTCTCACGTACAAGTCCGTGTTGAACGAAATCGCCAAGTTTCATGGGGCCGTGGGGTAGCCTGGTTATCCTCCCGGCTTCGGGAGCCGGTGACCCGAGTTCAAATCTCGGCGGCCCCATCAAAGGGGTGATGCCCTATTAAACGCACGTTTCCCTTTAAATACACTCGATTTGAGAAGGCCCGTATAATCGGTGCGAGGGCCTTGCAGATCGCTTTGGGTGCTCCAGTGTTGATCGAAACCGACAAAACCAATCCACTTGAGATAGCGAAGGAAGAGTTTGAGAGGGGTGTAATACCCATAACCGTGAGAAGGAGAAGGGAGAGCTTCGTTTGGCTTGAAAGATACGACATGTTTTAATTTTTTAAATTCTTAAGCGTCTTGAAGTTATTCCTCTTAAAATCCTTTCAACCCTCTCAACGCTTTCGCATATGTCTTCCGCAATCTTCTTCGCATCGCTTTCGCCTATCAAGATCAGGTAGTTCTCAATGAAATCTTCCGCAACTTCATCGTCGTCCAAGTCCCAAACTCCGGAGAACATGGGATGCATATCGTGAACGAAGTCCACAACCCCCTCGAAGTTCGTTCCGTTCAAAATATCGTTAACGTAATCGTGCTCGAAGAACTGGCAGTCTCTAAGTATTTCTATTACCGCACTCCTTAACCTTTCCACATCGTAAGTCCTCTTGGCAGGTGAGTGCCTCCTAACTACATCGTCCATCTCCGCTTTGGAATACTCGAATATCCTCTGCCTCCTGCTCTTATCCTTAGAAACCTCCATCAAAACTTCAAAGGTTCTGTTGTCTATTGGGGCAATCCTCGTTTTTCTTCCGTTGTTCAACCTTACAGTTCCAACTCCGTTCGTTTTCCTTATGTCAGCTCTCGTGAGGTTGAATATCTCCTCCGGAGTGGCGAGGGAGGATATGATAAGTCTGATCATCGCGTGCTCCTTCAGATTCTTCCTCGAAACCGCGTTTATGTATCTCACGTCGAACTCCTTTATCAGCAGTTCGTCCATCGCAACACCTTATAACGTTCGAGTATATATCCTTTGATGATGCACCCCTGCATAGTCCAGATTAGGGACGCCAACGGAGAAGTGCTCGAAAGGTCCGTTAAACTGGCGAGAAAGTTCGTCACGGAGATAGAGTGGATAAAGAACGGAATAGACATATACTTTGAAGACGTAAGAGATGCGAGAAAGTTTATATCGACACTGAAAAGACTTTCAAGGTTCGATGTTAAGTTCAGCACGAAATTCGCGGGTTTAAGGAGGGGAAGGGTTAGGGTTCTCTTCGTTTACTGCCTTAGGTTCAAGGGATAACCTTTTTAAATCTCAAGTCTCTCAATCATAGATAGGGCCGGTAGCTTAGCCTGGAAGAGCGCGGGACTCTTAATCCCGCGGTCGGGGGTTCAAATCCCTCCCGGCCCGCTTGAAAATTAGGGAATAAACCCCTCTCAGCTAAAACGATAGCTTTAGCAAGTTCGGATTCAAGAAAGGCGGACAGATTGGGTATTATCTCCCTCGCTTTCTTAAGAATATTTTTATTGATGGTCAGTGTTAATTTTACCTTGTCTTGAGGTTTACGTGGCATGATTGATTTACACGTGTGAATAAAAATAACTTGTGGTTTTACGAGTAGTTGAGAGTATTGATCTTGAATTTAGTAATATAAGCATATAAAATATATTTAGACATATAGTGGTGTGTTAAGCGTTGGCACGATCCACCATGGGGTAGCCGGGCAGTAGCGAAGCTCAAGGAATGCGAACACTAAAGGGTTGAGATTGAAAAAATATTTTCTATCTAAATATTAGAATTTTATAACTGCTACCTCGCTACCTACGCTACCTCGACTTTAGGTTTACCTTGGGTGGCTACCCGCTACCCCGCTACCCGCGCTACCTCGACTTTCACTTTATGGTTTCAAAGTATGGGTTTGTTGTATAAGTGAGGTAGCGGGGTAGCGGTATAAGACTCCCTTATAAAATTCGCTTTCAGCTAAAGAAGGAAGGAGAAACGATTTTAGTTATTACTAACTTAACGCTACCTGCATATATTTTATGCAGGTAGCGGATGAATTGTAATATTTAACTTAGTTAATCACACAAGTAGTTAATCAGCTTTTTTTATCTTTATTATCTTTAATAGAAAATAAAATCTCACAAAATCTTGTTGTCATATCAAATATAAATGGTGATGCCAAATGGAACCCTATAAGTAATGGATGAGGCTTAGCTATTTTTAGAATTTTTTGGATAAGATCTTTATTCACTTCGCCAAATTTCACAGCATCTTCCACATATTCACCAAAACCTTCTTTTAATGAGTCTTTTATACATTTAAAGAATTCCTCTACAACGTTTTTTGGTAGTTGATTAAACTGTTTTCTAAACTCTTCACTTTTTATAAAATCATCATAAAACAATCTCATTGAACAGAACCCATAAACAACATTGTAGAATAGATCTACCACATTCCAAATTTGTTTTTGATTAGCTATTTTTACAAAATTCCTAAACGTCGTATCCAAGAAGTTAAGAAGTTTTTCTCTTTCAGCATTGTCCAACGATTCACCAACTGAGTTCAATTCCTTTTCGATTTCCTTTAAAAGAACATTAGCCCTACCCTTTATGAGTTTATATTCTCTCTCCCCTTCTTTGACTTTTTTAATATCAAATAATTCATTATATTGTTTTATGAGTGTGTATATTTTATTCACATGCGGTGTATTTATCCTCTTAGCAATCTGATACCCTGTTGTTGGCTCACCGTAAGCTATTGAATATATTTTTGAGATTACTCCCTCCCTAATAGGTGATTCAATTCTTTTCCCTTTAGTCATATAACTTAGTTACCGATAAAAGTATATAACTTTTCTCGGATGTAAGTTACCTAAAGTTATATATACTTTAAAGTCACATAACTATTATGCCACCAAAATATGTCCGCCAGAAGACAGTTACATTGACACCAAATTATATCGACAAAATTAGAAAAATCAAGGATAAACTTGGTCTCTCATCCGATTCTGAAGTTATACGCAGAGCAATTGATGATTACGCTTCAAAGCTTGGAATTTTAGATAAAAGCAGTTAAAAAATAAAAGAGGTGAAATCCGATGTCTAAGCGCCTCCCCTTTAGGAAAGGAAGGAAATTCAGAGTTATAAACGTTTCGAACTTACCATCATCCTGCTACTCTGATTCTTCGATTTGTGGAGATTTCCTCACCGAAAGATGTCCTCTTAAGGAGGTGTTAGAGAGTGGCAGACTTATATAATTGGGCTAAATACTATTCAGAACGAGGATTTAGTGTTATTCCTGTAATTATTGTTCCCATCTCGGAAAACAATCCGAAAGGAAACAAAATCTCAGCAATCGAATGGAAAGAATTCCAGAATAGACATCCAACTTTAGAAGAGCTTGAAAAATGGTTCAAGAGTTCTAACTTCCCACAGCTCAGAGGAGGAAAGAACAAGCTAGGAATTGCGATAATCACAGGAAAGATTTCAGGCAATTTGGCAGTAATCGACTTTGATTCTAAAGAGGTAATGGCTGAGGTTCTAGGTGAACTCTCAGAAAAGCATCCTGATCTTTATGGCAAGCTCTTAGATACTTGGATTGTTGAAACGGGCAAGGGATATCACTACTATGTTAAGGTTGTAGATCCAGATCATGATCGATTTTCTAACAGGATAGGAATTAGACCGGGAGTAGATATAAGAGCCAATGGAGGTTATGTTGTAGCTCCTCCCTCTCCTCATCCTTCAGGTAAGGTTTACAGATTCATTAATAAGCCTGACAAGATCGTTGAATTGACTTGGGAAGAATATCTAACCCTTATTAACTTTTTAGAGGGTAAGAAGAAGATTGTTCCTAAGGTCGAGATTAAGGAGGAAGGAAAAAGAGAATTAGAGGAGAGTAAGATCGTTGAAATCGTCAATCTCCTCAGACCAATTTATAAGGTCGGTTATCGAGATCTTATCATTTTCTCTCTAACTGGATGGCTTAAGAAGGCTGGGATAAGCTATAATTCTGCCCGAAAGATTGTAGAACTCTTAGCAGAAAAGGATGAGGAACTAAATCACAGGATTTACGTTTTAGATAGAACCTACGGGCTGAGAGGTAATCCTCCAACGGAAGAGGAACTCAAGGGTAAGACTGGACTCCAAGAAGTAGCCGAGAAACTATTAGGAGAGGAAAGAGCTTTAGACATTATAAGAAGACTTGAAGAATTGTTAGGTCAATCATCGCCCTTCCAAGATTCGATTTTCAGCCTAATAGACTTTAGAAAGAGGGCTTATTATGTTGCCAATCCAAGAAAGGGGATAATTGCAAGAGCATTTGAGGATAAAAACAACGGAGGAATAGTCTATGAAAAGATTGTAGCAGAAGTTTGCCCTGTTAAAGTCATTGTCTATGAAGATCCTCTCGGAGGTCTTACTAAGTTCGAAATTGAGTTCCATGGATTCAGGAACTTAACAATAGGACCGGCAGAATTGGATGTTATCCTCTCAAGATTACAGGCTGAAGGTGTGGTTAAACACTCCAGACTTCTTAGAGATGCTTTATCCTCAATCATTACGGCATTCATAAGGAAGGGAAAAGCTGAAATTAGAAGGGAACTTGAAAAACCGGGTTTCTACTACATTGATGGACAGATTAAGGCTGTTAAGTGGCAACCTGAAGATTTCTCCAAAGATGATTTGGCTAAATCTCTTCATCTCTTAGACATGCTTAGAACTAAGTGGTATCGCAAAGCTGGGGAAAGATTCACAACGATGATCAAATGGGGTTTAATCGCACCATTTGCTTACGCAATAAAACAAATTAGAAGAACTGTTGTCGTTCACTTTCCAGATTTAGTGGCTTATGGATCAAGGGATACAGGTAAAACGACAGTTGGAGCTCAGATAATCCTATCAATCTGGAACCCTCCTGAAGAGGCAAGGATTGTAAAGGGAGGCGGTGATGCTGACACCAAAGCCAAGCACGGTAGACTTAGGAGTTTAACTACATTTCCTGTTGTAGTTAATGAGGTCGAGGGAATCTTCAGCAACAAGGAACTTTTAGAGGACTATAAGAACGCTGTAGAAAACAAATTTGTAAGAGGAAAGCATGCTCATGGAGTTTACATCGAAATACCATCATTAGCTCCTTTCTTCATGACAATGAACGGACAATTACCTTTAGATGAGGCTGTAAGAAAAAGATTCTTCGGCATTCACTTCTCACTTTCCGACAGGATTTCTAAGGATGAGATGGAGAAATTTAAAGAGAATGTTCTTCCAAGACTTGAAGATTTGAGATTTCTAGGTTATTTCGTCTTTAAGAAGATTTCAGAAAATCCCGAATTGTTGAGAGAAAATTGGCAAGTCTTATCGACTCAACTCCTTAAAGAAGCTTTTGAATTTGCTGAGTTGGATGTTCCAGATTGGATTTATGAATTTTATGAAGGTGAAACGGAAGAGGAGTTAAATGAAGCTTTAAATGAGGAGATTAGGGCAAGATTGCTTGAAAACATTAACAACCTCTATTCAAGATATATCTCTAAGATTGAGATTATAGCTGAGAATCCGAACGATCTCTACGCATACTCAAGCTTAGAAACGAGATTAAGGGCTTTATTGCAGGAAGGTTTTATCCCTTGGGCATTTTTGAGAGTAGAAGAGATAATAATCACGAGTGCTGTCATGAAGATTTTGAAGGATTTGGGTGTGGACTCCTTAAAATCCTTAGCCGAAAGATTTGGCTGGAAGTATGGAGTTCACAAAGTTAATGGAAGAAATTGCAAATCTATTAAAGTTCCATTCTCGGAATTTGTAGAATTTCTGAGAGGAGGGAACTTTGAAGAGATCTCAGAAGATAAGGACAAGAAGAACAAGCCAACTGATGATGGATCAAAGAATAATGTAGAGACTAAAGAAAAGCAGGAATCCGAAGAGACTAAGGAGGATAAACCGAGAATTAAGCTTGATGAAACTGATAAACGTATTCTGGAGTGTTACAAGCTAATTACACCATCCGTTCCTATACATGCTCAACCCGAGGCTTTCGCTAAGTTAGTCGTCAAGAAGCTTGGAGATTCTGGAAATATCAAAGAGAGAATCTTTAGGCTTACAGAGCATAGATTGCTTCCTGAATTCTACAAGTCAGCCGTAGAGAAGCTTTCAGAAGAAAATTCGAATGAAGAAGACTCCTCTTCCAAAGATACGGATAATTTGACTTCTGAAGACTGGATTAAGGTTAAAGCGATTGATTATGTTCATGTAGAGGTAAACGGGAGAATTATCAGAGCATTTCCAGATCAGATAATCCAGATTAGAAGAAAAGACTATCTGGCGTTAGATGATGAAGTTAGAGGTTTCTTAATCCCAATTGAGGAGGATGGGGGTGGTAATTATTGATTTGCCCGTATTGCGGGAAACCAATCGAGAACGGATTGACCGTGGGGATCACATCGCTAAGGGACAACATTCACGGTATTGTTTTCACCAATATAGACGGGATTCTTGAAGTTGGGAACTCAATCAGAGCAATATTTGAAGAAAAGCACACATCTAAACATCGCATTCCAACGTATCAGATTATTACGCTCTCCAGAGTTGCAAAGAAGTTGGAAGTTCCTTTATATCTCGTATTTTCAAAAAACGAGTTCACTGTTTACGAAATTGATGTTAATCAGAGATTCAACGGAAAATACTACTATCCAAGCGACGATGAGCTAATACTCATCGGAGACTTATCGGATTTTCAGAATTGGGTTTATGAAGAGTTTATTCGTCATGCTCCTCTCTGTAGATGGTTGAGGAAGTTGTGGAGGTGAGAGTTTTGATAAGACAAATTAGTTTGAAAGAGAGAAGAGGAAAAGAATCCAAAACAAAAACATGTTTTTCCTGCTTGGAAGCATCCAGGTTCTCCCCATCAAATGGGAGACTCAATGGGAAAATTTACTGTCATCGTTGGCAGTGTATCGTATTCATCACTCATGCGAAAATCTGCCCCTTTTTCACGCCGATTTCGAGGGGGAAGAGGGGGAGAAGAAGGGGGTGGCTTGTTTGAAGTTTATTCCGCTTAAGAAACTGTCCGATTTAAAAGATGTTGTTACGCTAATAGAAACACTCGGATTCAACTACAGCGCAAAAGTTCTTCTGTCAGTTACGCAAAAGTGCACTTGGAAATGCATTTTCTGCTATAAGAATTGCCCTAAAAACAATGAGTTCGATCCGAAAACTTTAGCGGAGATTGTTTCCCGTCTGACAGCGGAGAATTTTAGGTTCTCCCTAACAGGTGGAGAGCCAACCCTCTACCCTTACTGGCGTGAGCTTCTACAATATATCAAGAACAACGATGACACTCCCCGCACTAAAGTGCGGGGTTTCTCGCCCTAACGGGCGAGCTACGCCTTGTGGCGGGCGTGCCATTCCAGCTACGTGGTCTTAAACAGACCACGATACTTTTAACTACAGCTTTAGCAACATCTATCTTAAACACTTTAACACTAATTTTTTCAGGAACTAACCACTTAAACCCTTTTTTCAGTTCGAAGTTATAGAAGTTACGGGCTATACCCAAAGCACCGACGAAATCCCTATGGAATTCGAAACCGCATTTACACTTATAGTTTCTATCATTGGGTTTATTCAGCTCTCCACATACGGGACAGAGTTGGGTGGAATATTCTTCACTTATCTCCACCACTCTAATCCCGTATGCGGAGAGCTTATACTTTAACCTATCAATTAGCTTTCTAAATCTCCACATGTTGTGGATTTTCTGATTTACTCCATTACCTTTATCGTTGTTATCTCTGATTCCTTTTAAATCTCCAATGACAACTGTTCCAATCCTATGCTCTAAACAATAATCGAGTAAAGCTTTGACATATTTACACTCTAAATCTTGAATTTTCCTTTCGATCTTCCAGATTTGCTTGTCGAAGGATTGCTTTATTCTTCTCCATCTCCTCGATCCTTTCTGTTTTCTCGATAACATTGATTGCTTTTTGGCAATGAGCTTTAACCTTAACTGCCTAAGACTTCTGATGTATCTCCCGTTGAAAAGTACGAATTCGTTATTGGATTCGTTCCATCCTACGAACGGGTGGATTTCCCCCATATCTATGAACAACCTTCTATCTGGATCGACATCAGCTTTAACGTCTTTAGCTTTAATGAATACATGCATCCAGTAGCAACCATGTTTCTTCGTTATCACAACCCATCTAATTATACCATTAAACTCATTTAAGAACTTACTTAGTTGTTTCTTGTGTTTCTTCTTTAAAGGAACAATGATTTTATCCTTTCCCCTCGCTAAGGGTAGCTGAATTTTACCATTGACGAACTTTATCGCTTGATTCTTCCAAACTAACGGATACCATCTAACTTCTCTGGGTAGATTATGTGATTCATTGCTGAGCTTGTTCTTCAGGTATGATTTAATAGATGCTGTTAGGTAGTCCTGAATCGCTTGAACTGTCTGCGAATGCAAAATTGTTGACTTAACAACTTTCTGAGCTTCCCACTTCAGAGCGTTGAGAATAGTATAAGCTTCCTTACTCTTCTTATTACTCATGAGGTTAAGTAGTTCGTTTAAGTCCACTTGAGAAAGTATAAACTTTCTCGTTTCGTTCCAAACCCTTGCACTTTCCTTCGTTAGTTCATTCAATAGAGATTCAAGTTTTCTTGGAACTCTAACCTTCACTATACACCACATACTACTTATGTTTTACTACACAAATAGAGTATTTAAAAGTTTCGGAAAAACCTACCACCAACCTCCCCCCTCCCGCCTCCCCTAATTCATCCCCGCTTTGAAAAGCGGGGCTTTCTTAGCGACATTTTGTAATACAGTTTATGTAGTAGAGGGATTCAAGAGAGGTAGAGGTTATAGATGATTGTATTAGTTACTCCTTCTTTTCACTTGGGGATTTGAGATAAGACTTCTCTGATAGCCAAGCGATGACGATATTCTTGATAATCTCCCCATCTCGATTCCCTAACTTCCCCTTGAGATTCTTCTCTATTATCTCCCATAACTCATCTGGAAGGTTAACGGTGATTCGCTTCATAAGTGCATCATAAATGCGTAAATATTAAATACTTTTCGATGCAAAAATGATGTGTAAATGCATAGGAGGTGCATAAAATGGATGAGATTATAGTGGAGCTAGACAAGGAAACAGCTGAAATGTTAGAAGAGATAAAGAAGTATCTCGGAACCGACGATGATTCGGAAGCTTTGAAGGATACAATTCTGTGGTTTATCAAGGAAAGATTAAAACTCTAATCTCTATTTATTTTATTCTTTTTTATACCAAGAACTAAATTGGGAATTTATCAACAAGATTTGAGTAGAACTTGTCTGCTTGTTTTGTCTTGTGGAGGTAGTGAGTAGAACCGACGGTTACCGATGCTCGTCCTTGGATGAAATCAGCTACGCTCTCAGGAACTCCGTTTTCAATCATGAAGTTCAGATGCCACTTCCTAATGGTTAAGGCTGAAACTCGTTTGTAGTAGATCGCTTTCTTTGCGGTTCCATACTTGATAAATCTCCGTTCAAGTTCGGAAACGAACTTTATCGGCATATACGCCCAATAAGCTCTTTTGTATCCTTTGCTAATCGATGCTACGGGGTAGCGAGCAAGTCCTAAATCATCTTTTATAACCAGTTTCTCTGGTTCGTATGTAGCGAGCATATCACACGCCTGATCTAACCTCAGTCCTGAATAAACTATGAGTTTAAACAGGATGTGATATTTCGGAAGAATGTTGTTGAATGCTTCGAGGAGTTCTTCGGTGGTGATAAAAACCTCACGAACTCCCGCTTTTTCTGTCTTTGCAACTTTTCGATACTTGTTGATTATAGTTTCATCCCATTCTTTCTCGTATTCAAGGAACTTCAACAAATTCCTAAATGCGTTGATGAACCAACGTCTCACACCTCTCTGATCTATGCTTTTGATGATATTTGTCACATCAGATGGTGATGCGATCGGTTTGGTTAAGAATCTGTCAAGATGCTTTACGTATTTTTTAGCCGTCCCTTTATCTATACGCATCTCAAGCCATTCAATGAATTCACTCCTGAGCTTCCTGTAGTCAATTACGCCTCTTAATCCCGCGGTCGGGGGTTCAAATCCCTCCCGGCCCGCTTGAAAATTAGGGAATAAACCCCTCTCAGCTAAAACGATAGCTTTAGCAAGTTCGGATTCAAGAAAGGCGGACAGATTGGGTATTATCTCCCTCGCTTTCTTAAGAATATTTTTATTGATGGTCAGTGTTAATTTTACCTTGTCTTGAGGTTTACGTGGCATGATTGATTTACACGTGTGAATAAAAATAACTTGTGGTTTTACGAGTAGTTGAGAGTATTGATCTTGAATTTAGTAATATAAGCATATAAAATATATTTAGACATATAGTGGTGTGTTAAGCGTTGGCACGATCCACCATGGGGTAGCCGGGCAGTAGCGAAGCTCAAGGAATGCGAACACTAAAGGGTTGAGATTGAAAAAATATTTTCTATCTAAATATTAGAATTTTATAACTGCTACCTCGCTACCTACGCTACCTCGACTTTAGGTTTACCTTGGGTGGCTACCCGCTACCCCGCTACCCGCGCTACCTCGACTTTCACTTTATGGTTTCAAAGTATGGGTTTGTTGTATAAGTGAGGTAGCGGGGTAGCGGTATAAGACTCCCTTATAAAATTCGCTTTCAGCTAAAGAAGGAAGGAGAAACGATTTTAGTTATTACTAACTTAACGCTACCTGCATATATTTTATGCAGGTAGCGGATGAATTGTAATATTTAACTTAGTTAATCACACAAGTAGTTAATCAGCTTTTTTTATCTTTATTATCTTTAATAGAAAATAAAATCTCACAAAATCTTGTTGTCATATCAAATATAAATGGTGATGCCAAATGGAACCCTATAAGTAATGGATGAGGCTTAGCTATTTTTAGAATTTTTTGGATAAGATCTTTATTCACTTCGCCAAATTTCACAGCATCTTCCACATATTCACCAAAACCTTCTTTTAATGAGTCTTTTATACATTTAAAGAATTCCTCTACAACGTTTTTTGGTAGTTGATTAAACTGTTTTCTAAACTCTTCACTTTTTATAAAATCATCATAAAACAATCTCATTGAACAGAACCCATAAACAACATTGTAGAATAGATCTACCACATTCCAAATTTGTTTTTGATTAGCTATTTTTACAAAATTCCTAAACGTCGTATCCAAGAAGTTAAGAAGTTTTTCTCTTTCAGCATTGTCCAACGATTCACCAACTGAGTTCAATTCCTTTTCGATTTCCTTTAAAAGAACATTAGCCCTACCCTTTATGAGTTTATATTCTCTCTCCCCTTCTTTGACTTTTTTAATATCAAATAATTCATTATATTGTTTTATGAGTGTGTATATTTTATTCACATGCGGTGTATTTATCCTCTTAGCAATCTGATACCCTGTTGTTGGCTCACCGTAAGCTATTGAATATATTTTTGAGATTACTCCCTCCCTAATAGGTGATTCAATTCTTTTCCCTTTAGTCATATAACTTAGTTACCGATAAAAGTATATAACTTTTCTCGGATGTAAGTTACCTAAAGTTATATATACTTTAAAGTCACATAACTATTATGCCACCAAAATATGTCCGCCAGAAGACAGTTACATTGACACCAAATTATATCGACAAAATTAGAAAAATCAAGGATAAACTTGGTCTCTCATCCGATTCTGAAGTTATACGCAGAGCAATTGATGATTACGCTTCAAAGCTTGGAATTTTAGATAAAAGCAGTTAAAAAATAAAAGAGGTGAAATCCGATGTCTAAGCGCCTCCCCTTTAGGAAAGGAAGGAAATTCAGAGTTATAAACGTTTCGAACTTACCATCATCCTGCTACTCTGATTCTTCGATTTGTGGAGATTTCCTCACCGAAAGATGTCCTCTTAAGGAGGTGTTAGAGAGTGGCAGACTTATATAATTGGGCTAAATACTATTCAGAACGAGGATTTAGTGTTATTCCTGTAATTATTGTTCCCATCTCGGAAAACAATCCGAAAGGAAACAAAATCTCAGCAATCGAATGGAAAGAATTCCAGAATAGACATCCAACTTTAGAAGAGCTTGAAAAATGGTTCAAGAGTTCTAACTTCCCACAGCTCAGAGGAGGAAAGAACAAGCTAGGAATTGCGATAATCACAGGAAAGATTTCAGGCAATTTGGCAGTAATCGACTTTGATTCTAAAGAGGTAATGGCTGAGGTTCTAGGTGAACTCTCAGAAAAGCATCCTGATCTTTATGGCAAGCTCTTAGATACTTGGATTGTTGAAACGGGCAAGGGATATCACTACTATGTTAAGGTTGTAGATCCAGATCATGATCGATTTTCTAACAGGATAGGAATTAGACCGGGAGTAGATATAAGAGCCAATGGAGGTTATGTTGTAGCTCCTCCCTCTCCTCATCCTTCAGGTAAGGTTTACAGATTCATTAATAAGCCTGACAAGATCGTTGAATTGACTTGGGAAGAATATCTAACCCTTATTAACTTTTTAGAGGGTAAGAAGAAGATTGTTCCTAAGGTCGAGATTAAGGAGGAAGGAAAAAGAGAATTAGAGGAGAGTAAGATCGTTGAAATCGTCAATCTCCTCAGACCAATTTATAAGGTCGGTTATCGAGATCTTATCATTTTCTCTCTAACTGGATGGCTTAAGAAGGCTGGGATAAGCTATAATTCTGCCCGAAAGATTGTAGAACTCTTAGCAGAAAAGGATGAGGAACTAAATCACAGGATTTACGTTTTAGATAGAACCTACGGGCTGAGAGGTAATCCTCCAACGGAAGAGGAACTCAAGGGTAAGACTGGACTCCAAGAAGTAGCCGAGAAACTATTAGGAGAGGAAAGAGCTTTAGACATTATAAGAAGACTTGAAGAATTGTTAGGTCAATCATCGCCCTTCCAAGATTCGATTTTCAGCCTAATAGACTTTAGAAAGAGGGCTTATTATGTTGCCAATCCAAGAAAGGGGATAATTGCAAGAGCATTTGAGGATAAAAACAACGGAGGAATAGTCTATGAAAAGATTGTAGCAGAAGTTTGCCCTGTTAAAGTCATTGTCTATGAAGATCCTCTCGGAGGTCTTACTAAGTTCGAAATTGAGTTCCATGGATTCAGGAACTTAACAATAGGACCGGCAGAATTGGATGTTATCCTCTCAAGATTACAGGCTGAAGGTGTGGTTAAACACTCCAGACTTCTTAGAGATGCTTTATCCTCAATCATTACGGCATTCATAAGGAAGGGAAAAGCTGAAATTAGAAGGGAACTTGAAAAACCGGGTTTCTACTACATTGATGGACAGATTAAGGCTGTTAAGTGGCAACCTGAAGATTTCTCCAAAGATGATTTGGCTAAATCTCTTCATCTCTTAGACATGCTTAGAACTAAGTGGTATCGCAAAGCTGGGGAAAGATTCACAACGATGATCAAATGGGGTTTAATCGCACCATTTGCTTACGCAATAAAACAAATTAGAAGAACTGTTGTCGTTCACTTTCCAGATTTAGTGGCTTATGGATCAAGGGATACAGGTAAAACGACAGTTGGAGCTCAGATAATCCTATCAATCTGGAACCCTCCTGAAGAGGCAAGGATTGTAAAGGGAGGCGGTGATGCTGACACCAAAGCCAAGCACGGTAGACTTAGGAGTTTAACTACATTTCCTGTTGTAGTTAATGAGGTCGAGGGAATCTTCAGCAACAAGGAACTTTTAGAGGACTATAAGAACGCTGTAGAAAACAAATTTGTAAGAGGAAAGCATGCTCATGGAGTTTACATCGAAATACCATCATTAGCTCCTTTCTTCATGACAATGAACGGACAATTACCTTTAGATGAGGCTGTAAGAAAAAGATTCTTCGGCATTCACTTCTCACTTTCCGACAGGATTTCTAAGGATGAGATGGAGAAATTTAAAGAGAATGTTCTTCCAAGACTTGAAGATTTGAGATTTCTAGGTTATTTCGTCTTTAAGAAGATTTCAGAAAATCCCGAATTGTTGAGAGAAAATTGGCAAGTCTTATCGACTCAACTCCTTAAAGAAGCTTTTGAATTTGCTGAGTTGGATGTTCCAGATTGGATTTATGAATTTTATGAAGGTGAAACGGAAGAGGAGTTAAATGAAGCTTTAAATGAGGAGATTAGGGCAAGATTGCTTGAAAACATTAACAACCTCTATTCAAGATATATCTCTAAGATTGAGATTATAGCTGAGAATCCGAACGATCTCTACGCATACTCAAGCTTAGAAACGAGATTAAGGGCTTTATTGCAGGAAGGTTTTATCCCTTGGGCATTTTTGAGAGTAGAAGAGATAATAATCACGAGTGCTGTCATGAAGATTTTGAAGGATTTGGGTGTGGACTCCTTAAAATCCTTAGCCGAAAGATTTGGCTGGAAGTATGGAGTTCACAAAGTTAATGGAAGAAATTGCAAATCTATTAAAGTTCCATTCTCGGAATTTGTAGAATTTCTGAGAGGAGGGAACTTTGAAGAGATCTCAGAAGATAAGGACAAGAAGAACAAGCCAACTGATGATGGATCAAAGAATAATGTAGAGACTAAAGAAAAGCAGGAATCCGAAGAGACTAAGGAGGATAAACCGAGAATTAAGCTTGATGAAACTGATAAACGTATTCTGGAGTGTTACAAGCTAATTACACCATCCGTTCCTATACATGCTCAACCCGAGGCTTTCGCTAAGTTAGTCGTCAAGAAGCTTGGAGATTCTGGAAATATCAAAGAGAGAATCTTTAGGCTTACAGAGCATAGATTGCTTCCTGAATTCTACAAGTCAGCCGTAGAGAAGCTTTCAGAAGAAAATTCGAATGAAGAAGACTCCTCTTCCAAAGATACGGATAATTTGACTTCTGAAGACTGGATTAAGGTTAAAGCGATTGATTATGTTCATGTAGAGGTAAACGGGAGAATTATCAGAGCATTTCCAGATCAGATAATCCAGATTAGAAGAAAAGACTATCTGGCGTTAGATGATGAAGTTAGAGGTTTCTTAATCCCAATTGAGGAGGATGGGGGTGGTAATTATTGATTTGCCCGTATTGCGGGAAACCAATCGAGAACGGATTGACCGTGGGGATCACATCGCTAAGGGACAACATTCACGGTATTGTTTTCACCAATATAGACGGGATTCTTGAAGTTGGGAACTCAATCAGAGCAATATTTGAAGAAAAGCACACATCTAAACATCGCATTCCAACGTATCAGATTATTACGCTCTCCAGAGTTGCAAAGAAGTTGGAAGTTCCTTTATATCTCGTATTTTCAAAAAACGAGTTCACTGTTTACGAAATTGATGTTAATCAGAGATTCAACGGAAAATACTACTATCCAAGCGACGATGAGCTAATACTCATCGGAGACTTATCGGATTTTCAGAATTGGGTTTATGAAGAGTTTATTCGTCATGCTCCTCTCTGTAGATGGTTGAGGAAGTTGTGGAGGTGAGAGTTTTGATAAGACAAATTAGTTTGAAAGAGAGAAGAGGAAAAGAATCCAAAACAAAAACATGTTTTTCCTGCTTGGAAGCATCCAGGTTCTCCCCATCAAATGGGAGACTCAATGGGAAAATTTACTGTCATCGTTGGCAGTGTATCGTATTCATCACTCATGCGAAAATCTGCCCCTTTTTCACGCCGATTTCGAGGGGGAAGAGGGGGAGAAGAAGGGGGTGGCTTGTTTGAAGTTTATTCCGCTTAAGAAACTGTCCGATTTAAAAGATGTTGTTACGCTAATAGAAACACTCGGATTCAACTACAGCGCAAAAGTTCTTCTGTCAGTTACGCAAAAGTGCACTTGGAAATGCATTTTCTGCTATAAGAATTGCCCTAAAAACAATGAGTTCGATCCGAAAACTTTAGCGGAGATTGTTTCCCGTCTGACAGCGGAGAATTTTAGGTTCTCCCTAACAGGTGGAGAGCCAACCCTCTACCCTTACTGGCGTGAGCTTCTACAATATATCAAGAACAACGATGACACTCCCCGCACTAAAGTGCGGGGTTTCTCGCCCTAACGGGCGAGCTACGCCTTGTGGCGGGCGTGCCATTCCAGCTACGTGGTCTTAAACAGACCACGATACTTTTAACTACAGCTTTAGCAACATCTATCTTAAACACTTTAACACTAATTTTTTCAGGAACTAACCACTTAAACCCTTTTTTCAGTTCGAAGTTATAGAAGTTACGGGCTATACCCAAAGCACCGACGAAATCCCTATGGAATTCGAAACCGCATTTACACTTATAGTTTCTATCATTGGGTTTATTCAGCTCTCCACATACGGGACAGAGTTGGGTGGAATATTCTTCACTTATCTCCACCACTCTAATCCCGTATGCGGAGAGCTTATACTTTAACCTATCAATTAGCTTTCTAAATCTCCACATGTTGTGGATTTTCTGATTTACTCCATTACCTTTATCGTTGTTATCTCTGATTCCTTTTAAATCTCCAATGACAACTGTTCCAATCCTATGCTCTAAACAATAATCGAGTAAAGCTTTGACATATTTACACTCTAAATCTTGAATTTTCCTTTCGATCTTCCAGATTTGCTTGTCGAAGGATTGCTTTATTCTTCTCCATCTCCTCGATCCTTTCTGTTTTCTCGATAACATTGATTGCTTTTTGGCAATGAGCTTTAACCTTAACTGCCTAAGACTTCTGATGTATCTCCCGTTGAAAAGTACGAATTCGTTATTGGATTCGTTCCATCCTACGAACGGGTGGATTTCCCCCATATCTATGAACAACCTTCTATCTGGATCGACATCAGCTTTAACGTCTTTAGCTTTAATGAATACATGCATCCAGTAGCAACCATGTTTCTTCGTTATCACAACCCATCTAATTATACCATTAAACTCATTTAAGAACTTACTTAGTTGTTTCTTGTGTTTCTTCTTTAAAGGAACAATGATTTTATCCTTTCCCCTCGCTAAGGGTAGCTGAATTTTACCATTGACGAACTTTATCGCTTGATTCTTCCAAACTAACGGATACCATCTAACTTCTCTGGGTAGATTATGTGATTCATTGCTGAGCTTGTTCTTCAGGTATGATTTAATAGATGCTGTTAGGTAGTCCTGAATCGCTTGAACTGTCTGCGAATGCAAAATTGTTGACTTAACAACTTTCTGAGCTTCCCACTTCAGAGCGTTGAGAATAGTATAAGCTTCCTTACTCTTCTTATTACTCATGAGGTTAAGTAGTTCGTTTAAGTCCACTTGAGAAAGTATAAACTTTCTCGTTTCGTTCCAAACCCTTGCACTTTCCTTCGTTAGTTCATTCAATAGAGATTCAAGTTTTCTTGGAACTCTAACCTTCACTATACACCACATACTACTTATGTTTTACTACACAAATAGAGTATTTAAAAGTTTCGGAAAAACCTACCACCAACCTCCCCCCTCCCGCCTCCCCTAATTCATCCCCGCTTTGAAAAGCGGGGCTTTCTTAGCGACATTTTGTAATACAGTTTATGTAGTAGAGGGATTCAAGAGAGGTAGAGGTTATAGATGATTGTATTAGTTACTCCTTCTTTTCACTTGGGGATTTGAGATAAGACTTCTCTGATAGCCAAGCGATGACGATATTCTTGATAATCTCCCCATCTCGATTCCCTAACTTCCCCTTGAGATTCTTCTCTATTATCTCCCATAACTCATCTGGAAGGTTAACGGTGATTCGCTTCATAAGTGCATCATAAATGCGTAAATATTAAATACTTTTCGATGCAAAAATGATGTGTAAATGCATAGGAGGTGCATAAAATGGATGAGATTATAGTGGAGCTAGACAAGGAAACAGCTGAAATGTTAGAAGAGATAAAGAAGTATCTCGGAACCGACGATGATTCGGAAGCTTTGAAGGATACAATTCTGTGGTTTATCAAGGAAAGATTAAAACTCTAATCTCTATTTATTTTATTCTTTTTTATACCAAGAACTAAATTGGGAATTTATCAACAAGATTTGAGTAGAACTTGTCTGCTTGTTTTGTCTTGTGGAGGTAGTGAGTAGAACCGACGGTTACCGATGCTCGTCCTTGGATGAAATCAGCTACGCTCTCAGGAACTCCGTTTTCAATCATGAAGTTCAGATGCCACTTCCTAATGGTTAAGGCTGAAACTCGTTTGTAGTAGATCGCTTTCTTTGCGGTTCCATACTTGATAAATCTCCGTTCAAGTTCGGAAACGAACTTTATCGGCATATACGCCCAATAAGCTCTTTTGTATCCTTTGCTAATCGATGCTACGGGGTAGCGAGCAAGTCCTAAATCATCTTTTATAACCAGTTTCTCTGGTTCGTATGTAGCGAGCATATCACACGCCTGATCTAACCTCAGTCCTGAATAAACTATGAGTTTAAACAGGATGTGATATTTCGGAAGAATGTTGTTGAATGCTTCGAGGAGTTCTTCGGTGGTGATAAAAACCTCACGAACTCCCGCTTTTTCTGTCTTTGCAACTTTTCGATACTTGTTGATTATAGTTTCATCCCATTCTTTCTCGTATTCAAGGAACTTCAACAAATTCCTAAATGCGTTGATGAACCAACGTCTCACACCTCTCTGATCTATGCTTTTGATGATATTTGTCACATCAGATGGTGATGCGATCGGTTTGGTTAAGAATCTGTCAAGATGCTTTACGTATTTTTTAGCCGTCCCTTTATCTATACGCATCTCAAGCCATTCAATGAATTCACTCCTGAGCTTCCTGTAGTCAATTACGCCTCTTAATCCCGCGGTCGGGGGTTCAAATCCCTCCCGGCCCGTAAACATGAATCATCCGAAGATAGATAACGCCTTTTCATGCTTTTTCAAGCCTCAAAATCGCCCTCTTGCCGTTAACCTCCACTT
>JALWDS010000007.1 GCA_027036775.1 Archaeoglobaceae archaeon | reverse complement strand
ACTTGATTTTTGCGCAAAAATCGAGGGAGACCAAAATCATCCCGCACTTTAACAACTGAGGTAGATAGAGCGAGTCAACGCTGAATCACGGATTATCGAAATGGGTCAGCAGATGTTGCAGACCTATTGCCACAGGTTCTGCATACGGGTGAAGTTTGTTGAGTTGAACTTCGACAAGTTGGTTGTCGTGAAAGATCAGATGTCCCGGCATAGAGAAAACATCTTCAATCAAACGCAGAGGTCCAAATCCGTTCAGCGGGGGAGGCAGAGCCATCCAACGAGCGGTCCACGCCAAGAGATTGTGTGCCACATCCGTCAGTAAAACCAGAGCTTCTTGAGCAGCCAAGTTCTTTTTGCGCCGTCGTTCGAGTTTGAGACCCTGCTTATCGACTTGGATTTCAGTTTCACAGGCGCCACGATCGTCGTAGTGGGCCATGATCTCGCTTGGCGTCCATGTCATGATGGAGCAGACTACCGTGCTGTACTTCATCTCGCCTGATTGATTCAACCAGCGTAATACGAAATGTTGGGTGGGACGGACGTACTCGACAGCCGTGCTGACGGGAGCAATCCAGCGATTGCCTTGTATGGCCTGCCAGTCATCTGCAGCGACTCGACGAGCATAACTGTACGGACGCCGGCCCCCCTTGCCTTTTGCTAGAACTTGCCATCCGCTGTTCAAGGCCCAATTGACGTTGGCATCGCTGCCAAAACCTGCATCTGAGCGCAATAGCGTTCTACTTTTCTGTTCCGAAGTGAACGCCAAGCTGGCTTCAAGCGCCTCCAATACCGGAATGTAGGTCGGTCCACTGTCAGTCTTGCCTGGATAGACTCGGGAAAACAGCGTCTCGTGATACTGCGGCGCATGGACACGAGCTAGTTGGCGCCCATAGCTGTTTTTTTCGCGAACTTGCCTTTACTACTTCCTTCTGCATGCTTTGAGCTCGGCAGTGGCGTCAAATCAATGTCCAGATAAAGCCATTCCGCCGCAAACGGGTGTCGGAACACTCCACTCTCTCGGCGAAACAAGGCTTCACTCCCTTGTCGTAATTGAACAATCTGTTCTGCGCCAAAGGCATCCAGTGTTCGCGCCAAGGTTGATTGCTCGGCGAATTGTCCTCGCCCCCAAGCTCGGGCCAGTGCTTGATCTGACCGTAATCGCGTGTTGACTTGAGATATTGACCGACATCCAGTCAATATGCTCACTAACACATCCTGCAGCTTGACCGAGGGTTCATGGACTACTTCCTTTATCGGAAGTTTCAAGGGCGACCAGACTTCATCGAGAAACGCCGTCCGTGTCAGGCAGTAGCCCAAAACGCCCAATGGCGCAAAGCCAGTCTCCTCTGGCATTGCGACCAAGCGAATGTTTGTTGTCATAGCACACCTCCTAGTTTTGATGTGCCTTCTATTCTACCTCAATTGTTAAAGTTCCATGGGGTGCGTTTGCTCCCCCCGCATTTTTGCGCAAAATTCAGGT